>JAQBZB010000260.1 GCA_027622275.1 Planctomycetota bacterium | reverse complement strand
TGCACGAAACCTGCGCCAAAGAATTCGTCAGTCAAGAGCGAGTTTTCAACACCCTAGCGTCAGACCTAATCATCGAACCCACGGACCATGCTTTTCCGGCGCGTGGAAGAAGTCGGCATGCCGGAAACACTCGGTTTCCAAGCCGATCAAGCACACACCTATTTGTATTTACTCGGCTACAACGCGCCTGAGTATGCCATGCTTCAAGAAGGCTATGGCGACGACGACTTCTATAAAGCTTACGCAGAGATGACCGACAAGCTGCGACCGTGGACGATCGACTTCCACGTGGCCCAGAACGACGGCACGGTTCACGGAGCCGGTTCGCACGACAAGACGGGACGTCACTGCTTGGCGGATGATCCGAACGGGCGACTCGATATCACGAAGACCGCCGGTTACTGGTTGAAAGACGCACCGGCACGCGGCATCCAGCACATTTGTTGGGACGGCTGCATGTTCCCGAACGAACGGCTTGAGGATCCCAAGACGTGGAACACGATCCTCGACGCCATGATCAAAGTTCGTGACGCTCACGGTTGGAATTGACTCGCGAATAGCAAAGTCACTCATTCTTTTTTTCGACAGAGAACAGCGGAGTTATCGCACGATGGCAAAGAAACCTTTTCGGATTGGCATGATTGGTTGCGGGTTCATGGGCCGGGCTCATTCGAATGCGTACTGCAAGGTCGCCAACTTCTTCGATCTCGAATATGAACCAATCCTGCAGGCCGCGTGTGCTCGCAATGAAGCATCCGTGAAAGCCTTCGCGGAAAACTGGGGCTACGCGTCGATTGAAACCGATTGGCGAAAGCTGTTGGAACGCGACGACATTGATGCCGTTGACATTTGCGTCCCAAACAACCTGCACAAGGAAATGGCGATCGCTGCGGCCGAGGCCGGCAAGATCATTCTGTGCGAGAAGCCGCTGGCGATGAACACCGCCGAAGGCGAGGAAATGTGTGCGGCGGTCGACAAGGCCGGTGTCGCCAACATGGTCTGGTACAACTATCGCCGAGTCCCCGCAGTGACCTTGGCGAAGCAACTCATCGATGAAGGCCGACTCGGTCGCGTGTTCCATTACCGAGCCAACTTCTTGCAGGATTGGACGATCTCGGCTGATTTGCCGCAGGGTGGCGCGGCCTTGTGGCGACTCGACGTCGCAGCCGCCGGCAGCGGAGTCACCGGCGACCTGCTCGCCCACTGCATCGACACGGCAATCTGGCTGAATGGCCCGATCACATCCGTCACCGCGATGACCGAGACATTTATCAAGGAACGCAAGCACCAATTGACGGGCGAGGTTCAAGCGGTCGGCATCGACGACGCAGCGGCATTGCTGTGCCGTTTCGCGAACGGTTCGTTGGGGTTATTCGAATCCACTCGTTACGCACGAGGCCACAAGGCCCTGTACACATTGGAAATCAATGGCGAAAACGCTTCGATGCAATGGGATCTGGAGGACTTGCATCGGCTGCAATACTTCGACCACGCCGATGATTCGATCATCCGAGGCTGGCGCAACGTGCATGTCAGCGACGGTGACCAGCCCTATATGGGCAATTGGTGGGTACCCGGTTTGCAGATCGGTTACGAGCACAGCTTCGTACACGCAGTCGCCGATTTCCTGAAGGGCTTGGCTGCGGGCGTGCCTGCGGGTCCGACTTTCCGCGACTCGCTGGAAACCCAAAAAGTGTGCGACGCCATCCTCAAAAGCGCTCAAGAAGGTGTTTGGGTGGATGTCGGCTGATGTTTGAGTCACGAAGAGAACTTCGGGCAATTACTTTGCGGGAAGCACTTGAAATTCGGTTGGCCCAGATTGAAGTGTGCCCGTGAAGGCGACCAAACGCGGGTGACTCGCGAGCCGTTTTGCCAGCGTGTTGAGTGCGGTCGGTGTGCGGTCGGCGAGAAAGTCCGTTGTGTATTCCGCTCCAAGTGGAGTGCCGAACAAATCCATTGCGACCTGATAGAGAAGACGTCGACGGACTTCGTCGTCGGCGGGGACCGGCTCTTCTCGCTTCAGTCGATCGCTCACGAAATCCAACCACCAGCGAGGCTCGCCAGCGGGTTGCGGGGTATCGTTCCAGTCACTCAGCGGCACGGACGCGGGAGTGAACTTCACCTGGTCACCAGACATCGCTTCGATCCACGAGCCGACCTGCGTGCCCTTCCACTTGTCGGGGAGTTTCGCTCTTGCGCCGACACCGATGCCGGCGGCGATGACTTCGATGAACTCGCCCGGCTTGAGGCGAAACGGTAGGAGTTGTGCCCGAGTCAGCCAACGGGTTGATGTCACGCGGATGTCGTTGCCGTCGGCATCGCGAGCTTTGTGATCGTTGGACTGATGCCAGTTCCGCATGCGAAACGCGATGTCTTTCTTGCTCGTGTTGTGGACCAGGATTCTCGACTTCAACGGAGTGCCCAATTGATACTCGCCGGCCTGAGGTTCCAGCAGCCATGCCATGCGAAGACCGCTTGCGTGGGTTTCGCCCCACGGTGCATTCTTCAACTCTTTGGGTAGCGGCTTGCCGGGTTGGATCGTGCGTTCGAACTCGCCGTCCAGCATCGCGCGGATCGGTGTCCCTTGCACCGCTGCGAGTTCATCCAGCAAAGCCAGTGCCTCGTGCCCGTCCCAGTCTCGGGTGGCATCAATGCGAGGCAGCATCTTCAAGAGCTGCGGTGTGGTCTTCCACGTGGGGTTACTTTTCGTGAAGACTTTCACGCTGTCGGCTAGCCGTCCGATGTATCCACCTGGGACTGTTCGATTCCAGCGGATGCCTTGGTTCCAAAGTTCGAACAGTTCGCGTGCATCCTTGTCCTTGGGCAACAAGCCGTGGGCTGCAAACGCGGCGACCGTGTTGGCGGTGACCAACTTGCCGGTCCAAGCTCCCGGTGGTGCGTGATCGATTTGCATCTGTCCCACGAACGTCAGATCCAGATTCCTGGAGATCGATTTGCCTTCCGGACTGCTAGGCTGAAACAGGGCCAGCACCGCAACTTCGCGAGGCTGCAGTAAGAAGTCACTCTGCGACGGTTCCTTGTTCAGCGTGCGAAATAACACCCACCCATGCCTTCGACTTAAGAGCGTCAAGTGGCGGGGATTTGGTGCTGTCGAGTTGGCGACCAGCCGGATTGCTATGTCCGAAACGTTCTGAACCACCAGGTTGAAGTCCATGGCGCGTTTGGCTTCCGGCTGACCAAGAGCTGGCGGTCTGACAACTGCCGCCCGCAACCCGTTTGAGGCTTCGCCCCATTGCAGTTGGTGCTCTTTGTTGCCTTCGAGCTTTGCACCGCCCTTTGGCTTGGGCACCTGCAAATGTAACGGGAACGGTCGCAGAGCGGTCGCAAATCGATCCGGCATGGCATCCGGCGCATGGCGTGTCTCCGTCACGTTTGCGGGGTCCGTGAAGTCGTAGCTCCGAACCAGACCGGCTTGCGTAATCCAGAGCACGCCCGCGTTTCGATCCCAAACAATGCCATACGTAAGTCGGCCATCAGGAAGCATGATGTCGAACGGTGCGGGGTTTGGCTTCTCGAAGAAGCGAATGGTCGCCTTGTTCGCGATACGATTGCCGCTAGGTGTCTGCTCGACGAAAAGTCGTTGCTTGTCACCCAGATTGAAGAAGCCGGACCCGGTGACAACGCGTGGCCGTTTCCCGGAATCCGGGTCCGCAGCCAGCACGCGAAACGGGATGTCGCCCGGTTGCAACGTGCCGGTGAACGGCGAGATGCTTCGCTTGTCTTGCACGCGTTTCGCCAGCAATTCCGCGCGGGTCTTTGCGTCCAACGTCGCGGGAGACTTGTCCGCCACGAACGCAGCAATCTCTTGCTCAGTTGGTTCCACGCCGTAGAGGTCCTTGACCAGTCGTTGGAGAACGAGTTTGCGATCAGCCGCGCCGGTGGGAATCGGTGCTTCGCGTTGGATGCGTTCGATGACGAATCGTTTCCACAGGTCTGCTGCATCCTTGGGCTTTTGCAGCGTGTTGTGCTTTCTGGTGCCGACAACAAACGGCGACATCCGCACTTCAACAGCGCCAGGAGTGAAGCGGACTTCGTCGCCCTCATTCGCGTGAATCCAGGAACCGACACGCACGTTGGCCCAGTCCTCGTCGCTGCTTCCCGGGCCGATACCGAGGCCCGGTGTTCGTGTCTCGCAGTACGTGCCGGGCGGCAATCGGTAAACCTCCATCTGAGCCATTGTGGTCCATGAGGTCGACGTGATTTTGATCGCACCGTCCTTTGCATCATGTGCAATATGGGCACCGGTCTGCTGCCACGACGGTATGATGAAGAACGCCGTTTGCTTGCCCGAGTTGTGGATGAAGATTCGTGCCTTGAGCAAACTCGCCAGCCGGTACTCCTTCGCTCGCGGTTCGATCAACCACGCGGCACGCAGTCCGTTTTCGCTTGGCTTGCCCCAGGGTGCGTCGGTCAAGTCGACCGGCAGTGGTTCGCCGACGTGGACGATTCGCTGTGATGCGGCACCGATGAGATTGCGTAGCGGGATCGTTTGAATCGCCGATACTTCGTCGAGCAAGGCGATCGCGTCAAAGAGATTCCAGTCTCGCGTGGCATCAAATTTCGGCAGCAGCTTCTTGAACTTCGCGGACGTCCCTCGGGCTTCACCTTCAACGTCATTGAGTTCGATGAAGTACTTCACCCAGTCGGCCAGTTCGCCGATCAACGCACCGGGAATCTTGTGATCGTTCCTCGAATTGGCCTGCCAAATCCTGAGGACCGCCTCGCCGTCCTCGTGCTTTGGTTTCAATTCGGAGGCAGCCGCAGCTGGAGGTACGGTCGAGGCACGTGCTACGGCGGGTTTTTGAGTGGCATCGGTTTTCTTGTTTTTTGCAGACGGATTTGGCTTGGATGTCTTCGTCGACTTCTCGGCAACTGGATCCGAGTTGGGCGTTGCCTTTTGTTGGGCCTGCTTCCCGTCATGGTCCCTCGACTCCGCCAGCGTTTCTGTCGCACGCAGCATGGCGACAGGAATCGCGATACCGGCTCCCAACGTCAAAGCCACGACCAAGATCGCGGTGGTCACGCTGCGGCGATTTCGTTTCTCGTTGAGGACAGCGGTCAGCCGATCTTCCAGTGAAGAAGTTCGAGCCATCGCCAAACCGCAGGCTTGAGTCCACGGCGACGATGAGAATCGAGTGGCCACGTCCAGCAGATGCTCGGCGTAGGCGGATGGTTTGACTCCGTTTGCGAGCACAAGGTCGTCGCAAGCTCGTTCACGTTCGACATGCAGACGCCACGCGGCAAACCAAACTAGCGGATTAAACCAATGCACGGCACACGCAAACTGCGCCAGCAGTTGCACGACGGTGTCTCGACGCTTGAGGTGAGCGAGTTCGTGCAGCAGAACCGACCGCAACTGCGCGTCGTTCCACTGCCGAGCACCGACCGGCAGCAGCAACCGACATCGCAGGATGCCCCAAATTACGGGGATCGTTCGCTCCGAGTGGATCAGCAGCCGGACACGCTGCCGCAATCCGAGCTGTCGATACGCGTCTCCAAATGCCGCGTGGATTGCAGCATCACAATCGTCCGGACTGTTTGCAGAGGGTGCATTCATTTGACCAGAAACCGCAATCACGATCCCACGTCGTTCGTTACTCCACAACAATAAGCGAGCGGCCAATAGTCGAATAATCAATGCACAAAACCCGATTACCCAAACAATTGGTAAAGTGTCGAGCCAGTCAAGACTTGACGCAGTAAGTCCCGACTGGACGTCTGCCGGCGGCGACACCCCAGTTTTCGACGCTGTTTCAGCAGACGTGACATCAGCGTTCGCTGAAACATGCACACCCAGTTGTCTTACCGAATTCGTCGGAAACGAAACACCGGTGTCGACCGAACTACTTTCCACAACCATTGGCGCAGGCGCTGTGTCGGGAATTGCCGTCGGTTCTGTTAGTGCCACGGCTGGCCTGACAGGCACCACTGGCGAGTCCTGGGAAGCTGCGATCTCCGATTCAGTCGATTCGACCTCGGGTGCTGCGTGCGACAGCGCGGCCCAAGCGGGAAGCACTCGCCACTGTGGCAAGACGGCCGAAAACGCTGGCACAACCAACATGGCGACAATGGCAACCAACCACACCAAATGACGAGTGGCCGCCGAGTCGCGGCACAGCATCATCGCCGCGAGAGCCGCCATCAAAAGTATCAACCCACCTTTGAGTGCTGAGTCCACCAGCAACAGGCTTGAAGTCGAGAGGACACCCACAACGGTTAGCAATGTACGAGTCATCTCAGCGACCCTCCTGCTTAGCTTGTTTGATCAGTGCGATCAGCCGCTTTCGTTCGTCGTCACTGACTCCGTCCTTACGTGCATGCAGATGAGCCGCGAGCGCCTCTTCCAGCGATCCGCCAAAAAACGTCTCAAGCACATTCTCCAGCGCCGTCCGTCCGGCCTTCCCCTTGGACTGGCGAGACTTGTAGATGACTTCGCGGCCACTCCCGGTGCGGCGGAGATATCCCTTCTCTTCCAGGATATGCATCATCCGTCGCACGGCCATGGCGGTCGGTGGTGAGGGAATTGTTTCGGCGACTTTGTTCACGGTCGCATCGCCGAGGGCATAGACGGCATCCATGATTTGCCGCTCGCGGCGACTCAATTCGGCTGGCTCAGGCATATTTCGGCTCTCCGCTGACGACAAGTCCCGCCGTGTCATCCGACACGCGTCTCTCAAGTGCGTTAACTTTTTAACGCCCGTTTTCCGCGAACGCAAGAGCGTTCCGTTAAACAACTAGCGCGGCGAATGCCGACCAGAAGTGTAGACGTCGCTGACTTGGATGTAGCGAAACTCGGCGAGAGCTTCGGCATTCCACCTGAAAACGCCGAAAGTCTGACGACTTTCGCTACAACTTTGGGGCCATTGGGCTAACGCCCAAACGGCGAATGGGCACTGGAGTCAAGGGTTGAATGAAGGTGCGTCGTCCAACTAAGAATTGACGATCTTGAACTTCAGCACGCATGAGGTGGCTCCCTTTGCATGACTCTTTGGACGAATCGGCGCATCAACGCCGTGATTGGTTGAAACCGCTGATCTGTTTGTCGTTGACCCATACGCTCGTTGATACCTGCGCGCTTTCCATCGCGCCGTTGTGGAAACAGATCGATGACTTATTTGCGTTTTCCCAGATGGGATTGATGTTGCTCATGGTCGTGCAGTCCATGCCGACGTCCATCAGCCAAGTCGTGTTCGGCTACATTCGAGACCGGCGACCGACTCCTCAATGGCTGTGGATCGGGCCGCTCGTCGCGGTCTTGCTGACCACGATTGGGCTGTTCCATAACCCAGCGGTGTTGTTTGCGTTGCTGATCATCGGCGGAATTGGAGTTGGCGCGTTTCATCCCGAAGCAGCGGTTACGGCGGCTCGACTTGTTCCCGGGCAGCGGGCTCGCGGGATTTCGGTGTTCATGTTTGGGGGCTCGCTGGGCTTGGCGCTCGGACCCGTCTTGAGCGGATTGGTGACGGACCAATGGGGGTTGCCGGGACTTGCGGTGTTGGCAGTGCCGGTGCTGATTTGCGTGATGACTTTGCGGCGAATCGGTGGCTTGCAACACATCCATGGCGCAAAATCGTCCGAACCCGATCAGTCCGCCGTGCCGACGCTGCGCGAGATGATGGCCGGGCGAGGCCACTTTGCCATCTTTCTATTGCTGATCTGTTCGCTGCGTTTGGTGCCCAACATGGCGATGGACAAGATTCTCAATTTCACTCTGAGTTCCGAGGCATGGGGCTTCACCGGCACGCAAATCGGTCTGACGCAGGCAACGTTCCTCGTTTCCGCAAGCGTCGGCATGGCACTCATGGCGACCCTGTTTCGAGCCGGCTGGGAGAAACGTTTCATGGTGGTCTGCCCGCTGCTCGCGATTCCGTTCCTGATGCTCATGGGTTGGGACGGGTGCCCCAAGTGGTTGTTCATTGGCTCGCTGATTCCGATGGGAGCTACTCTTTGGGGAACGTCGCCGGCAATGGTGTCGTACGCTCAGCATTATTTCCCTAAAGGTGCGGGCACCGCGTCCGCACTTACGATGGGGCTGTCGTGGGGAATCGGCGGGCTGATACAAGCACCGATCACTTCGTATTTTTCCAAGACGGGGCATGCACCGTTGGCGTTTTGGGCGTTCGTTCCGTGCCTGCTGCTGTCAGCGATCGGGGCGTCGATGATGCCTGGCGAGATTCCGGCAAACGAGTCGGCTCAATAGGATTTTGTAATGAGACGTGCCGATTCCTGGCGCAAGGCAAGCACATCCGGCAATCAGCTCAAAGCGAGTGAAGATGTCAGGGTGCGAATGGCAAAGATTCCAATGAGATCCGGTGGAGCACCGGCAATTCAGCTTAGCTCAAGTTTGTCACTTTCCGGGGTCAGGCTTACGTCTTTCAGATTTGGCGGGCGTTGGACTTTGGCTCCATCAAGAACGTCAACTCATTCGAAACACAACAACTTGCGATTATTCCTTAAGGCGTCTTGGCTGGCGAGTCGGGAACTGTGACGCCTTCGACTTTCTTGAGCATCCGCATCAAGTCGCTTTCCGTCGAGAGTATTAGCCGAGTGCCAGCTCCGAATGACTGCCTATAAATGTCGAGCTGTCGCAGGAATTGATAGAAGTCGATTGCCTGGGGCGTGCTGCCGTAGGCCTCGGCTGTGAGGCGAATCACTTCAGCGTCCGCCTTGCCTCGGATTGCTGCGGACTGCTGCTTCATGTCGCCCTCGATCGTGCCGAGTTCCAACAGCATCGCGCCTTGAATCTTGCTACCTTCCTCTTGAGCTTCGGATTCCAGCAGTCTGGCAATCACAAACCTCTCCGAGCGCATTCGGCCATAGACGGTTTCCTTCACGGATTCGATGTAATTGACTCGCTTGAAGTGTACGTCGACCAATTCCATGCCGTAATTGTTTTCGTTGAGATCCATCCGCACGCTTTTAAGAATCCTAGCTTCCATGTTGGCTCGGCCAGTCGTGACGACGTCACGCGCTGCTTGTGCATCATTCTTTCTTGCACCCCCAGTAGCTTTCATGCGCGCGATTTCCTCGTCTCCCGGTATCTCCAACGATACATTGGACGTGCGAACGACATCGATCAAGTTATTCTGAGCCACAACATCGCGAACCGCGGAATCGACGAGATCATCGAGAATCTTCTGCCCAGCCCTTTCCGTGCGCACCGCTTGATAAAAGACTTGTGCATCAGAAATCTTCCAGCGAGCCCACACGTCGATAAAGATTCGCTTCTTATCGCCGGTTTGCATGCTCTCCGCGTTGCCGTCCCAGGGCAAGATTCGCTTCTCCAACAAAGTTGCTTGTTGTGTAAACGGTATCTTGAAGTAGATGCCGGGATCGGTGGCGGTTCGAACTGGCCGGCCGAATTGTGTCAGGACGGCTTGTTTCCCTTCGGGGACAACATAGATGCTAGACCACAGTAGAATTCCGGCGATCAGGCCACAAAAGCCTGTAATAATGCGAATCATTTCGACCTCGCAGTCTTATTGCTGTCTAAGTTTAAGAGCGGTAGAACGCCTTGCAACGATTCGGCGATGATGGTCTTGTCTTCGACCTTAATGAGCATCTCTTCCATGGTTTCCCAATACAGACGCCGCTTGGTGACGTCGCGTGCCTTCTCGAATTCCTTGAGCTGAGCGAGAAACGCGTCGACTTTCCCCTGATTCTCTTTCGTCACTCGCTCGTGATACCCCTCGGCCTCAAGAATGGCCTGATCACGTTTTCCGCGAGCTGCTGGGACTTGCTTGTTGCGTTCGCCATCGGCTTCGTTCACGACTCTTTCTTTGTTTTGTCGAGCGCGATTCACCTCTTGGAACGCATCCTTGACTTGATCGGGTGGCGACGTGTTTTGCAGCTTGATCGCGACAATCTCCCCACCGATTTCAAAACTGTCGAGCATTGTTTGAACTTCGGCCATGGCATCCAAACCAATCTTCTCTCGGCCGACCGTGATCACGGCATCGACGCTCTTATCGCCAACGAGTTTTCGCATCACGGTCTCGGAGACGTCGCGAATTGTGTCGGGGACCGCCGCATTGGGGTCCTGACTGGCTCCGCTGGGAAGTGCGTCCAACGGAGTGGTTTCGGCGTCGCCGACGTTGAATAAGTATTTCACCGGGTCCTTGATGCGGTACTGCACCACCCATTCGACATGCGCGAGATTGAGGTCGCCGGTCAACATTTCGGCGACGTCCAACTGCGTCGAATTCTCGGGAGCGAATTGCGTGTTGCGACCGGGTCGAGTTGTTTTGAATCCAAACTCCAAAGTCTGAATTCGCCGAACTGGCACTGTTTGTACGGACTCAACGGGCCACGACAGTTTGAAATGTAAGCCGGGCTGAGATGTCTTGACGTGTGCCCCAAACCGCAAGACGACTCCTTCATCGCTGGCATCGACGCGATAAAAACTGGAGACGAGCAACAGCACTACGAGCAATACAATCCCACCGCGAATCATGGGGGGTGCGTAGTCTCTCAACGATTCCTTGATCTGGTTGACGTCATACCGATCGAAATCAGACAAATTCAGCTCCTTTCAAAAGAAACAGGGCCGAGCGATTCCATCGAATCACTGGCCCATACGGATTTTCACGCCCCACTTGCTGTTCACCCAAGCGAAGCTGTCGGCGTTGGTTCGGGCATTGCGACCGCTTCGGACCCAGGCAGAACGGCAACCCGCCGACCACATTCATCGCGATCTTCGCCGTTCGCATGCTAACGTGCAAAAGGCGAACTCGTGCCGCACAACTCGGCCGCTCGGTGCGTAGTGCCGGTGGTCGTTCGGTGATTCTCAACTCGTTCTCCGCACGATTATCGGGTGGAGGTCGGCTTGACGTCTGGGCACGATGTCGACATCGAGCCATCAATCCCCGGTTGGGTTGCAAGTGAATCTCGCATTCCGAGATGAATGCCTCGCGGTGCCCCGCATGGTGCTCGTGCGCGCCGCATCATCGCTGGACCGTCCAACTTTAAGCGTCGTCGAAGAAATCCGCCGGTGGCGGAGCAATGATCTCCAGTCGATCACGTGAGATGGGATGCTCAAAGCCAATTCGATCGGCGTGCAAGGCGTGACGCGAGGGTTGGTCGGGGTGAGCGGTGGATGAGCCTGGCTTGATGAGACCGAACGCGCCGTAGAATTCGTCTCCCAGGATCGGGTGTCCAATCGTGGCTAAATGCACTCGAATTTGGTGGTTGCGGCCGGTTTGCGGCCTGGCTTCGACCAATGTCGCATGCGTGTAATTCTTAAGGACTCGGAAGTGCGTTAAGGCCGGTTTGCGATTGCGGGCATCCGTCCCCGTTGACATGAGCACGCCCTTGCCTGGACAACGACCGATCGGTCGGTCGATCGACCCTGAGTTTGATGACAAGTGTCCTTCGACCAGTGCCAGATATTGTTTCACGACCTGGTGCGATTGAAACTGAATCGATAGCCCGGTGTGAGACCGGTGGTCCTTTGCGATCACGATCGCGCCGCTGGTCATTCGATCCAGTCGATGCACGATGCCGGGTCGCAGCATGCCGGGCCGCCGAGTTTGCTCGTCCAAATGCGCCTGCAACACGTTGGCCAGCGTTCCCGATTGAAAGTTCGCCACGGGATGCGTGATCAACCCCGCCGGCTTGTTGACGACCACCAGCCATGCATCCTCGAACAGGATTTCCAGCGGTTGCGGATTGGGAGGATACAGTTTGTCCGGCGGTTCCATGAAACGAACGGCGACGCGTTGGTCACGGAAGACGCGTGCTTCCGGCGTGGCCGGCGCGCGTTCGATCGTAACCGCGCCCGCCCGGACGAGACGTGCCAGGCGAAACGTCGTGTAGTTGCGGAAATGGCGTGCCAAGAAGTGGTCGACCCGCAGGCCATGCAGCGACTTCTCGACGATTAGTTCGGCAATCATGTGATACCGGCATTATTCTCCACGCGGACGAAATTGGCTTGTTCAATTTAACCGCAGTGCCCAACGGGCCGCGCGTTTTCGACGTGTGCGGCTAAGTTTAATTAAACGAGCTTCGCTTCGCGGTCGTGTATCGCGATTTGAGCTTTTGCAAATCTTTGTGCGAGATGAGCCGAGGTTTGCAAAGTTGGCGATCGACCGACACGTTCCGAATTCGCGCCCCTCTAAACATTATCTTCCGCTCGTCACCGAGACATTCCTGCGAGGTGCGGCTGAAAAACGGAAGACAAGCGTTGAGCCCGTCGAGTTTGAGTCGAGTCGGTGGCGTTGTGGAGGTGCAATCCGGAACGTAGGATTTTCCGGCTCGGCAAACGTCGATGCCGGTCGTGTGGCGGATTCTTCGAATTGGCCACGGTTCGAAGGAGTTCCCCAACAGCATCGCGCGATTGCCAGACGGAGAAAACAATGTCGAAGACAGAACGGTTTCGCTCGGTGGTGTTGATCGGCCCACCGGGCGTCGGCAAGGGCACGCAAGGCAAAATCCTGGGCATCATTCCAGGTTTTTTTCACTTGTCGTCCGGTGATGTCTTTCGAGCGGTCGATATTTCATCGCCCGAAGGCAAAGAGATCAGCACCTATTTGTCGCGCGGACAATTGGTGCCGGATGAGGTCACGATTCGCATTTGGCGACGTGCCTTGGACGGCAACATTCTGTTGAACTACTTCAAACCCTGGGAAGACTTGCTGATTCTTGACGGGATTCCACGAACCGTGAATCAAGTCAAACTGCTGGAAGATCACGTGGAAGTGACACATGTCGTTCATCTCGTCTGCGCTGACGAAGAGGATATGGTACGGCGGATCAAACGTCGGGCGATTCGCGAAAACCGAGCGGACGACGTCAAGGAAGAAGTCATACGAAGTCGCTTTGAAGTTTACCGTCAGGAAACCGCACCGGTTCTGGACTGCTTTCCGCCCGAGATCATTTCGCAAGTCGAGTCGTCCGGTTCGCCGGCGGAAGTGCTTCGCAAAGTGCTGAATTGCGTGATTCCACCTCAGAACGAGGGGTTCTTCGATGGCATCGGCGAGGGAGATTCGGCTTCGGCGCGCCAGTAGCGGAATCGCGGAAACCGACCACGCGGGCTGCGTGAATGTCGTTCACATCTTCCGTACGATGCTGCGACACCGTTTGGAGCCGCGTTTGCGGACGGACGGACTGTCACCAAGCGGCTATGGCCCGCGTCGGATGTGACCGAACGACCCATGATTCATCAGCTCTATTGCACGCACTGCACCTACGGTAGCTCGTACCTGCATCAAAGCAGCGACGCCAACATGGCATCACAAGCATTTGAATACAGCGCCCGAGCCGGCTCGGTACCTCGTGAGGTGAGTCACGATTTTTTTCGACGGCTGGAGTCGACGCTTTATTATCAACTCCCAGGCCCATCGGCTGATTCGCCGGCGCGGAAGTTGTCGACACCCGAGGAATTGCCGAATCGACTGGTCTACTTTCCCTCGCTGCAGCGTTTGCGAGTGGCCGCGAACATCTCGTATCGGCCTGAAGATTCTCAGGGACGACCGCATTCCTACTTCGCACACGTTTTGCTGACCGACACGGATCGCGTCGCCGCCAGTTGGTCGGCGACG
>JAQBZB010000259.1 GCA_027622275.1 Planctomycetota bacterium | reverse complement strand
GTCAAGCCTCGCCCTGTCGGGGAGTGAGTAGGACAAACGAGCTGAGGGTATGTCAGGTTCTCTGGAGTCCTTGGACTACAAAAGACTTAGTGTGCGTTTGCCGTGCATAGCCATGACCAGCACAGTGATCGAATCATTGCCCACCATCCCCGCCGAAGTGACACCGGAAACGACCCCGACCACATCGAGCCAATTCGATGGCGCGGAATTGCGCCGAGACCTGCAACGCATGAAACGGACGGAGCAGGCCGAGCGCGACCGCCGCGCCGAACTTGAACGTCGCCGCGAACTTGCACGGCTGGATTGAATCGCATAAATCCGCCGCGCGTTTTACTATATTGTGCAAGGGCGCGACGTTCGCTGTAGTGGCGCCGCTGGTTCGTAAACTAGGTGCGTTCAAAAACTACCGATACCGTGAAGAGATGTTTCCGACCAGCCAGTTTCGGATCGCTTACGACTTGCTTCTGGCGGCTCACACCGAGAAAGTCGCTGACAAGAAATACGTGCAGCTTCTTGAGCTTGCCGCCCGCGAGAGCCAGGACGCAGTGGCCGATGCGCTGCGATTGATGATTGCCGCCGGCACGCCCATCGACATCGACCCGATTCGGCTGCTGGTGCTCGATGCCGCCAACCTTCCCGCGGCGACCGCCGTGAATGTCGAACCGCCAAACCTCACCGATTTCGATTCTTTACTTCAGCACCCCGACATGGAGAGTCAGTGCAATGACCCGAATCACAACGCCACGCGCGAAAACACGCCCCAAAACGCCGACAACACGACCGAAGGTGGACGTGGTGGCACAGATGACGGACCAGTTCCGCGAACTTCGTCTACCGAGCTTTCGAGATCATTTTCAGCAAACGGCGACTCGAGCCACGACGGAGAACCTCAGTCACCTGGACTATCTTTCGGAGTTAACGACGCTGGAGTGCGAAACCCGGCGGGAGGGCCGGATCAAACGCTTGATGACACGCTCGAGGTTGCCTCTGGGCAAGAGTTGGGACTCGTTCGACTTCGAGCGACTTCCGCTGAGCGTGAAGCGGCAGTTGGAAACGCTTCGCGACGGATCGTTTCTGGATCGCCGGGAGAATGTTCTCCTGTTCGGCAAACCGGGCTCGGGAAAAAGCCATGCCTTGTGTGCGTTGGCCCAGCAGTTGGTCCAGCGGGGTCGGAGCATGCTGTTTACGACTTGCAGCTTGTTGGTTCAGCAGTTGCTGATGGCCAAACGGGACTTGCGTCTGCCGAAGCTGATCAAGCAGTTTTCGAGCTTCGAGGGATTAATCATCGACGACCTGGGCTACGTGCAGCAGAGCCGGGAGGAGATGGAGGTGCTATTCACACTGCTTGCCGAACGCTACGAGCGTGGGAGCGTGATGCTGACGAGCAACTTGGCATTCAGCAAATGGGAGCAGATATTCAAGGATGCGATGACGACGGCCGCAGCCATCGATCGCTTGGTTCATCACAGCGTGATCATCGAGTTGAATGTGCCAAGCTACCGTGTGGAAACGGCGAAGAAAACGACGTCACAGGGACAACAAAAAGCAACAAACGATACGAAATCGAATTCGTGACAGGGAATTCTAATTGTCGCTAAAGCAGAAAACTAATTGTCGCCGAAGATCAACCAAGTTCGACCGTCGCAGCGCAGCTATCCTGCCTTGATCGTGCCGGTTGTGCGTTCTGTATCATCCATGCAATGGTGAGATGCCCGATCGAAGTCGGCCGAAATCCATGCGATGCTCGACGGCGGAAGTCCGGCAACCATCGACATTTGAAGGTCGGCAGAGTTTTTTGACCCTACGAGCGCTGGCCAACTCGGTAAATCGCTGTGAATCAGACGGACGTGCCGATTGAGATATGCGGGCTCGCCCTAGATGTCGCCTTGTTCGTTAATTGCCGTAAACACCTCGTTCGCCATCGTGCGGAAGACCTTCTCGAACTCGTCGATGTCGTCGTCGCCGTCGAGGTCGAACAGCAAGCCGCTGACGCTTCTGGCGTTAGTAGCCAGCAGTAGATCCATCACGGATACATCGCTGTTGTCCGTCACGCCAAAGGCGGCACCATTGGAGCCGACATTGATCGTATGGGTACCGACTCCGGTCTCGCTTACCGTGAATCCGTAAGATTCCGCGACGGTCCCGGCGAGATTCTCGTTGGTAACGTAGACCGCAAGTGCTACCGCCATGGCTTGCGCATCGACCTTTGGCGGCCCTGCGCCAGCCGCCGTCTTCTTATTCCGATTGAAGAGACTCTTGTAGAAGTCGGCCGTCTCGTCGTTGGTCATGCCGGTCATATCGTTTGGTCCGGCCGCAGCGCCATGCATGTTAGGGAACGTGGCGGCCAGCCAGTTAGCCAGTTGCGTGGAATCCGGACTGCCTCCGAGGGATCGAATTAATGCCTGGCCATTCTTGTTCTGCCAGAATCCAATGGTTGCCGTCTGTCCAGGTTGAATCTCGCCGCTATCGACTAGACGTTCGCCGAAGTTGTAGTTGATCGCGCTCGAACCGGGCTGCGTCATGCCGATCTGGCTGAATACGTCGTTGACCGTGTTGCTGCCGCTGAACACTCCATTTACGGTGCCCAGTGAATCAAGGCCATCGACAAATCCAGGCGGCTGCGTTTCGGTCAATGTGTAGCCGCTCGCATCGCTGGGACGCAATTCTAGAAACTCAAAGATACCTTGGCTATCGGTCTGCATGACCTGGTCCACTGCAGAGCCGCGATCGTCGGTACCAGTTAGTCTAATCGTGACTCCCTCAATTGCGGTCTCGCCGAAGTCAACTTCGCCATTATTGTTTGTGTCTTCCCAAACAATGCCCTGGATTCGCGAGGAGCGGAGATTCGCGAAGTTGTAGCCGCCGGTATCCGGGTCGTCCAACTCGGCGAGAATTTGGTCGATCACGTTGCTGTCCTGAGTGTTATCGACAATGCCCCCAAGCCCGCCGGCCGTCTCGTCGCCGTCGAGGAAAGCGGTTGGTTGATCCGCATTGAGCGCGTAATTCCCCGGACGCAGGTCTGAAAATGCGTAGGAGCCGTCACCGGCGGTCGCTGTCTGACGATTGACTGCTCCCAGGTCATCCGTTCCGGTGAGTGTCACCATAATTCCCGAGATGCCCGCCTCGCCAGCGCCAGGCTCGAAGAGCCCATCGTTATTCAGGTCGTCGAACACGAAGCCCGACAGGTCAGCGATGTTCAACACCGTAATGGCTACGGTCGTCGCCTCGGCCACTCCGCCTGAAGTCGCCGTGTAGGTGAAGCTGTCGCTGCCATTGAAGTCGGCGCCCGGCGTATAGGTCACCGTGCCATCCGCTTCGATCACGACCGAACCGTTGGAACCCTGGGTCACCGCCGTCACCACAGCTACGGCCTCGAACGTGTCATTCGCCAGCACACCGATGTTGACCGGGGTGTCTTCGTTGGTTGTGGCCGCATCACTCACAATGTCGCCCGTCGCGTTGACCGTCACATTGACCGTGGCCGTTTCCGTCACGCCACCCGAGGCGGCCGTGTAAGTGAAGCTGTCGCTGCCATTGAAGTCGGCGGCCGGCGAATAAGTCACCGTGCCATCCGCTTCGATCACGACCGAACCGTTGGAACCCTGGGTCACCGCCGTCACCACAGCTACGGCCTCGAACGCGTCATTCGCCAGCACATCGATGTTGACCGGGGTGTCTTCGTTGGTTGTCGGCGAGTCGGCCGTGGCGTCCGCCACCGGATCTATTGTCACGATTACCGACGCTGCATCGGTTTCACCATTGCCGTCATCGACTGTGTAGCTGAACGTGTCCGTGCCGTAAAAATCGGGAGCGGGCGTGTAGCTTATCGTGTTGTTCGGGTTGATCGTTAAAGTGCCATGAGCGGCGGTACTTACCGAGGTCACGGTAAGGACATCGCCATCCACGTCCACGTCGTTGCCCAGCACGACGATCGTCACCGCCACATCTTCCACAGTGCTTATGTTATCGTCCATGGCGACCGGAATGTCATTGACGTGAACGGGCACACGCGAGGTAGCGGAAATGGTGTTGGTATCGTCGGTGCTGAGCAGTGCGACGTTGGCGAGCAGTGAATCTTCGTTCACGCTGGCCGAGACCTGAATATCGTAGACCAACGTAATCGAGCTACTGGCCGCGATCGTCCCCAGATTCCAGCTGATCGTGCCGCCAGTGGAAATACCACCGGTAGATATATTGAAAGGCGCACCGGTCAAGCTTTCGTCGAAGTCATCCAGCATGGATGCGCCGGTCAAGCTCGAACCACTGTTGTTTGCGGCGATGATGCTATATCGCAGCGTGTCGCCCGGCGATACTTTGCCATTGCCATCGGCATCGAAAAGCAACGACGCATTCTTCTGCAGATCGACGGTGATGCTGGCGGGACCGACTTGCAGTAAACGCGTGGCATCGTCGTCCAGAGTGGTGGCATTCTTTTCCGCGGGCGGAGTCGTATCGATTTGCATGATGTGCGCGCCAGCGGCCGTGTTTCGATAAGGAATCACGATCGCTTGCGGGCTATCCGACTGTCCGCCAGGGAAGCTGACCGTTGTCGAACCCATGTTGAACATTTCCAATACACCGGCCACCGGGAAGATGTCGTTTAGATCGACCGTGAACGCACCCACGGAGTCGTTGGTGCCCGAGAAATTGATATAGGCAAAGACAAAAATCTCTTCGCCCAGATCGGGATTCGTGTCGCTGAAAAAGACATTTTCAGAGTAAATGAAGACGTTGTTGGTAATCTGGCTGCTGCCGCCGGGAACACTCGTGGCGCCGCCCCCATATCCGCCACCGCCACCGCCACTGGGAGTGATCTCAATCTGGGTCGGTGGCACAGGTTGGGGCGGGGGCGGGTCACTAGACGCGGGAGGAATGAAGGGTGGTGGTGGTGGTGGTGGATCCTCCGGAGCCGGTTCAAAAACGGTGAGCGTCGCGAGGTCAAAGCCGGTCGCGCTGAAGTCCGTGACTGTCGCCCGAATCGTGTACGTGCCCACAACCAACGGAGCGACGATCTGTTGGCTCAAACCACCGTTCACCGTTGTGTGCGCCCCCGCATAAGTTCCCACGACCGCTTGCGTGGCCACATTGAGCACTTCGACCGTGACCGCTCCCCCTTGTACCGGATAGTCTTGCGTTCCGGGGACGGTGTCGAAGTCATAGAATCCACTTCCAGAGACGGTCACCACTTGTCCCTGGAGCGCCGTCGTGGAATTGACATTGACGTTAATTGTCGCCGAGGGTGTTGGCGGAGTACCGATTTGCAGGACACCGTTCGCTTCGTTGTTGTTTTCGCGAGTTTCACTGATATCGTCATTCGCGTCGGCCACCACGGTAATCAGTTGATAGCCGGCCTCGGGAAACGAGGTGTTGATCGACACGGTCGTCGTGCCCCCAGGCGCTAAACTAACGACGGAGGCCGTTTCGATTAGCACGCCGAACCGAGAGAACTCGACATCAAACGCATCGGCGGCCGTATAGCCCGAATTGCGAATCGAAGCGGTGATCGTGACCAAATCGCCCGGAGCAGGATTGATGGGCGAAAAACTGATATTCGAGGAATTGAGCGTTAGATCGGGCAACTCGAAAACCGAATTCGTGACTTTGACCGTGACGGTTGCTTGATCCGTGCCTCCACGCCCGTCGCTGCTGGTGTACGAAAACGAATCGAAGGCGAACTGGCCAAACGAAAGGCCGCCAAACTGGCCATTGGGATTGTAGACGAAGCTGCCGTCGGCATTTAACGTCAGCAGTGCACCCGATGATAGAATAATCGTCGAACCCACACTCGCCCCAGAGCCATTGACTTGGCTGACCGTCAGTGAATCACTCGCGTTCAAGTCAAAGTCGTTCCCCAGCACACCGGGCGCGCTGATCGAAAGAACGGCGTTCTTCTCGGTGACGTAGCGGTCGCTGCCTGACACGGGAGCATCGTTGACAAGCACCGTCACCGTGGCCGTATCGGTTCCACCATGCACATCGGAAATGTCGTAAGTGAAGCTATCGGTCGCATGAAATCCCGGGTCGGGAGTATAGATGACCGACTTCTGGTCGCCGCTAATCGTTACCGAGCCATTGGCTGGGTCGCTGACCGAAGTGACGATCAGCGAATCGCCATCCACATCGGTGTCGTTGGCGAGTACGAAGACCGTATGCGGCGTCGATTCGCCTGTGGTCGCTGAATCGTCGTTCGCCTGCGGATCGTCATTCTGGCCAGTCACCGTGACGCTGACCGTAGCGACCGACGTTCCGCCGTTGCCATCGGTTACTGTGTAAGTGAAAGTGTCGATCGCCGTTTCCCCGAACGCCAGAGTTTCAAACTGACCGTTCGGATTATAAGTCACCGTGTCGTTATTGGCGTCGATCACGACGCTGCCCAACGTGCCGGCTGTGTTGATGCTTTGAATTTCCAAATCGGTTCCGACGTCGGGATCGAGATCGTTAGCCGTCAGGTTGATGGTAACACTGGGGCCATCTTCGGTGGCGTTCGCCGTGTCCGCGACGGCGGTCGGCGTTTCGTTGCCGTCAGTGACATCGACGAATACCGTTTGATTCGTGGTCAGGCCGTGATTGTCGTTAGCTCGCAACTCGACTTCGTATATATTGTCCGTGTTCGCGTCGGTTGGATCTTCAAAATCGGGCGCGGTGATGAACCGCAGCAGAGTGCCGCCGCTGATCGTAAACTTCGCCCCGTCTGCTCCGCCTACGATGGAGAACGAAATGCTTTGGGCAGGCAGATCCGCGTCACTGGCGGCTAAGGTTTGTACGGCGGTCGTGTTCTCCGCGGTGGTCGCAGCAGCGGCTGAAGTGAAAATGGGTGCGTTGTCGTTGGCTGGCGTCACCGACACGTTGATGGCTTGGACACTGGATAAGCCATTGCCGTCGCTCACTGCAAGCTGTACTTCGTAGATATTGTTGCCGCCCACGTCCGTCGGATTCTCGTAATCTGGTGCGGCGAGAAACTGCAGTTGATTACCGCCGCTAATCGTGAATTTTGCTTGATCTGCCCCACCGACAATCGAAAAGGAGAAGCTCTGAGCCGGCAAGTCCGCATCGCTGGCAGCGAGCGTCTGCGCAAACGTAATATTCTCGGCCACATTGGCGGCAGCGGCCGAGGTGAACGCGGGCGAATTGTCGTTCACGGGCTGGACGTTGATCGTGATTGTCTCCGTGTCGCTTTCGCCCTCGCCATCGGCCACTCGCACTTCCACCTGGTACGAGTTGTCATTGGCGACACCGCCCGCGTCTATCGGATTCTCGAAATCAGGAGCCGCGTTGAAACTTAGATTGCCAGACGAGTCGATCGTGAATAGATCGTCATCGGGGCCGTTGCCGGTAATCGAGAACGTAAGCGTATCGTCCGGCAGATCGGGATCGGTTGCGAGTACCGTCGCGATCGCCGTTTGATTTTCGTCCACATTCAGGGTCTGAACGGGAATGGTCGGCGGCGTGTTGGGGGCAAGCACCGAGAGTGTCACATCGTTGCCGTCGCCACCCACATAACTGACACTTACCAATATGTCGCCAACCGGCACGACAGCACCTTCCGCCAGCCCGTTGAAGGTCCCCGTCACGCTGTCGTTCGAGTCGTTGTTCACAATCGTAAGCACTGCGCCGACGACAGGATTGCCGACTCCGCCCGCCAAACTCAACGTGGCATTACCCAACTCCACGGTTCCGGTTACGTTCACTTGATCGTAGTCCGTACCGGCAGTCGCATAAGGATTGGACAATTCGATATTCAATGCCGAACCTGCCTGAAATTCCAAGTCCGTCGTGCTAAGAATTCCCAAACTATTCCCGGGTGAAACGATTCCACCGGTTTGAGTGGTAACGGGTGCAGAAACGAAACCAGTTCCTGCGAGTATCCCCGTCTCAATCGTCACGGCGTCGGCTGAAAGAGTGCCCTCAACAATTGTCGTCAAGCGACTAACAAGGGAACTACCAACCGGCAGAGAAAAGGTACTTCCGCTTCCGACCGTGAGCGAACCATCATTGGCAACCGGTCCCACGGCGGCGAAATTACGCCCGTTGGCAATCGTAAGAACACCGGTGGGAGCAATCGCGGCCAACGGCGCTAACGCATTGCCCCCCGCTCCTGATTCGAAATTCGATCCGACACCATCCAAGACAATTGTCGCCGCGAGGGTATCAATTGCGGTGCCTGTGGGCAATTGAACGTCACCACCCGCAACTGCTGTCCACGTACCGCCTGTCAGTAAACCGCCAAGATAATTCGTCGGAGTCACGCTGATTCCAAGCGTACCGCCGTTGCTGGCGGTGATGGTCCCGTCGTTGGTGAAGTTGCCGGTGGTGCGGACATAGAGTTTCTGGCCGGACACGTCCGCATCGATGGTTCCCTGCAGAATGACGTGGCTGTTGCTGCCGCCCCCTTTGTAGTCGCTGCGGCCAATCACCGCGCCGGAGTAATAGCTGACGTTCGTGCTGCCGCCGCGGATCGTGATGTCCGGTCCGATGGTCAGCGTGGTGTCATTGGGATTGACCACCAAGGCGCTGTACTGCGCGTTGCCGGTAAACACCACTGATCCCGTCCCGCCCAACGTCTGTGTGCCGTTGAAGTAGATCGCGTCATCATAAGACAACGTCGCCTGGCCGTTCAGCGTCAAACCATTCGAGACCGACAAAGACGCTGTCCCGCTGGTCACGTCCAACACCAGGTTGTCATTCAGCGGATCGTTATCTTCGATGGTCACACCGTTTAGTGTGCCGCCTGATGAACTGCCCAGCAGCTTCGCTCCTGCGGTGGCCGACAACGTCCCGCCCTGGATCGTGCCTCCTTGCAGACGCCAGTTGGCGGTAGTGTCTTAAAGTTGAGGGGCGGGCAAGAAAGCCTAAAGCCCGTGACGGAGACCGCCACGGGCTGGTTGCCTGTGAGCGCGACTGCTGGGGTTAAACCGCGTTATTCAAAAATCTGTTAGTCCGCCTAAGCGACTACGCGCGTCACTTCATTCGCTTTGCCAACCAAATGGCCACGGAGCATCACCTCCCTTCAGGACTGTGATACGGATTCGTACGACGCGGACAAATCTTGGCTCGTTTTGTCTCGCTCGCTGGGCATGGGGCATTGTAGCAGGACAAAAGCGAACTTTTCGCCGTTACGACGCGTCTAAACCCGGCAGTCGCACCGCGGTGTCCAGAAGTTCAGTTGCTGAAATACATTACGGACATTGACTTTCTCGATGCTTGCCAGTAGCTTGCCCGGCTAAAATCATAGTAGACTATAGAACGTGTCGCGTACGTGTCGATGAACGCACGATGACGCCCGACGAGCAGGTTGTGTGCGGCCCGATTAGTCTAGCGGTGGTTCAATGGCTAAGAAGAAGACGGAATCCGATAAGAGCGCGCCGGAGAAGGCCGCTCCAATCCAAGACGGCAGAATGCTGCCGATAAGTTACCCGGAAAGTGAACTCGGGTTGTTCGCGAATCACATGATAGCGCAGAACAGCGGCACCGAATTCCACTTGAGTTTCTTTCAGCTTCACCCTCCTATTCTGACGGGAACCCCTGAAGAAATAAACAGAGCCGTCGCGAAGATTGACAGCGTCCAAGCGAAACCAGTCGTTCACCTGATCGTTCCGACAGATCAAGTGGCGCAGATTGTCGATATTCTCCAAAAGCAACTACGGCCTAGCCAGCAATAGCCATGATCGCAATACCTCGCAAGTCTGACGCTACAACGCTCGGGAGCTTCACCCTGATTGGTCAATCCGCAACTTCACCGGACAGGTTCGCTATGCAACTTCAACCCGACGATCGATACGCGGTCTTGCAAATAGGCGATCAGTTGATCCAGGTTGAAGCAGAATTGGCGGCGTACATTCGCACCGAATCCGACGCACGCGGAGTGTCGCTGACAGATGTCTATTACGAAGAGATGCGTGAGCAGGAGCTGGACATACAGGCCGCGCAAACGTCTCTTGCTGAAGTCGAATCACCAACAAATTATAGCGACTTTCGTAGAGAACTCGGGCTAAGGTAATGCGGAAAGTGAAAGCGTGGCGAGCGGTGAACAAGCTATCTACGATATCGCAATCAAGCGAGCTGCGCAACGAGACATAAGGCCGCTTTCTAAGAAGTTGAAGGTGCGCATAGATCGCGCTATTACTTCACTGGCAAGCGACCCCAGGCCGCCGACATCAATACCGCTCACCGGCCATGATGGATTGTTTCGCATTCGGCTTGGCGATTACAGACTTATCTACGGTGTTGATTGGGGCGCTCGCGTTGTGAACATTGAACGGGTCCGTCCTCGCGGGGAGGCATACGAGAATCTGTAAGGATGACACGAACCACGACGGTGATCGTGGTGTCGCTTCTCGCATGGCAACTTATCATCCACAATTCAATGGCCCCGCTCTCTAGATGGAGAGCAGCCCCGCGCCTTGGCGGCGCAATCGTCTTATAAGCGACCCAGTGCCGCTATGATGGCGAAATTGGCCGGTCATGTTTGGAGCTTCGACGAGCTGTTCGACGAGGTTCTAAAAGTCTCCCCTCAACTTTAAGACACTACCCAGTTGGCGGCTGCGTCCATCACGACGGTGCCACCGGTATTGTCCCGTGTTCCCGTCACCGCAATTGTGCTGCCGCTGCCGTCGATGGTACCCACATTGGCAGTCGTGAAGGCTCCCGCCAGATGCAGCGTACTGGAGGTCGTCGTGATCCCCGCCACGTTCGACCAGGTTCCACCCAACGTCAAGGAAGCGCCGGAGGACAAGACAACTGGTTCGTTTACCGTGTAGTTGCCGGTAAGACTGACCGTGCTGCCCACCACTTCCGCCACGGTGCCAAGGTCCCCTTGCAACTTATCCACACCAAGCAATCCGCCATTGCTGGCCTTGATGGTCCCGTCGTTGGTGAAGTTGCCGGTGGTGCGGACATAGAGTTTCTGACCGGAGACGTTCGCATCGATGGTTCCTTGCAGAATGACGTGGCTGTTGCTGCCGCCACCCTTGTAGTCGCTACGGCCAATCACCGCGCCGGAGTAATAGCTGCCGTTCGTGCTGCCGCCGCGGATCGTGATACCCGGACCAATCGTCAGCGTGGTGTCGTTCGGGTTGACCACCAAGGCGCTGTACTGCGCGTTGCCGGTAAACACCACTGATCCCGTCCCGCCCAGCGTCTGTGTGCCGTTGAAGTAGATCGCGTCGTCATAAGACAACGTCGCCTGGCCGTTCAGCGTCAGATCATTCGAGACCGTCAAAGACGCCGTCCCGCTGGTGACGTCCAGATTACCGTCAAGTGTCACCCCATCCAACGTCCCGCCGCTTGAAGTCGCGGCCAACGCTGCAGTTCCAGTGATCGTCGCGCCAACGATTGTGCCACCGCTAAGGGTTGCCGCCGAATTCACTTCGACGGTTGTGCCAACGGTGAATGTCCCTCCGCTGAATACGATCGCTTCATTGGTTGTTAAACTATTGACGCTCGCCGTGCCGCCAACATTGATTGTCGGATCGGACGCGGCAACATCGATGAAGGCATCGTCCCCCGCAGTCGGAACCAGGTCGCTGTCCCAGTTGAGCGGATCCAGGAACGACGTTCCGTCGCCGCCGCCGTCCCAGTTGACCGCCGCGAGAACTCGGCGAGATTCGAGTGATTCAAAGAACAAGCGGCGTCGGCGTTGAACGGTTGGCTTGCGGGAGCAAAGACGTTTCCGGCTTCGGACCCAATTGAAGGAGTGCATCTTGGAGTCTTTCATGTTTGGGTTTGACGCCAATCGTGTCGGGGGATATTAGCGGGTCGAGTGTAGATGAGTTCGCTCGCGGATGCAAACTTGTTGCTGAAGAGCACGTTGAGGATTCTCCTCGCGAATGCGCTGAAAAAGACTCAAGCAACCGAGCAGTGGTTGTCAGCGCACGGACAAGAAACGGGGGACAGGTCCGAATGGCATTAACTTATTCTCAACTCATTTGTCGAGCTGCATTAAGCGTTGCTGTGATAGCAGTGCCCTCGTGAGCCAAGGCTGAGCCTCCTGCGTAATGGATTTGGTCAAACATTTCCATTCGCAAGGAGGACTCAGCCATGAGGAGTATCACGGATGTCATTCGACACTTCAAGCAGGATTGGACGCGTGAACTGTGTCCCGGCGCGATCAAACTGGCCTGTCGCGAGCAAGGGATGGTGTGGCGGGAATCGACGCTCAATCCGATCGTCACGGTGCAGGTCTTCTTCCTACAGATCTTACATGGCAACACTGCCTGTACGCACCTGCCCCGTTTAGCCAACCTCTGCTTCACGGCGGCCGCTTACTGCAAGGCCAGGATGCGACTGAAACTCAAAGTGTTGGAACTGTTGTTGCAACGGTCGGTCGAACAACTTCACAAAGATGCATTCGACACCAGCCGTTGGCTTGGGCATCGGGTCTTCTTTCTCGATGGCTCTAGCTTCTCGATGCCCGATACGCCAGAACTGCAAGAACACTTCGGGCAACCTGGCGGGCAACGCGCAGGCTGCGGATTCCCCACAGCTCACTGGTTGGCGATGTTGCATGCGGGCACGGGCATGATTACCAAAATGCTCGCCGCACCGTTGCGGACTCACAACTTGGCAAAAAACCGCCGAATTACATCCAGAGCTTCAAGCCGGTGATCTTCTCGTGGGTGATCGCGCCTTCTGTTCGTTCGCTCATTTTGCCTTGTTATTGCGGCGTGGCGTGCATGGCGTGCTACGCATCCATCAACGATTGATCGTTGACTTCACACCTGGCCGACCGCACGTCGTGCCGGGCCGGGGCACGAGCCGTGGCAAGAAGGGACTACCACCTTCACGATGGATCAAACAACTCGGCATCAACGAGCAGATCGTCGAATGGTTCAAGCCCGTGAACTGTCCTGCTTGGATGAGCGCCGAGCAGTTTGCGGCGTTGCCGGAATCTATCGAGACTCGCGAGTTGTGTTATACGATCACCGAGCGCGGCTTTCGCGCGAAGACGATTACGTTAGCGACGACCTTGTTAGACAGCCAGGCGTACGAGTTGCCTGACCTCGCAACTCTGTTTCGCGACAGGTGGGAAATTGAAACCAACTTTGGCCACTTGAAGACAACCATGAAGATGGACGTCTTGAAATGCACGACCGTGGAAGGAGTGCTGAAGGAGCTGCACATCTTTGCGTTGATTTACAATTTGGTTCGCCAAGTCATGTTGATCGCCGCCGAGCAACAACAAGTTGACTTTCGGCGGATCAGTTTCATCGACGCGTTACGTTGGCTTCAGACGGCGGTGCCAGGCGACGCGGTGCCCATATTGGTTGTCAATCCACTCCGTCGCAACCGACTCGAGCCACGCGTCCGCAAGCGTCGCCCCAAGCAATACCCCCTCATGAAAAAGCCCCGACGCCAGCTTCAAAACGAACTGGCGGCGTAAGCACTTACGAAGAAGTTAACGCCATTCGAGGCTGTCCCCGTTTCATGTCTTCTCCACTCGCCCCATCCACGTAAGACTCATGCGTAGCCACTTATCGATCACCCTTGTCGGGCAACGCCGTGAAGGACTTTTTGGCCGCGATTCGCGGGATTATAGCGGCAGGGCGCAAGCCCTCCGGTATCGCAGCAGCACC
>JAQBZB010000258.1 GCA_027622275.1 Planctomycetota bacterium | reverse complement strand
AACAAACAACACATCGGGCGCTAGCCTTTTCAACCGCCCCAGCGCTGGCGTTTTCAAACGCCGTTCACAATCGAGGACTGCAATTACCTTGATGCGGTCATCGGCCTGCCGACCAATATCTTCTACGGCACCGGCATTCCGACCTGCATTTTGGTACTGAAGAAGCAGCGAGAGAATCCGGACGACATCCTGTTCATCGACGCCAGCCAATGTTTTGAAAGTGGGACCAATCAAAACATTATCAGCCCGGAACAAATTGAACGCATTATTTCGACCTATCGAAACCGCGAAAGCATCGCGAAGTTCAGTCACGTTGCGGACCGGAGCGAGGTGGCGGAAAACGATTACAATCTGAACATTCCGCGATACGTCGACACCTTTGAGGAAGAGGAACCGGTGGACTTGAACTCTGTGTGCGAAGAGCTTGCGACCCTGGAAGACTCGATCGCGGGCACCGACCAGTTGATTGCAGGCTATTGTAAGGAACTGGGAATCAAGACGCCCTTCTAAACCACATGGAAACGAACTCACCTAACATCCGGTTTCCGGCGTTCAAGGACAACTGGAACGAAAAACGTCTCGGAAAGTTCTTCACGTCCAGCCGTGCCAAGGGAAGTGATGGAATGCCCACGCTTTCTGTGACGCTGAATCGTGGCCTCATTAATCGCGATGACATGGATCGCAAGACTGATACCAATCTTGATGCCGACGAACATCTTCTCGTTCGAGAAGGTGACATCGCCTACAACATGATGCGGATGTGGCAGGGCGCTTTTGGCAGATCAAGCTGTGAAGGAATCGTCAGCCCTGCGTATGTTGTCATTCGCCCATTGGCATCTGCCGACAGCGGATACTTCGAATACGCATTTCGCAGAGCCCGATCGATCTATCTTTTTTGGGCGTACTCTTATGGCCTCACCAACGACCGCCTTCGCTTGTACGCGCCCGACTTTCTGCGGATTCCCTTTTCCGCACCCACACTCCCAGAGCAGCGGAAGATCGCGAATTTCTTTACGGCGGTGGATGGGCGGATTCAGCAACTGAGCCAAAAGAAAGCCCTGCTTCAGGACTACAAGAAGGGCGTGATGCAACAGCTCTTCACTCAAGCCCTCCGCTTCAAAGACGACCACGGCAACGAGTTCCCCGATTGGGACGTAGCACCACTGGGTGCAATCGCCCACATCAAGCTGGGTAAGATGCTCGACCGGGCGAAGCAAACGACTGGGCATCTTCTCCCATACCTGAACAACATATCTCTGCGCTGGAATGAAGTGGATACGTCAAACCTCCCGCAGATGTATTTCCACGACGACGAGCTCGACCGATTCGGATTGAGGGCTGGTGACGTCGTTGTGTGCGAGGGAGGAGAGCCTGGGCGTTCCGCAGTCTGGGACGGGCGATTGCCAGATCTTAAGTTCCAGAAGGCAATTCATAGAGTTCGGTTCAAAGTACCATTTGAACCGCGAGTGCTCGTCCTTTACCTCGAAAACATCGCAGGTACGACGCAGTTCGAAATGCTATTCACCGGCGGGGGCATCAAACATCTGACGCGGGAGACATTCGCCCTGCTAAAGGTCCCTATGATCTCCCTCGCCGAACAAACCAAGATCGCGAACTTCCTCACCGCCCTCGACCGCAAGATCGAAAGCGTGGCCCACCAGATCACGCACACTCAAACCTTCAAGAAGGGGCTGCTCCAGCAGATGTTTGTATGAGTCCTTTCTCGTCCAACAACATCCCGACGACCCAGCCGGAGCTGGTGCTGGAGAATGAACTGGTGGCCCAGCTCATCGGGCAGGGTTACGCGCAGGTGGCGGTGACGGATGAGGCGACGATGCTGGCGAACCTGAAGGCGCAACTGGAGGCTTTCAACGGCATGACGCTGACGGCGGGCGAGTTCACCAAGGTGCTGCACCACCTGAGCAAAAGCTCCGGCGTCTTTGCCAAAGCCAAGATCCTGCGGGACCGAATGAAGCTGACGAAGGAGGACGGGCAGACGGTTTACCTGGAGTTCTTCGACTCGGTGAATCCACTGCGGAACCGCTACCAAGTGACACAGCAGGTGGCCATCGAGGGCAGCTACAAGAACCGCTACGACGTGACGATCCTCGTCAACGGCCTGCCGCTGGTGCAGATCGAGCTAAAGCGGCGCGGGCTGGAGATGAAGGAAGCCTTCAACCAGATCCAGCGTTACCAGAAGCACAGTTACTGGAGCGCGCACGGCCTGTTCCATTTCGTGCAGCTCTTCGTGATCTCGAACGGAGTGAACACGAAGTATTACGCGAACGCGAGACGGCAGTCCTTCAAACAGACCTTTTACTGGGCGGCAGAGGACAACAAGACGATTCGCGAGTTGCCCGCCTTCACCACGGCCTTCCTGAACCGGACGCATGTGGGGACGATGATCGGCAAATACATCGTGCTCAATGAGACGGACAAAATCCTGATGGTGCTGCGCCCGTATCAATACTTCGCCACGGAGCGGATTGTGGAGCGGGTGAAGAGCCCGCCGGCGGAGGATGCTAACGGCTATATCTGGCACACCACGGGAAGCGGCAAGACGTTGACTTCCTTCAAAGCGGCGCAGATCATCACCGGTCTGCCGGGCGTCTATAAGGTGGTCTTTTGCGTGGACCGCAAGGATCTGGATTACCAGACGATCAAGGAGTTCAACGGCTTCAGCAAAGGCAGCGTGGACAGCACGAATAACACGAAGAAGCTCGTGCAACAGTTCACCGACGACACGAAGCTGATAGTGACGACGCTGCAAAAGCTGAACACCGCGATCAGCAAGCCGCAGTATCTTGCCGCAATGGAGAAGCTGCGGGATGAACGGATCATTTTCATCTTCGACGAGTGCCACCGCAGTCAGTTCGGCGACACTCACAATCGCATCACGGCCTTCTTCCGCAATCACCAGATGTTCGGCTTCACCGGCACGCCGATCTTTGCCGAGAACGCGACTTCCAAGGACGGGAAGAAGCAGACGACGAAGGATCTCTTTCACGAGAAGCTGCACAGCTATGTGATCACGGATGCGATCAAGGACGAGAACGTGCTGAAATTTGCCGTGGAGTATGTGGGCCGCTACAAGCGCAAGGCCGGCACAGAAACGGAAGTGGACATCGAGGTGGAGGGGATCGACACCAGGGAACTGATGGAATCCCCGGCGCGGCTGGAAAAGATCACCGACTACATTCTCGACCACCACGCGGTGAAGACTCGGAACAAGGAGTTCACCGCGATGATGTGCGTCGGCTCGGTGGATGTGCTGATCAAATACTACGAGCTTTTCGCCAAGCGGAAGGCGGAGGGGAAGCACAAGCTGAGGGTGGCAACGATCTTCAGTTACACCAGCAACGAAGAGGACAAGGACGCAGACGGCATCCTGGACGAAGGCGGCGAGATCATCGGCGGCGAGGGCGGCGACCCGCACAAGCGGGAGAAGCTGGACGGCTTCATCCGCGACTACAACGCGATGTTCGGCACGAATTTTTCCACCAAGGACACGCAGAGCTTTTACAACTACTACCAGGACATCGCCAAGAAGGTAAAGGACCGGAAAGTGGACATCCTGTTGGTGGTGAACATGTTTCTCACCGGCTTCGACAGCAAGACGCTGAACACGATGTATGTGGACAAGAACCTGCGCTTCCACGGTCTGGTGCAAGCCTATTCCCGCACGAACCGCATCCTCAACGAGGTGAAGAGCCAGGGGAACATTGTGGTCTTCCGCAATTTGAAGGTGCGGACGGACGAGGCCATTGCGCTCTTCTCGAACGTGAAAGCCAAGGAAGAAATTTTCGTACCGCCCTACGTGGACTATGTGAAGCGGTTCAACGAGGTGGTCGTGGAGTTGCTCAAGCTGACGCCCACGGTCAAGAGCGTGCAGGAATTGCAGGACGAAGAGGCGGAGATGCGGTTCGTGAAGATTTTCCGCGAGCTGATGCGTCTGCGGAACATCTTGGAGTCGTTTTCGGAATTCAGCGATGAGGATTTGTCACTGCCAGCCCAGCGCTTCGCCGACTACCGTAGCGCCTATTTGGACCTCTACGACAAGGTCAAGACCGACAACCAGACGGAGAAGGCCAGCATCCTCAACGACGTGGATTTCGAGCTGGAGCTGATCCACCGCGACGTGATCAACGTGCAGTATATCCTGACGCTGCTAGCCAAGCTCTACGGAGCGGACGCGGCGGAGCAGCAACAGATTCGCAAGCTCATCCTCGACTCCGTGGCTGGAGACATCGAGCTACGCAGCAAGAAGGAACTCATCGAGAAATTCATCGAGCAGAACCTGCCCAAGGTGGGCGATGCCGCCGAAATCCCCGAAACCTTCGAGACCTTCTGGGAGGTCGAGCGCGTGGCCGCCTTTGACCGGCTCTGCAAAGAAGAACGACTCGACGCCGACAAGCTCAAGAAAGTGATCGACCGCTACGTCTACACCGGCAAGGAGCCGCTGCCCGACCCCGACATCATCGAGCTAATCAACCACCCGCTGAAGCTGGCCGAGCGCGCTCCCACGAAGAAGCGAGTGCTGGAGAAGGTGTTGGACTACGTGAGGACATTCATCCAAGGGATCGCGGCGTGATCCACTGGCCACATCGCGGAAGCTCGCCGAATTCCATACGCCCAACGTGTTGGTGGAAATGCTTGGCCGAGATCTGTCGCAAGCTGCCGAGTCGCTGGCCCGTTTATCGAATGACCACCCGCTGCTCCGCGATTAACAGACGGACGCCAATGCGGCGACAGAGCAGGCAATCAGCAAGTAATCAATCTCGGCGAGTTACGACACCTTGACGTGCGCTATCCAAAACTGGATGAACAGAATGAGATCGTCGCGAAGCTTGATGTAGTGGTAGCCGAAGCCCAAGGTCTCGAATCCATCTACAAACGCAAACTCGCCGTGATCGACGAGTTGAAAAAGTCGCTGCTGAACGATGCCTTCAGCGGACAACTGTAGGACGCTCGCCATGAACGAAGCCACCGCCATTGCCACTTGGGACGTGCTCTTGGAACTCGGCTTCGTGCCGGTGGCCGATCCAATGCCAGGTCTGGTTTTTGACTTCGGGAATCTCACGCTGCGTGCAACGTCTTTGATTAACCTCCAATTCGCCGAAGTCGTGGCGTTTAGCGGTGTCCTGGCGACGCCTCAAACCGTTGCTGAAATTGATTTCGAGATGCCGCGCCGAATCGCATCGCGTGAAAGGTGTGCGGCATGGATTATTTGGTACATGGATCAGGCTGCCAAGGGAGGAGTTTTTCATCCGGGGCGTGAAGTAGGCTGGGTTGCCGAGGGAAGACAACACGAGCATTTGCTACCGTGGGTGATTGAACAAGCCAGACGGGAGCAAAGAAAAGCCCAGTACGAAGCCCGGTATCACGCCCGTGCGTATTGCATCATTGCGCGCAATTGGGCGAGGTTGGCTCTAAATACGCTGGCGGGTTACTTGGATAAGGTGAGCGACGAAACTCCGGTCGTGTTCTTCTTCAAGGACTCTGTCTTGACGATTCGGTGCAACTTGGAAGTCATCGCACTAGCGGGATCAGGTGACGACTGGGAAAAAAGATACGCAATTGAGGCGGGGCAATTGAGGCAATTACCGAAGCGACTCGTGGACAGACACGTTGAAGTTAAGATCTTGGATGAGAGGTTATTTATCGGCTACCAGTTCTATTCGGGAATAAGGGATGCTCTCTCATGAACGAAGCCGAAACCCGCGCCGAACACATCGACCCGGCCCTGCATGCTGCCGGCTGGGGCATCGTAGAAGGCAGTCGCATTCGCCGCGAGTATCCGATTACGCCGGGGCGACTGGAAGGCTTCGGGTGGCGCGGCAAATCACTCTCCGCCGATTATGTGCTGATCTATCGCAACACAAAGCTGGCCATCGTCGAGGCCAAAGCGTGGGATGAACCGCTGGCGGACCTGGGGCGACCGGAAGAGATCGGAAAGGTGTTTGCGAGCTTTCAGCAGTATCTGTATCAGGGCGCGGCTTGAGCGAGCATGTCACGCAACCCCAAGAAATAAAATCGGCCCGACGAGGTGGGGCAGAAACCTCGGGGGGCCTATCTCGGCAGGTGGGGCAGAAACCTTGCCGAGGTTCGACCATTCTACCATCGACGGAATTGCAGACGCAATCAGCCGAGTTGGCGGATAGTCCAAATTGCGCCTGCTGAGTTTTGCAGCAGCGCGAGCATCGGGTAGAATCTGACTGTGACGGGTAGGCGGCTGATCCCCGCCGACAGGCCCCCGCGCGACGTGGCTAATCTCCAGCACGGCGCGCCGGGACCGACCCGGCTGGAGATGAGCTATGGCAGACGATCTTGAGCGTGAAGATCGCCGACTTCGCGATAAAGCATCAGAGCAGTTCGACCGCTTGCTGGCACATTCACCGGACGATCCGGTCGAGGAATGGGCGCGAGACCTTTTTGAACTTGGGATTGCACTGCGGGAGGCGTCTTGCTCACAAGCTGCACTGCACGCGCCGATCGAACAATCGACGACCGGTGCTGAGTTTGGCAAGAGCATGCTACGGAATGCCATACATCGCATGCCGTTAGAAAGCCTCATATACCACTTGGGGTATCACGTTGCGCGTTTCGACGAAATGCGGCTGTACTGGTATCGAGTAAAAGACCACGTATGGTCGGCGTTTGCAGAGGATGTTGACAATTCAGCAGAAGACGGTGTAAACGATTCAAAAGCGCCGGTGGTGTTGCACAAGGCACAAGAATCGCCAATTTTGGAGCCCACGCAGGAAGCACTTGTGCCACGAGTCGACCCAGTGGCCCAACTATTGAAAGGTCCAGCTAGAGAAACGATCCAAGGATTGCGTGCTTGGTGTAACAAGGCGGTTTGTTTCATCGAGGGTGAGATGGGCAAGTATCGGCGGCAAGATGCGAAGGATCTAATCGCGTGGGGAATAGCATATGTGGCAAGTGCGCAAGTGCTTAAGGGAGGCGGGGCTGAACTTTCCAAGGAAATCGACCCAGGCGTCAATCGCGAGCTTGAACCGTCCAAAGCGCTGGCGACACTAGCCAAAGTTATCGAGTGGTGTGAAGCCCAAGTTAACCCGCCACATGAGCCTCAAGACGAGGGTGAGCTTCTCCAACTGCCACCGAGGCCCAAAGAAAAAGCTAAGCGTGGTGTATCACCGTCCATCGAGCTAGTCGCGTGGGAACGTGCGGTTTTCGATGCGTTTAAGGAGAGTAAGCTAGACACGTACGCTTTTTCCAAACAGCACCGCGCGCAAATCGGATTGACCGTCTCGGACTTACAGAAGCTGATTGATCGCGTGCCCCGCAGGCAAAAGGGCAAGTAGCAACTATTCGGATGATCCGCCGGCAGAATTCCGAAGGTTCGTGCGCCACAGGTTTCCCCCAGTCTTCTCCGTGCTCGGCAAATTCGAACACTTCCGAATACCTTCCGAATACTCTCGCCAGCCCGCAAGCACGTATTTTAGCGGCATTTCGTGGTGACTACGCTGGCGTGCGCTGCTGTTGCACGTTACACGGAGTCCAAGCATGAAGGCCCCTTCTCAAAAACAACTGTACAGCCGACGGGAGTCGGCGCAGTACCTGGCAATCAGTATGCGCAAGATCGACAAGCTCGCGGCGGAAGGTGAATTGCCGCGAGTGAAAGTCGGTCGCGCCACACGATTTGACCTTCTGGACTTGCGCTCACTAATCGAGCGAAACAAGGAGGGAAACAAGTGAGAGGGAAGGTCATATTCGGGACTGGCGAACTTCGAGAGCTGCGGCGATTTGTGGGGTGGCGAGTCGTGCCGAGCAGGATGCGTCCTGGTTTACGTTATCGCAATTCGCTGTCAGCGAACGGAACCCAAGCGCCATGACAACCACCCCCCGTACACCTGGCGTCATTCGCGCCGACGAGGCCTATACCGTTGCTGAGTTTCGGCGGCGAGCCGCACTCGGTGATTATGCGTTTCGCGAGGTTCGACGCGCGGGGTTGCGCATTATCTCCATTGGCAAGAAGAGATTCATCCTCGGTCGTGATTGGCTTGAGTTTTTGAACACTCAGCAAGGAGACGTGTAGTGGATTGCCTGTTTTGTAATGTCGTGCCGGCGGAATTCTTGCACGTCCCTACCGTGCTAGACCAGCCATCCGACCTATGCGGCGAATACTTTAAAAAACACGGCCGTCGACGTAGACGGCGCGCGAAGCGAGCGGCCCAGCAACGGCCGCTCGTTTCAGATTTTGAACCCCCAGTAATAGGATTCATTGACGATGAACACAAACATACCGGAGAGTGGCGACGACGGTCAACCGACGACCAATAGAGCGACCGAACGGACTGACGAGATGCCGGCCAAGTCGCCGCACATTTCAGCCAATGTTGGCGACTCCGCGCCCGACCCATTCGACCCTGAGAGTTTGCGGTTGTCTCAAGACTTCGCGGCAAGCATTGGCGTTAAAAAAGTGCTGACGACCGTTGCTTGTCGCAAGCCAAACAAACATGAGTTTGTCCGCGTCCGCGAGGGTGCGGACTGGCGACTGGAAACGGGATGCTTTGAAGACAAGATCAACCGTGACGTCTACCTCGTTGAACGTCGCCTATGGACCGAGTTGGCCGGCGACGTGTACCCGGTTTGTCTCTTTCTCGCGGCGAACCGTCAAAGCGACGTGTTCTTCTGGCCAGCAAAGTTACCGGGTGCCGATGGACGGTCTAACACATGGAACGATTCAGCATTGGCGGCGGCACAACTCGCACAAAGTAAGTGGATTCGGTTGTCCGCGAATATGGCCGGCGGAATGTATGACACGTTTGAAGCGGCCGGCGAGTTGGCCGAACCGGTGTGGCCCGAACTGACGTTCCCGGCGATTCTCAAGTTGTGTTTCAAGGACCGTTTCATCCACAACATGGAACACCCCGTAATTCGCGCGTTGAGGGGTGAAGTGTGAACGATCGACTACGCCACTTCCGCGAAGTCTGGCTGGTGGATTTTGAGTTCCACCAACCAGCCGGCGAGCAACCGACCGTGCTTTGTATGGTTGGTCGCGAGTTTCGCACCGGTCGCACGATTCAAGTTTGGGCGGATCAACTGGCCGAGATGGTCGGTCCGCCTTTCCCGGTCGGACCCGAGGCGTTGTTCGTTGCCTATTACGCATCGGCCGAGTTTGGTTGCTTTCTATCGCTTGGTTGGCCGATACCGGCGAGAGTGTTGGACCTGTTCACGGAATTCCGTTGCCTCACCAACGGACTTGGCACAACTTGCGGTAATGGTTTGCTTGGCGCGTTGGCTCACTTTGGGCTAGGTGCGATCGACGCGGCAGAAAAAACCGAAATGCGAGACCTGGCGATTCGTGGCGGGCCGTTCACGTCAACCGAGCAACAAGCGTTGATAGACTACTGCGAATCCGACGTCGTGGCATTGTCAAAACTCTTGCCGGCGATACTGCCGAGCATCGACTTGCCGCGAGCGTTGTTACGAGGCCGCTACATGGCGGCTCCGGCGAGAATGGAGTTTAACGGCATTCCGGTCGACGTTGAAACTTTGGAAGCGTTACGCGGGCACTGGGACGACATCAAGGGCAAGTTGATTCAGACCGTCGACGCGAACTACGGCGTTTTCGTTCCGACCGATCAACGGTCTATCAACCCAAACTCGCGATTCGGAAGCGAGATTCTGCGAGAGGCCGGCGAATGTGGCATCGACCCGCACCTGCTGGCCAACGTTGCTGGCGACGTCTTGGATGAGACCAAACAACAGACCGGCGAATTTCGCGATGCCGTGCGAGCGGCAAGGCAAGCCACCGGGTTGACAATCAATCGGATTCAGCGTTGGGAAGAAAGCGGCAAGGATCATTCCCGATGGCTCGGCTTGGACGTAGTGGCTCGCGAGTTGGCAGCCGAGTTGCCGGCGTTGGGTATCGGTCGCGGATATGTGACCGAGGAAATGTTTGACGATACAGATTACGCTGCTCGCCTTTGGGACTTGTTGCGAGATCCACACGACCGGCCGTTGCGGAAGTACGATCCCGAAATCCTTACCGAAGCGGCGGCGAGAGTGGCGGAAGCTGATGGCGAGTTGTGCCTTAGCGGTCCGTGGTCATTTTCTGCTACCAAGTTTGCCGAGTGGTTGGTACGGTCCGGCATTCCGTGGCCGCGATTGGAGTCTGGATCGCTGGCGTTAGGTGACGACACGTTCCGGCAAATGGCGAGAATGTATCCCGAGGTAGCACCGTTGCGAGAGTTGCGGCACTCGTTGGGGGAAATGCGGTTGTTCACCGACTTGGCGGTTGGAAGTGATGGCCGCAACCGTTGTTTGTTGTCAGCGTTCAGAGCGACTAGCGGCCGAAACCAACCGAGCAACGCCAAGTTTGTTTTTGGTCCCTCGTGCTGGTTGCGAGGTCTTATCCAGCCGATACCCGGTAGCGCGGTTGCCTACGTGGATTGGTCGCAACAGGAATTCGGAATTGCGGCGGCATTGTCCGGCGATGCGGCGATGCAAGCGGCCTACTTGTCGGCCGATCCCTACTTGACGTTCGCCAAGCAAGCGAGAGCAGTCCCTTCAGACGCGACTAAACAGACGCACGGAAAGGAACGTGAGTTGTTCAAAGTTTGTGCGTTGGCCGTTCAATACGGGATGGGAAGCAAGAGCCTGGCGCAAACACTCGGCCAACCGGAAGCAATGGCCCGCGAGTTATTGCGGTTGCATCGCCAAACCTACCCGGTGTTTTGGCGATGGTCCGAGGCTGCGGTCGACCATGCGATGTTGCGAGGCTGGTTGCAAACGGTATTCGGTTGGCGTGTTCAAGTCGGTCCAAAGGCAAACCCGCGAAGTTTTGCGAACTTCCCAATGCAGGCTAACGGCGCTGAGATGTTACGGTTGGCTTGCTGCTTGGCAACCGAACGCGGTATTCAAGTTTGCTGCCCCGTGCATGATGCGCTGTTGGTCGAAAGCACAGCCGACGACATTGAAAGCACCGTGACTGCCACACAGGCTGCAATGGCCGAAGCGAGTCGGGTTGTCTTATCCGGGTTTGAGTTGCGTTCCGATGCCAACATCGTTCGGTATCCCGATCGCTACATGGACGCGAGAGGCGAACGAATGTGGAACACCGTAACGGCGATGATGGCGGAGTTACTCGAAGCCGAATTGGTGGTTGTTGATGAGTCATTTTGAGCGAGGCAACCTCCGCACCATTGCGGACCCACCTCCGCACCAGTGCGGCATTACCTCCGCACCAGTGCGGACCCGTACAATCTTATTTCTTATAAGAGATCTTTTTGTTATATGAGTACCCCCGACCTGGACAAATTCCGAGCCCAGCCAAGCGGCCAGAATCCACCACGAAAACCGAAACCGTTGACGCGACATCGCAAGCGCGGTGAATGGTTCTTGAAAGGTCCTATACCTGGCGCGTGGTTGAACGCTGCGGGGGCGCTTCCTGGCAAAGCATTTCACGTTGGGGTGGCGTTGTGGCATGCAGCCGGAATGGCAAAGCAGTACGAAGTGAAGATGACACACGATTTGCTTACCAAGTTTGGTGTGTTACCGGATGCCGGGAGTCGGGCGTTGAAGCAACTCGAAGCGGCTGGTCTCGTGTCCGTCGTAAGGCACGATGGCCGAGGTCCGATGGTAACTATCAAGGAACTTGATCAATGAAGAAACCCGCAATTTGGTGGCAATAAGGCGTGACCACGACGTTGACAAGCTTAACGCGAAGCCATTAACCTAACGTCCGTTGCTCACAATGAGCAACCGGGCGTTAGAACCCGCACTTGAAAGGCAGTCTGATGAGTTTCTGTACTGAGGCCGTAGGCCCGGTTGCTTGTTGCTGTTCGAGAGCTTTGACCCGTATTGACGGTGAGCAATCTTCGGCAGGTGGTCAAGTGCCACTTCTAAAACGAGTAGCCGGGCCTGCGGTCTTTTTATGCGCTCGTTAGATGCCGAGCGTGGAAAGGATTAGCATGGACACGATCAAAGTCAAAGTGACGAGGCACGGTGGTCGAAAATTTCTAGTCATGTACTACGACGATCCTGTCACCGGGAAGCGTGAGCAGCGATCGACGAAACAAACGAAACGACGTGAAGCAGATCGCGAAGCGGCAAAATGGGAATCCGAGTTGCGTGAAGGCCGTTACAAGCCAGCGAGCAGCATCACTTGGCCAGAGTTTCGCGAGCGATACGAAGACGAGCGGCTGATTACAAAGTCGAGCAAGATGCAATCAGCGACGTCGGCGGCGTTTAACCACTTTGAAAAACTCGTGGGAGCGGATCGACTTGCGAAGGTGAACACCGAGGCAATCAGCCTCTATCAGTCCGAACTACGAAAGACGGGCATCAAGGAAACGTCGGTTGCCTGCTATCTACGGCACTTGAGAACCGCTTTGAATTGGGCAGTCCGTAAAGGCTTGCTGCGAGAGTTGCCGGACTTCGACATGCCAAAGCAGGTAGCGGGCGTGAAGCTAATGCGTGGTCGTCCGATCACGGCGGAAGAATTCGACCGGATGCTTGAGAAGATCGAAGACGGTTTGCGGGCCGCATTCGCTCCAAAGACGAAGCAAGGTCCCCGTAAGCGAAAGTGGAGCGAAGCCACGTTACAGCGAATGCAGGAGCGGCGACAAGCAAAGATAACGGAACTCGGTCCGAAGTGGCGACACTATCTCAACGGGTTGTGGTTATCGGGATTGCGGCTTGAAGAGTCGGTTGTGCTGTCGTGGGACCATGATGAGCCGTTCTGCATCGATCTTACTGGGCGGCATCCTCGTTTCAGGATCTACGCTGAAGCTCAGAAAGGGCGTCGCGACCAATTCCTACCCATGACACCGGACTTTGCCGACTTCATCCTGCAAACTCCCGTAGAAGCCCGTCGTGGTCTGGTGTTCAAGCTCGGTAAGGAAGCCAACATTGTCAGCCGCATCGTTTCAGCGATCGGCAAGAAGGCGGGCGTGGTTGTGAATAAGGCCGATGGCAAGTTCGCGAGCGCCCACGATCTTCGACGGGCGTTCGGAACGCGATGGTCCTTCAAGGTCAAACCGGTGACGTTAAAGCTACTAATGCGACACCAGCAGATTGAAACCACGATGCGTTACTACGTCGATCAAGATGCCGACGACGTGGCAGACCAGCTATGGAAGTCGCACGGAGTTGGCACTTTCGTTGGCAGCAGCCCCCCTAGCTCAATCGGCAGCGCAAAAGAAACGCCACAACCCGTTACGGGCTATGGCTTTCCAGAGTGCCCCCACTTGGAATCGAACCAAGAACCTATTGATTAAGAGTCAATTGCTCTGCCAATTGAGCTATAGGGGCATAAGGGCGACATTCTAGCATCGCACGGGTTCGCATCAAGCCGTCCCCCGGCGCTTAAAGTCGCCAGTGGCAGGATGTTTGGTTCGTCGCCACAGTCGGCTACGTTTGTCTGCGGGAGGTTCTGATCGTCGCACGGTGCCGCATGGTGTTGAACCATTTTGCATCCCAACTGCTACGCCACGCGCTATGCACATCCATCGGTCCCCGCGGCTGATCGGCCTGCGGGTGTATTGGGAAAAAATTAGTCCAGGCTCAGAACTCCTGACCTGAGCGGAATTTAAGGTGAGCCGTGTTTTGGGCTGAGGAGGGTGTAGAC
>JAQBZB010000257.1 GCA_027622275.1 Planctomycetota bacterium | reverse complement strand
ATTGTTTAATCAATATCTAGTTACCGCGCTACCCCAAGTTGCCTAAAGTGCGCGTTGGCCGTGCCTTCCAAGGCCGTCGTACGGGGGCTATTCGAGTATCGCGTCCAAGTCCCACACCTTGATCGTCCGGTCAAAGCTGGCGGAAGCGAGACGTTTTCCATCGGGCGAGAAGTCGACGGAGTAAACAGAATTCTCATGAGATTCGATCTTTTTCAGTTGCGTGTTTGTTTCAGTAGCCCACAGCAGGACTTCGCCATCGCGTCCCCCCGAGGCGAGCAGCTTGCCGTCTGGTGAATAAGCGACGCACTTGGCAAAGTTGGGATGGCCTGCGAGTTCGGCGATGACGACTCGCGAGCTTGACGTGCAAATCCTAATCTGGCCATCGCCGCTGGCGGTCGCGAAGCGATCTCCTGCGGGCGCGAACGCGATCCCTTCCACGCTGCCGTTGTGCCCGGTGAGCGGCCCGAGTTGCTCGCCGCTGGCCGCATCCCACAGCAGCAGCGACTGATCATAGCTGCCCGACGCAAGCAACTTGCTGTCGGCCGAAAACGCCACGCAATAAATCGCGTCGCTATGTCCGGCCAGCACAAACTTCTGAGCCCCCGCCGCGGCATCCCAAACACGAACAACATTGTCATACCCACCGGAAGCCAACAACGTCCCATCGGGCGAAGTGGCCATACACTCAATATACTGCTGATGCCCGCTCAACGTCGCCAGCGCCGTCCCCGTCGCCACATCCCAGACTCGCAGCGACTTATCCAGGCTGGCCGTCACCAGCTTCTTCCCCTCCGGCAGGAACTCGACCGTACAAACCCCATCGCCATGCCCGCGCAGCGTGAAGCGTTCTGCGCCACTTTCGAGATCCCAGATCTTGGCCGTGTTATCCAGGCTGGCCGAGGCCAATAGCTTGCCATCGGGCGAGAACGACGCGTCGTAGACGGCGTTGGGGTGGCGGAAAGTGTGAGTTGGCTCAAATTGCATTAGACGCGACTCCCATTTGGACTGCGGCGACTGGTCGCCGCTTTCCCATATTGTGGCGCAGCCGCTTTTCAGGTCTTGCGGACCTTCCAAGACAAAAGCGGCTCCGCCGCAAACGAAAGCTGTGACAAGTTACAGCAGTCCAAAGATCCCACGACGTGCCGCTCGCAGTATAGCGTGTCGTGAGCTCTGCGGCAAAACAACACGCTGCGCCGCGTGGCTACCTCCTCCGAGATGTTTCAAGGAAGAGGCATCCATCTGCGGATCGGAAAACTTCAGAACGATCGTTCCGAACTCTTCCACCATCGCGCGAGCACAGATAAGATGAGGCTATTGGAAATCGAGGATCTCTCATGGACATCGCAATACTGGTAGAGCCTGTCGCTGGCAACATGTTCCGGGCAAGTTGTAGATTGCCGTTGGCTTTACAAATGGACGCTCCCACACGATTAGAAGCGATTCAAAAGCTTCACGACGAACTTGAGACCCGTATTCAAGGCGGCGCGGAAGTTGTGAATCTGCACATTGGTGCCCGTCAACATCCGCTCGCACCGTTTGCTGGAATCTTGAAGGACGATCCGCTCGCCCGTCCCTGGAAGGATGCGATGTCAGAGTATCGTACGCTCAGTTGAACGAAACCCAATTTGCGAGGTTGTGAAAATGTCAGCGTCAGCAGAGCAGATATTGGCGGATGCGATGCAACTTTCCGACAGGCACCGAGCGAATCTGGCGGTGTCGCTGGTCGACAGTCTTGACCCCACGATCGACAGCGATTGGGAAGCTGCCTGGGATCAGGAAATCGCCCGTCGCACAAAGGAACTGGACGAAGGCAGCGTCGAGACCATTCCGAGGTTGGAGGTGCGTCAAAAACTGCGAGGCCGATTGGATGGACGGTCCACAACTTGAATTCCATCCGGTCGCGGAAGCGGAAGCAGAACCTGCCGTGGATTGGTATGTGGAAAGAAGTGTGCAGGCTGCGGAAGGTTTTCTTGACGAGCTGGACGTTGCTCTGCAGAAAGTTAGCGATGCGCCTGATCTCTGGGCTCGTTATCTGCATGGAACACGCAGGTATCTGCTGAAACGGTATCCGTTTATCGTCGTCTATCGAGGGAAGTCCGCGGATGTCGTGCAAATCGTTGCCATTGCGCACGGGCATCGTCGCCCTGGTTATTGGCGGGTGCGAGTTGAAGACTGAGCTACCCGTCGAGCGATGGGCCGTGCGACGATGAGCCCGGCGACCCCAACTAGTACTCTCGGGAAGATTCTGCTTTCCTTGACGTTTCCCTTCGGGCACAATGATACGCAGCAACTCGCGGACTCTTCGACCCCACGACAGGAAAATGTTGAACATGAAACTCACCCACTTCTGCTCGATGCTGGTTGTACTGTGGACTTCGATGGCGCGCGCGGAACACTATGCCTTTCTGGTCGGCGTGCGTGAATACGACCCGACGGAACTGACGTCGTTAACCTTCACCGAGAACGACGTGACCGAACTGGCCGACGCGATTAAGAACGCGGGCTATGCGGACGAGAACGTGGTTCTGATGACACAGACGGTCGGCGCACGGAAGTCGCGTTTCTTGCCGATCGTGAAAAACATTCAAAAGGAGTTGGTACTGTTGTGCCGGGAATTGAACGATGACGATACGCTCCTGGTGGCTTTCTCTGGACATGGTGTGCAGTTCAAGGGGAGCGCGGATGTCTACTTTTGCCCGGCCGATGCGAAACTTGCGGACAAGGCAACCCTCTTGTCGCTGACCAAGGTGTACGAGTTGTTGGGCAACGCGAGTATTTGCAAAGCCAAAAACAAGGTTCTGTTGGTGGATGCGTGTCGCAATGCTCCTCAGTCGCAGGTTAGCAAAGCGGCGAAGGAGATTGAATTGGAACCGGTCGGCATCAAGGAACGTCCTACTCCACCGGGAGGCATCGCGGCTTTCTTCAGTTGTTCGCAGGGGCAGAAATCTTATGAACATCCGGACCTCCAACACGGCGTGTTCATTAATTACGTCATCGAGGCGTTCCAAGGAGAAGGCGATCTGGATCGAGACGGGGAGTTGTCGCTCGCGGAACTGGAGCAGTACAGCGTCAAAGCGACGCAGAAATTTGCCCGCACCGTCTTCGGCCAGGCTCAGACACCGGAGCGACGTGGCGAAACGCGAGGGTTAGTCACACTGGCCACAGTGACTCGCTCCCCACGAGCGAATCCGCTACGAAGTACGTCAACGGGCATGGAGTTCGTACTCGTCAAGGCAGGAAGTTTTGAAATGGGAAGCGACGAAACCAAAGCACAATTGGAGGCCGCTGGATTTGTCGTCCCCTACGACATCAGCGATGAATCGCCGAAACATACGGTGCGGATCACCAAGCCATTCGTATTGGGAGCCAAGGAAGTAACGGTTGGACAGTTCCGCCAGTTTGCCAATGCGACGAATTATGTCACCGAGGCCGAGCGAGACGGGAAAGGAGGCTATGGATATAACGCGGCTACGACCTTTTCCGAACAAAAGCCGGAGTTCTCGTGGCAGCATCTCGGATTCCCGCAAACGGATGCTTACCCCGTGGTGAATGTGACGTGGAACGATGCAATTGCCTTTTGCAACTGGTTGAGCGTGCAAGACAAACGCCCATATCGATTACCGACGGAGGCGGAATGGGAGTATGCCTGCCGGGCGGGAAGCCGCACTCGGTATTTCCGTGGCGATACACCGCGCAGCCTACAAGGCACTGGGAACTTCCAGGACGCTTCCTTTGAGAGCAAATTCCCGAAAGTGGATTTTGCGAAGTACCCGAGTTTGCCATTCGACGACGGCTTTCCATTTTCGTCACCGGTCGGATCGTTCGCGCCGAATGCGTTTGGCTTGTTCGATATGCATGGCAACGTCTGGGAGTGGTGTTCGGATTGGTATGACAAGAACTACTACGCGACGCCAGTCGCAACCAATGCCGATCCGGTCGGCCCCGCAACACGCTCGGATCGGGTGGGCCGTGGCGGCAGTTGGTTCGACTTCGCCGCGTTCGTCCGGTCGGCGCTCCGCTTCAGGAACGCGCCTGGCTACCGGCGCAACGACCTGGGATTCCGTCTCGCCTCCAGTTCAGTCGAGTAGTCAAGTCGAGTCAAGTAGCGGAGCCGAACGCGGAAGCACGAGGAGCGCAGCGCAGCCGCGACGAAGGTGCTGGAGCGTTCGGCGGAGCGGCGGATACGGCAAGGCGCGGAGCGCGCCAAAGGGTCCAGGGCGATAGCCCTGGTCGAAAAATGTGAGCCAGAAACGACTCGACAAAATCAATCCAACATCCGGGAAGATTCCCGACAGACCTCCGTTTTCCTCTGCGAAAGGTCGAACGCGACCGAATGACAGTCAAACTTTCAAACGAGGAGAACGACAATGGGATGGTTCATCAATCTGCGGAACTCGATCGGGTGCGTGGTGCTGATGGCGGGGATGCTGACGAGCGGGACGACCCAGGCAACGGATTACTGCCAGCCGCATTGCTACTGGAGGACGGTCACGGTCTACGTCGCGCTGCAACAGCCCTGCGTCGATTACGTCGTCCGGTACGATCATTGCGGCCAGCCCTACTTGTCCAAGGTCGTCACTTACAAGACCATCCAGATCCCGGTGCGGAAGCAACTCAAGGTGTGCTATTGAGATGTGGGATGAGGGATTTCGGTTTGGCGACTTTGGACTTACCTTATTGGCATGTCCGAATCGACAGCCACGACCGTACTGCCCGCAGAATTGGCGAAACGCTTTCGCGAAGGAGACCGGGAAGCGTTTCGCCAACTGCATGCACACCACGCAGCGGGCTTGATGGCGTTCCTGCGTGTACGCTGTGCGGGAGCCATCGACGCCGACGAATTGGGACAAGAGGTCTGGTTGCGCGTGTGGCACGCCCGACACCAGTTTCAACAGGGCAACTTCCGGGCGTGGCTGTTTCAGATCGCTCGCCATCGCTTGACCGACGAGTACCGCAAACACTCGGGTAAGACGCCGCATCAACTGGCCGAGGAATTCGAAGTGATGGCAAGCCCGGACGACGACGATCATGATTCGTTGAATGCCCTGCGTGAATGCCTGCAATCGGTCGGCGGCGAGTTTGTGGAAGTATTGCGTTGCCGTTTGCAAGGCTGCTCAGATCAAGCGATTGCCGAGAGAATGAACATCTCGATCAGCACGGTTTATACGCGGGCCGATCGCGGCAAGAAGGCGCTGCGGGAGTGTATCGAAGCGAAACTACGATGAGTTCTGCAATCCTTAGTATTCCGAACGATCCGGCGGAGTGGCCCAACTGGCTGGAACGCCAATTGGTGGGACCGCGCCTGCGCGACCTGGTTCGCGAGTTGCAACTGATCGTGCCGGAGGGTGGTGAGGCGGCACCGACTTTAGAGAACGTGTTGGGCGAACAGGCTCCAGCGGTACTAGAGCGTGGGTTGGGTGTGTTGGCGGAACAGCAGGTGCGTCTGTTGTTGCAGCACCCGCGATTGCTGCTCGATTTGCAGGAGCGCGTGCTCGTCGCCGGCGGCGAGTATTGGCAAACGGCGATCCTCGGCGACTCGCAAGATGCGGTGGCGCGTCAGTGGGATGCCATTGAAACCGCGCTCGATGCGGATTCGCACGTTTCGGTTGTTCCGTTTCAAAAACCGGACGTTGGTCGGCGGTCCAAGTTCCGAACGGTGGTGGCGCTGTGTGCCGTGGCCGCGACGCTATTGATCGCCCTTGGAGTCTGGACGACGCGACCGGCAACACCGAGTTGGGGCTTCGAGCGATCGGGGTTGCTCACGGCCCAAGTTCCGCCAGACCAGTACCTCCAATCGCTAGCCGACGCCGCGGGAGATTGGTTCAACAAGACGCCTGAGACGCGAATCGATCTGGAACGACGCCTGCGCGAGTTTCGGCACGGCTGCGATACGTTGATCGCCGCACCGCATCCGCAGCTTGTCGCCGCCGACCGCGAGTGGCTCGTGGAACGTTGCCGGAAGTGGGCTGACAAACTCGACGGACATCTCGCCGATTTAGCCGTCGGTGCCAAAGAGTTCGCCGTCGTCCGGCGTGAAGCCGACGAGACCATCAACTCCTTGATTAGCGCCCTGGAAGAGCGATCGCAGCAACTCGCCTCCTGACCGAGAACCGGGCACATAGTCGTTGATCGCCCCGCGATCAAAACGTCCTGCTCGCGGAGCGAACAACGACAGACGAATCCTAAGCCAATTCTTTGAGCGGCTGATATAGGCTGTGGTCGATCAGGTATCGCGGACGACCGCTCAGATCGTTGATCGTGGCATGGTTCACGTCGATGCCGACGTTGTGGTAGAGCGTGGCAAAAACGTCTTGGAAGTGGACGGGGCGTTGGGTGGCGTGTTCGCCGAGGCGGTTGGTCGCGCCGATCACTTGGCCCGTGCGGATGCCGCCGCCAGCCATCATCGCGCAGGCGACGTTCGGCCAATGATCGCGACCGCCCTTCTTGTTAATGCGCGGCGTCCGGCCGAACTCGCCCCAGACGATGACGGACGTGTTGTCTAACATATCGCGACGTTCGAGGTCTTCGATTAACGCAGTCAGGCCGACGTCCAAGGCAGGGAGATGATCGCGGGCGTTGTCGAAGTTCGTTCCGTGCGGACGGCCGTGCCAGTCCCAGCGTCCGTAGGAAAGAGTCACGACTCGAACGCCGGCTTCGACGAGCCGACGCGCGGCGAGGAAGTAATCGTTCAGCAAGATCCCGGCGTCGCCGTATCCGGCATAAACATTGTCGCCGCGTCCGTAGCGGTCGCGCAGCTTCGGGTCTTCCTGTTCCAGATCGAGGGCGTCCGCCAGCTTGCTCGATGTGAGAATGCCAAAGGCTTGCTGATGGTAGGCGTCGAGCCCCGCGAGCGATCCGTCGGCGTCGGCTTCTCGGCGCAGGCGATCGAGTTGGCTCATCAAGGCTTGCCGGTCGCCGAGCGTGTCGAGCGTGATGCCTTTCAATTCGAGATTCGCGCCGCCATCGGCGTTCGGAGTGAACGGGGCATGAGCTTGGCCGGCGTAACCGGATTGACCGGAATCGGCCCAGGTGGCGTTCTTCATCTTTGGAGACAAACCAACGAACGGTGTCATGCCGACGGCGGAAGTGCCTTGCAGCTTCGAGACGGCAGCACCGAGCGAGGGCCAGCCGCCGACCGGTTGCCCTAAAGTCGGCCAGCCGGTGACGCATTGGAACGCCGAGTGTCTTCCTTCCGATCCGACCAACGAGCGGATGATCGCCAGCTTGTCCATCATCTTGGCCGTGCGCGGCATCAGCTCGCAGATGTCGATGCCCGGCACGCACGTGTTGATCGGTTGGAACTCGCCGCGGATCTCGACCGGCGCGTCCATTTTCAAATCGACCATGTCTTGATGAGGCGGCCCGCCTGCCAAAAAGATCATGATGATCGACTTCTGCGAACGGCGGCCGGTGCTGGCTTCGGCCTGTAGCAACTGCGGCAGAGCGAGTCCTCCCATCGCGAGCCCGCCGATTTGAAGAGCTTGACGGCGAGTCACTCCATCGCAATAGCGGCTGGCTGGACCTTTGATTGTCAGCATCGTTCGGCTCCTGATCGCATCTGAAGTGGCGGTTCCCGCGGAACTGGTTTTGACGGCGAAGTCGTGCCGATAGTATAACGACAATTCGGGGGTGCCGCTCTACGAATTCCGGGAGCATCCCATTGCTAATTTGGAAGTTCGCTCAGATAATTCACGACACTCGGGATCGTCAGACAGCGAGAATCTGCACTCCCACCTGGACGACTCGGGGTTAGATGGAACTGACACCATCGCTTGGATCAACGCCGAAACCGGCCGATCGCAGGTGCCACTTGAAGGAAATGTTGATTGGTGGAACCACTTGACCTTGCTGATTACGAATGGAATATCCACATTTCGTCAGCTGACAATTGACGACTTCGACGCGTTGATCGCGATGCAAAAGAAGTGCTTCCCCGGGATGGCCACTTGGCAGCGGGACCAGATCGAGAGCCAATTGGTGGTCTTTCCAGAGGGACAGCTCTGTGTAGAGATCGATGGTAAACTCGCCGCTTCGTCGAGCAGCTTGGTACTCGAATATGATCCGAGCCTGGAGTGGCACAATTGGCAAGCGGTGGCCGACGGCGGTTACATCCGCAATCACAAGCCGAAAGGGGACACGCTGTACGGCATCGAGATCATGGTCGATCCCGAATTCCGTGGGATGAAGCTGTCCCGTCGTATGTACGATGCCCGAAAAGAAGTGGCTCGGCAGATGAACTTGGCGCGGATTGTGATCGCGGGGCGAATTCCGGGCTATGGTGGGCACGCCGATGAGATGTCGGCGAGCCAATACATTGACAAAGTCGCAGAGAAAGCGATCTACGACCAAGTGCTGACCGCCCAAATGTCGAATGGCTTCGCCGTCCGAGGGTTGATCTCGAAGTATATGTCCTCGGACGGTGACTCGTGCGGATATGCAACGTTTTTGGAATGGGTGAACCTCAGCTACGTGCCGGGTGCCAAGCGACGGTTCCACAGTGCCGTCGAGCCGATCCGCCTCTGCGTCGTTCAATACCAGATGCGATCCGTTACCGGCTTCGACGACTTTGCGAAGCAGTGCGAGTTCTTTCTCGATACGGCCTCGGATTATAAGTGTGACTTCATTCTGTATCCGGAGTTGTTCACGACGCAGTTGCTGTCTTGCGTCGATGGCATGCGCCCGGGACTGGCGGCTCGCCGACTGGCGGAATTCACGCCGCAATATCTCGAGTTCTTCACTGAGATGGCGGTGAGGTACGACGTCAACGTGATCGGCGGCTCGCAGTTTGTTGTGGAACGCGACACGCTTTACAACGTCTCCTATCTGTTCGGACGCGACGGCTCGATCGGCAAGCAGTACAAGATTCACATTACACCGAGCGAAAGGAAATGGTGGGGCGTCACTGCGGGCGACAAAGTGGAGGTGTTCGATACCGATTGTGGCCGTGTTGCGATTCAGATCTGCTACGACATCGAGTTCCCGGAATTGACTCGCATCGCGGCGCAAAAGGGAGCCTCCGTGATCTTCGTGCCGTTCAACACCGACACGCGTCACGGTTATTTGCGAGTCCGGTATTGCGCCCAGGCCCGCTGCATCGAGAACCATCTGTTCGTAGCCACCGCCGGCTGTACGGGCAACTTGCCGTTCGTAGAGAACGCGGACATCCACTACGCCCAGTCCGGGATCTTTACGCCGGCCGACGTCGAGTTTGCTCGCGACGCCATTGCCGCGGAATGCAACCCGAACGTCGAGACGGTCATCATCCACGACGTCGACCTCGAACAATTGCGGCACCATCGCGAAGCCGGCAGCGTGCAAAACTGGAACGACCGCCGCCGCGATCTCTATCAGGTCACTTACGAAGAAGATGGTGAACAACATCGAGTTTAACAACGATCGGCGCGGGGCTCCCTGTTTACGATGCCTTTGGAAGGCCATCGTCTTGTTGCAGAGTGTCGACGCTGATGGATAAAGCCCGCCTCGAGATTCAATCTCAACCGAACGACACGACTTGCGGGCCGACTTGTTTGCATGCGGTATACGGCTATTACGACGAACTGTTGCCGCTACAGCAAGTGATCGACGAAACCACCAGTCTCAGCGAGGGAGGCACCCTGGGCTCCTTGCTCGGGCAGCACGCCTTGGCGCGCGGCTACGACGCGACGATTTATACCTTCAACGTGCGTGTGTTCGACCCGACCTGGTTCGACGAGTATGGGCACGGGCGGCCTGAGCTGCACGACAAGCTCGATGAGCAGATTCTGGCGAAGAACAATGCCCGGCTGCAATATGCTTGCCGGGCGTATCAAGAGTTCCTCGACGCTGGCGGCCAACTGCGGATGAAGGATCTGACGCGCGGCCTGATCCGCCAGTACCTGAACCGATCGATTCCCATCATCGCCGGATTAAGTTCGACGTTTCTGTACCGGGCCAAACGCGAGATTGGGCCGCAGTGTACTCCGGATGATATCAATGGGTTGCCGACGGGGCACTTTGTCGTCCTGTGCGGTTACAACCGCAACACGAAGATGGTCAGCGTGGCCGACCCTTACTTGCCGAATCCCATCGCTCCCAGTGACAACTACTATGTGGTGGACGTCGATCGAGTAGTGTGCGCGATCTTGCTCGGCGCGCTCACCTACGACGCGAACCTGATGATCTTGACACCGAGCAAACACAAAGGACTGACACGTGGCGACACTCATCGTCGTCAATGATCCGAAGGAGTGGCCATTCCACATTCCCGGCGTTGACGTAGTTGACGCGAGAAACTATTTGACCAAGGAAGAGTTCAGCGAGCTGCGGTCCGTCAAGCTGATCAACCTCTGCCGCTCGTATCGCTATCAGAGCACGGGCTATTACGTTTCGTTGTTGGCGGAAGCGCGAGGCCACCGGCCGCTGCCGAGCGTCAACGCGATCCAAGACATCAAGTCGCAGGCGATCGTGCGGCAAGTCTCCGCTGAACTCGACGAGCTGATTCAAAAGGACTTGTCGCGCATTCAATCGGATAAGTTCACGCTCAGCATTTACTTTGGGAGGAATCTGGCAAAGCGATACGACAAGCTCTCGCGTCACCTCTACAATTTGCTCCCGTCGCCACTCTTGCGAGCCCAGTTTTCCAAGGACAAGGAAGGCCATTGGCAACTGCGGAGTGCTTCGACGATCTCCGCCAACGCGATTCCCGAATCGCATCGCGATTTTCTGGCGCAAGTTGCCGCGGAGCATTTCGCCGGCCGCACGAGCCGCGTCAAAAGGAAGACCAAGACGCGGTACGACCTGGCGATCCTCTACAACCCCAGCGACCTGGAGCCGCCGTCCAGCGAGAATGCGCTGAAAAAGTTTATCAAGGCTGGCGAAACACTCGGCATTCGCAGCGAACTCATTACCCGCGACGACTACGCGCGGCTGGCCGAGTTCGATGCGTTGTTCATTCGCGAGACCACCTTCGTGAATCATCACACCTATCGCTTCGCGAGCCGAGCGGCGAACCAGGGGCTGGTTGTCATCGATGATCCCGTTTCGATCGCCCGCTGTACGAACAAGGTTTACCTCGCCGAGTTGCTCACGCGTCACAAGATTCCAACGCCCAAGACCATGATCGTTCATCGTGAGAACGCCGGTACGGTGGAGCGAGAGCTGGGCCTGCCGTGCGTGCTCAAGAAACCCGATAGCGCATTCTCGGTAGGTGTCACCAAGAGCGAGACGTCCGAAGAGCTGGCCCAGCAACTCAAGCAGTTACTGAGCGAATCGGACCTCGTGATCGCGCAAAAATTCCTTCCCACCACGTTCGATTGGCGCATCGGCATCATCGACGGCAAGCCGTTGTATGCCTGCAAATATCACATGGCGCGAGATCACTGGCAGATCATTCGCCAAGAAAGCCAGGACGACGGGCGTTACGGCCGCGTCGAAACCTTTCCGGTTGAATCCGCGCCGCGCAAGGCCGTCAGCATGGCGCTCAAGGCCGCCAACTTGATCGGCAACAGCTTGTATGGGGTGGACGTCAAGCAGTCCGGCGACAAGTTCTACATCATCGAGATCAACGACAATCCCACGATCGACAATGGCGAGGAGGACGCCGTGCTGCGCGATGAACTCTACCTCCGCATCATGAGCGTCTTTCTGTCGCGGATCGAGCAGGCCAAGTCAGGAGCACGTTGGTAATGGCGAAAACTTTGAGTCTGTTCGAAGCTTTCGGCATCGAGTTGGAGTACATGATTGTCGCGGCGGACTCGTTGGACGTGTGTCCCATCACGGATCGCGTGTTGCACGCGGTGGCCGGGGCGTTCGAGGCGGAAGTCGAGCTGGGTGACATCTCGTGGTCCAACGAACTGGCGCTGCACGTCATCGAACTGAAGACGACGGCACCGATCGGCTCACTCGCTGGATTGTCGGATCGCTTCCAAGCCCACGTGGCCCGCATCAATGACCTGCTGCTGGCTCACAACGCCCGCCTGATGCCGACGGCGATCCACCCGTGGATGGATCCGCACGCCGAGCTACAGCTCTGGCCTCACGATCACAGCGCCGTTTACGAAGCCTTCAATCGCGTCTTTGATTGCACGGGGCATGGCTGGGCCAATTTGCAAAGCGTGCATCTCAACTTGCCGTTTGCGGGCGATGAAGAATTCGGCAAGCTGCATGCCGCGATCCGCCTGCTGCTGCCGCTGCTGCCCGCGTTGGCGGCCAGCTCGCCGATCATCGAGCGTCGAGCCAGCGGCTTTTGCGACACGCGGCTCGCAGTCTATCGCACGAACTCCAAGCGAGTTCCCTCCGTCAGCGGGCTCGTCATCCCGGAGCCGGTCTTTACGCGTGAAGCCTACGAACGCGAAATCTTCGCCAAGATGTATGCCGACATCGCGCCGCTTGATCCTGACGGCACATTGCAGCACGAGTGGTTGAACTCGCGCGGAGCCATCGCGCGGTTCGACCGTAACGCCATCGAAATCCGCGTGCTCGATATCCAGGAATGCCCCGCCGCCGATCTCGCGATCTGTCGGTTGATTATCGAGACGCTGCGGCGGTTGATCGCCGAGGAGTGGCTCAACACGGCGGCTCAACAAGCGTTTGCCACGGAGCGGTTGGCATCCATTTTGTCGGCGGTGATTCGTGACGCCGACGAGGCGATCATCGACGACTCAGATTTTCTGTGGGCTTTCGGAATCTCCACGCCAGTAACTGCAAGTGAGTTGTGGCGACGATTGGCGACTCCGTTGCTCGAATCCACGACGGAGTTCGGGCCTGCGATGCGCGTCATTCTGGAGCATGGGCCGTTATCACGTCGCATCTTGAAGCGAGTCACCAACGCCTCGTCAGACGCCGGCCTGCTCGACACCTACCGCGAACTCTGTCAGTGCCTGGCGACGGGAAAGATGTTCCGACCCGATGAAGCGTGAAGTCATCATCACCTGTGAGCATGCCTCGTGCGACATCCCGCCCGCGTTTAGATCATTGTTTCGCGGCCAGCGTGAAGTATTGCGGAGCCATCGCGGTTACGATCCGAATTCGATTGAAATGGCGACAGCCCTGGCGACACGGTTAAACTGCAAGCTGTTTCAGGGAACCGTGTCGCGTTTGCTGGTCGAGATCAATCGATCGATCGGCCATCCCGCGTTGTTTTCGGAGTTCACGCGATCGCTGGGCGAGTCCGAGCAACTCGAACTTCTGAACGCCTACTACTTTCCCTATCGAGCCGCCGTCGAACGCGAGATCCGCTCGCGAATCCAGAAACGGCGAACCGTCTTGCATCTGAGCATCCATACGTTCACTCCTGTCTTTGATGGTAAGCCGCGGGCAACGGATGTTGGTTTGTTGTACGATCCGGCACGCAGCGGAGAAGCCTCACTGATGAAAGCCTGGGAACGACAACTGTCGCGTCAGTTGCCTGAGTTACGAACGCGCCGCAACTATCCGTACCAAGGCCGATCGGATGGATTTACTACCCAGCTGCGCAAGAAGTTTGCCGACGCCGCCTATCTCGGCATCGAGATCGAAGTCCGAAACTCGTTGCGGCCGGCGACTGCGGCGTGGCGCAAGTTGGAGGAAGCGTTTGCAAACCTGACCCGCGACGTTTGAAGTTGCGCATTTTTGGTCCCGGAGGGACGCTGGATAATAGCCCTGGGCTAAAGAGGTCGTGCAGCTTTCAAATACTTTGACTGCGGAGATTTGCGACGCAAATCATTGTAGAACAATTGTCTCAATTGT
>JAQBZB010000256.1 GCA_027622275.1 Planctomycetota bacterium | reverse complement strand
GGGAACGAGCTGCTGACGAGGCTCTGCCTCGCACTCCCGGCGGAGCCGGGCGAGCAGTGGGTTCCCAAGCGGGAGCCTGGGAACCAGAGTTCTATACGAGGTGTCACCCCATGCGACATGGCCGCTGGCTGATCTTGTTACTTCTGATGTTTGCCGCGATCCTGGCGAGTTCCGCGGCGCGAGCGGCGGATTCACCGGCGAAGAAACCGAACATCGTCTTCTTGCTCGCAGATGATCTTGGTTGGACGGGGCTGCGCTGTTTCGGAAGTGACTTCTACGAAACACCGAATCTCGATCGCCTTGCCCGGACGGGTATGAAATTCACCAATGCGTATTCCGCTTGTACCGTCTGCTCGCCGACGCGGGCTTCGGTCATGACGGGGATGTATCCCGCGCGGCTGCACCTGACGGATTTCATTGCCGGACAGGATCGTCCGTGGGCCAAGTTGCGCATTCCGGATTGGACGAAAGGGCTCGACCATTCTTGCGTCACGATCCCGGAAGCGTTGCGCGACGCCGGCTATGCAACGGCCCAGATCGGCAAGTGGCATCTGAATCACCCGGGCCGTGATGCCGCGGCGGATGGTCCGCAAGCGCACGGCTTCGATGTCGCAGTCGACAAGCCGCGCGGTACGAAGGGGTATCGGCTGCCAGCGGGTTCGAATTCCGAAGGCGAATCGAAAAGCGAGTATCTGACCGACTATCTGACGGACAAGGCGGTTGAGTTCATTGACGGTTCAAAGGACAAACCCTTCTTTCTTTACTTCGCTTATCACGTCCCGCACACGCCGATCGAGGGCCGGGAGGATTTGGTGGCGGAATTCTCGAAGAAAGTGCGGGCCGATGCGATTCACAACAACCCCAGCTACGCGGCGATGGTGGCCAGCTTGGATCAGAGTGTCGGGCGGGTGTTGGAGCGGCTCGAGCGACACAAAATCGCCGACAACACATTGGTTGTGTTCACGTCCGACAACGGCGGCCTGACCGAGCGCTATGGGAAGCATGATCGCTTTACGGAGAATCTGCCGCTACGCCGCGGGAAAGGATCGGCGTACGAAGGCGGCGTTCGCGTGCCGACGATCGTGCGTTGGCCCGGTGTCACGCCAGCCGGCAGCGTCTGCGACGAACCCGTGATGACGATCGACTATTATCCGACCTTGCTCGAAATCACGTCGATCAAGGGAGACGCGGGCCATAACAAGTCGGTCGACGGCAAGAGCATGACGCGCTTGTTGCGTGACCCCTCATCGAAGCTTGACCGCGATTTATTCTGGCACTATCCGCACTATCACGCGGGCGGCGATAGTCCTTATAGCGCGATACGCTCAGGCTCCTGGCGTCTGGTCGAATTTCACGAAGACGACCGTGTCGAGTTGTACAATCTGGCCGATGATCTCGGCGAGCAACACGACCTTGCCGCCACGATGCCAGATAAAGTGACTCTGCTGCGCGACAAACTTCACGCCTGGCGCGAACAAGTCAGCGCCCAGATGCCAACTCCGAACCCGAACTACGATCCGACGCGGGCTACGCAGGTGGGTCGCGGGGCACGCGACTAAGCACCGTTCGTGAGAGAACTGTTTGCTTTGAGGTGAGCGGTGCGGCGCTAGCCGCCGGTCTTACACAACGCGTGAAGAACCGGTGGCTAGCGCCATTCCGCTCAGTTATTTCGCGAACGCGACTAAGTCGAGCCCGCTTGCGGAGCGTCTTCGTACGAAGAAAAACGCAATATCGGGATCTACCCCTAGGCGACATTCCGCAGCGGCTCTTCTGCGGCGGGTGCTTCGGCCAGCTTGATCGAGGCTCCGCGAGGCACCTTGCGTTCCTGGACAAAGCCGCGTTCGCCGGTTGAAAGAAACGCGTAAAACTCCGCGGCGGGGCCGCTTTGGAAAGTGTTCTTTAACACTTCCAAGGTGTCGTTCCACAACAACCCACTGCGGTAGATCACACGATAAGCGGCCTTCAAATCCTTGACTTCGTCCCGTGTGAAACCAGCACGCCGCAGCCCGACGACGTTCAAGCCGACGATGTAGTTCGAGATGCCATCGACCATCACAAACGGCGGCACGTCTTGGCTGAGGTGTGATTGGCCGCCGATCATCGCCAACCGGCCGATGCGACAGAATTGATGGACGCCTGCCGCCCCGCCCAGGTAAGCGCCGTCGCCGACGGCAACGTGCCCCGCCAGCATGACGTTGTTAACGATCGCGGTGTTGTTTCCGAGGTGGCAGTCGTGGGCGATATGAGCGTTTACCATGATCATGTTGCCATCGCCGATCTTGGTGCAGTTGCTCGGAGCCAGCCCGCGGTGGATCGTGACATACTCGCGGATGCGGTTTCTGTTGCCGATCAATAGGGTGCCGACTTCGCTGCCGGCCTTGGTGTGCTGCGGGGAGCCGCCGAGGACCGCACCTTCAGCGACTTCGTTGTCCGCGCCTAACGCCGTCCCGGACTTGATCGTGACATGTCCCGCCAAGCGGCAGTTATCGCCGATAAACACGTCATCTTCGACGATCGAAAAGGGACCGACCGAGACATTGTGTCCGAGTTCAGCTTTGGCGCTAACGTACGCTGACGGATGAATCTGTGTCACTGCACGTCTCCCGTTGGTCGAGGCAATTGTTGGCACCAAGTCTCATCGTCAGGAAGAGATCCGCGAGTTCAAGGCTTCTCGTTGAGTTGCCTTGCTAGCAGCGAATGCAGGGGCACCGGCGACGAGGGGCGTGTTTTAACCACAATTGCATGGTCGGGGCAATATCAGCCGACACGCAGCCCGCGGTCATCAATCCGATTGACGATTTGATCCTGCCACGGCTACCTCAAGCTCTCCCAGGCTCCGATCAGCAATTCCGCCGCCCGATCGACATCCTCTTCGGAAGTGTACCATCCGACGCTCAATCGAATCGTGCCTCGTGCCTGGTCTGGAGCAAGTTGTATCGCGGCCAACGTCGCCGACAGCTTGGTCATGCTCGCGTGGCACGCCGAGCCGGTCGAGGCGGCAATTTCCGGCGTCCGCGCGAGCAACTCGCCGCCGCTGACGTCGGGAAAGTTGACGCTCAACGTGTTTGGCAGGCGTGCTGCTTGCGAGCCGTTGATCGTCAGATCACTGCCAATCGCCGCTAGCAACTTTTTCGACAAGCGGTCCCGCAAGTCCGCCATGCGATCGCTCGCGTCTTCGACCGCTTTCCCGGCCAAGAAGCAGGCGTGACCGAGCGCCACGATGAAGGCGGTGTTCTCGGTTCCGGGGCGCAAGCCACCTTCGTGTGCCGCGCCGTGGGTGTACGGTTCCAAGGCAACTCCCTGACGAACGTACAACGCGCCGACACCCTTCGGCGCGTAAAGTTTATGACCTGCGATCGTCAACATGTCGACTCCCAGCTCTTCGACGAAGGTCCGAATTTTACCGATCGTTTGAGCGGCATCGGTGTGAAACAGTATGTTGCGCGAGCGGCACACTTCGGAGATTTCTTTCAGCGGTTGAATGGTGCCAATCTCGTTGTTCGCATGCATGATGCTGACCAACTTCGTGTCCGGCTTCAGCACGGCGGCCACGGCGTCCGGCTCGACGACGCCGTGACGATTGCAACCCACGACACTGACGCGGCAGCCGAGCTTCTCCAAGTACCTTGCTGGCTCGGCGATCGCGGGATGTTCGAGCGCGGAGATCACCAGGTGCCCGTCAAAGACCGGCGCGCGGGCCATCATGATCCCTTTGAGAGCAAGGTTGTTGCTCTCGGTCCCGCTGCCCGTGAAAACGATCTCGTCGCGATCGGCTCCCAGCAGCGAGGCCACCCGATCGCGCGAGTCTTCGATCGCTTCGTGGCAGGCTCGACCCGGCGAATGGCTGCTGGAAGGGTTCCCGTAATGCTCGGTAAGAAACGGCAGCATCGCTTCTTGAACACTGGGAGCGATGGGGGTGGTCGCGTTGTAGTCAAGGTAGATCTGTCGCATACGCTGAGCTTACGCCAAGTGCTCCGTTCGGAACAGGCACCGTCAGCGAAGCGAATGACGACTCACGATTGCACCTCGGCGTCCCGTTCGCCAGCGTCCGCTACTTCGGCGAAGAACCTGTCTCAATCGCGGATCGGTGGCGAACTGACTCCACAGCACTAGCAAAAAGGGCAAAAAATCGCTGGCTTTCCACGGCGCAATAGGTGAAGATAACGGCATCCAATTCGGATTGTCTTCCCATCACTTCACCGTCCGGTTGTTATGTCTTTTCTCGGGAAGGAGGTACGCTCATGTACCGTCGCACGCCTGCTGGTTTTACGTTGGTTGAATTGTTGGTGGTGATCGGCATCATCGGGATTCTGATGAGTCTGCTGATCCCCGCTGTTTTGTATGTGCGCGAACGCGGCCGGTGGGTGCAATGCATGAACAACACGAGTCAGCTTGGCATGGCGACGATCGCGTTCCAAAGCGCGAAGCAGCATTACCCCGGCTGGCAACAAGTCATCGCCAGCGACCCATCGCTCCCGCTTGAATACCCGTCAACATTTCCCGGTGCCACCACCAACAAGATCGCTTCGTGGCAAGTCGTCTTGCTCAACTACATCGAGCAGCGGCCGCTGTACAGCAGGTGGGGCGACCAAGCCGTTCCGAAATGGGTTCTTGATCCGCTGACAGGCCAGCCCGTGTTGAACGGCGATCTGGCTCACTACATCCCGATTTACGTTTGCCCGAGCCAACCGTCGAGCCGCACTTACGGGCCGTTCACAGCGTACGTCGCCAATCGTGGTTATTACTCGCTCGCGACCGATCCGGCCCCGTTCAACCTCGCGTCCAGCAAGGGGCCGACAACCGCAGGTTACGATTACGGGGATTCACAGGACGGCGACAACGGTATCTTCGTTGATCGAGTTCCGATTCCGATGACGGGTGCTGCCTGGAAGCCACATGATCCGGCCAGCATTCCCAAGGTAACTTCATCGGACGTTGTCGATGGTCTTTCGAGCACATTGTTAATCAGCGAGAACCTGGTGGCGGGGCAATGGTGGCAGCCCGGACTGGAGACGACTTTCGTTTGGCTCTACGCGACGGAACTCAGTTGCCCGCCATCGGCCGGCAAGCCCGCACCGACGCAATTGGTTTCTCCTGCAATGCGAATCAACGGGCTGCGGAATTCGATCACGACGTTAACGCCACAGACGGCGCGGCCCTCAAGCCGCCACACGGGTGGTGTCAACGCCGTCTTCGCGGATGGACACACGGCGTTCCTTCGCGACGGAGTCGACTACCACGTCTATCAGCAATTGATGACCCCCAACGGCTCCAAATCAGAGATGCCGTGCGACGGATATGTTCTGAAGTTCCAAGATTTTCAGTATTAGCCGAGGTTGACCATCGTGATGCCGTTTGAAGAATCCGTAGGATGGACGCCTTCGTCCGACCGGTGTTTCAAGCGGTTTCCTGGTCGGACGAGGGCGTCCAACCTACAAATGGTATCACTACTCCATCCGAGGTAGTGTCCTAATTGTGTATCGCCAAGCCGCTTCAATCGTATGGAATACAAGCTCGACGCGCAAGCGAGTGGGTTCCATGCTGTAGAAAACACACTCGCTTGCGCGTCGAGCTTGTATTGGCAACACGCTATTAGGAGGCTACTCCATCCGATCGGCAGTGGACACGCCTCGCCGTTTTTGCGAACATGAGTTAATGTTCCTATCTTCCCGCGTTGTCAGATTTCTTCGTTCTCATTCAGCACCCGAATCGGGAGAGGAGTCAGCCGCTATGTCTAAGTCGACATCCAGAGGCTTTACATTGGTCGAACTGTTGGTCGTGATCGCGATCATCGGCGTCTTAGTCGCCCTGCTACTGCCCGCCGTCCAAGCCGCCCGCGAATCCGCTCGCAGGATGCAATGCAGCACGCAGCTGCGGGAGTTGGGACAAGCGGCATTGGCGTTTGAAAGCGCGAAGAAACATTTTCCGGGGTGGCAGGAGATTGTTGCACGAGACACTTCGGCACCACTTCCGACGTCAGGCGCAGACACTAAGAACAAAGTCGCGGGGTGGCCAGTCCTCTTACTTCCCTACCTTGATCAAAATAGTCTTTACGATCTCTGGGACGATCAATCGGTACGTAACGATGATGTTCGTCTTGCTTCGTTTTTGCCTATCTACAGTTGTCCGAGCCGCGAATCAAAATATCGCAGCGACTCCTATACCTCTTACGTTGCGAACGCCGGTTTTAGCGTCATTCCGACTGGTACAGATGCAAAGAACGGAACGCCGGGATCCGCGTATTGGACTGCGCATAATCAGAACACGGGAGTCTTCCTTGATCGCGTTCCGTTTAACGTCGCTGGAGTCATCTTAGGAAGTCTCACTCCCAAAAGACTGAACGAAGTAACGACAACGGACATCGATGACGGACTCAGCAACACCTTGTTGTTTGCTGAAAACCTGATGGGGGGGAAATGGAACCATGCGAACGTGGCGGGGTATGGGACAACTCACCAGTGTGAGATTACGTTTCATTGGTTTATCGCTTCCGACGGAGTTGTCTGCCAAGTGACGCCAACGCCACTGAAGCCGAACGTCGTGTGGAAGATCAACGGAAAACTGTCGGGTGCCAAAAGGCCGCCTGCCGCTCCCGATACCCTTCCTCTTGCAAATACGCCAAGCACCAATATCGACGCTTGGAAGGCTGTCGCGCGGCCGTCGGCTTGGCATAGCGGAGGGGTTAATGTTGTTTTCTCGGACAAGCACACAACCTTTCTTAGTCAGCAGGTCGACTACGATGTCTATCAGCAGCTGATAACGACTTACGGCAAGAAGACGCAGATGCCGTGTAAGAATTACGTACTTCGAGCCGAAGACATGGGCGGGTAAGCCTGGGCTGTAAAAAAAATCGGTCTTGCCGCGCATTCTTGAGGGTTCATGTTGACGCTGGTTTTGTTCCCGTGCGTCTGCGTGTTTCCGGGCCAAAGGCCCAGACGTTTGCCTAGCCCAGCCCAACGGGCTGGGCCTTGGGAAACCCGAAAACGTCCAGGGCCAACGGCCCGGCAATTTGTCTGGGGCACGCTTCCCATCGGGACAAACTGGCGGGCCGTTGGCGCAACAAACCCCTTGCGCCGCGACACTCACCTAGTACGGATTTGGTCCGTCCTTGAAGCCAGGAGGGATCTGCGAAGGAACTTGAAACCGCTGGCCGTCGACATGTTGTTCGTCGACAACCCACGGGTCGCCGTGTGAGTGATAACCGCCTCGTTCCCAATGGCCCAGCTTGTCCTCGGCCGAGAATTCGATTCCCTTCAGCCACTTGGCACTCTTCCAGGCGTACAGCATCGGCACCAGCGCACGCACCGGGCCGCCGTGATCCGTCGACAGCGGTTGGCCGTCGTGCAGATCGGTGATCAGCGCGTCAGGGGCGAGAAAATCTTCCAGCGGCAGGTTCGTGGTCCAACCGTTGTCATAGGCGTGCAAGATGACAAACTTCGCCTCGGCGCGGACACCGGCCGCGTCGAACAAGTAGCGCGTCGAAACACCTTCCCACAGGTTGCCCAACCGCGACCAGCGCGTCACGCAATGAAAGTCGGCAAAGACTTTTACACGCGGCAACTGACGAAACTCGTCGAGCGTGAACGTCAACACGCGGTCGACGAGTCCAAAGACTTCGAGCTTCCAATCGGCGGGAATTGGCGGAGTGCCGGTGGCATCCAGAACGGGCCACTTGCGGGTTCGCGACTGGCCCGGCGGAATGCGGTTCGCCCGTCGAGTATCCGAGCTGATGATGACGCCGGCATCGAGCGACGCAGGCTGTGGTGCATCACCGGATTGGTAATTCGTTTTTTCGTCGGGCATGGGACTGCATTTGGAAGGTGGCGTACTACGTGGCCTTTCGCTCCGCGAAAGTGCGCATGTTCGCGGAGCGAACAGCCACGTAACGTCAATACGCAACGACTCCGTCAACTTCAGGCTTGACGCCCGAGGCGAGTCTTTCGGCGACCAGCGAAATCACTTCCGCGGCGCGACGCATGGCGGACTCATCCACATCGAGATGTGTGACGGCGCGGACGCGTGTTGGTGTGATCGCCAACGCGAGCACGCCCTCCTGTTGAAGTCCGGTGACGAACTCAGCCGCTGTGCCGAGTGCTGGATCGACTTCAATAAACACGATGTTCGTATCGACTTCAGGCGTCAGCAACCGAATGCCATCGGTGGCGCGAACTGCGTCGGCCAGGATCTGAGCATTGGCGTGATCTTCCGTCAAACGTTCACGGTGGTGTTGCATCGCATAGAGCGCTCCCGCCGCGATGATGCCGACTTGCCGCATCGCGCCGCCAAAACACTTGCGGTGCCGGCGCGCTTCCCGGATCATGTCCGCCGGGCCGGCCAATGCCGATCCGACCGGCGCGCCGAGTCCCTTGCTGAAGCAGACGCTGACCGTGTCAAAGTGCTTCGACCACTGGTCGGCGGCGATGCCGGTGGCGGCGACCGCATTGAACAACCGGGCACCATCGAGATGCGTCTTCAAGCCGCCGTCGTGAGCCCACTCGCAAATCCCGGCGACTTGCTCATACGGTTGCACCCGGCCGCCGCCTCGATTGTGAGTGTTTTCCAAACAGACGAGCCGCGTGCGGACCAGGTGTTCGTTCTCGGCCCGAATCATGCCGTGCAACTGCTCCGGCTGCAACACGCCGTTGTTGCCTTCGATCGTGCGGGCGACAACGCCGCTCAGTTGCGCAAAGGCTCCTTGTTCGTAGTTGTAGATGTGGCAACCGGCTTCGCAGAGGAACTCGTCGCCAGGTTTGCAGTGAATTCGCACGGCAATCTGATTCGTCATCGAGCCCGAGGGCATGAAGAGCGCCGCTTCTTTGCCGAGTACTTCCGCCGTCAGCGATTCCAGCCGCTGGACGGTCGGGTCGTCACCCATCACGTCGTCGCCGACTTCAGCATTCGCAATGGCTTCCCTCATGCCGGGCGTTGGTCTTGTAACGGTATCGCTGCGTAGGTCCACCACGGTCGTCATGGTCAATTCTCGTTGTTGGTGCATGGTCGTTAGAACTGTGGAATCACAATTATAGGCGGATCGCGATGCGTTCGCGACCGGCGCTGCCTTGCCCGCGCCCACCAACGGCGCGAATCCGTTTACAATGTGGCAACCTGGTCACTCTTGAGTACGCCGATTCAAAGAGGAGAAACCTGATGCCGCGCTATCAGTCGCTGAAGGGAATGTCACGTCGAAACATGATGAAGGCCGGACTGCTCGGCTCCGCCAGCCTGCTTCTGCCAGCCCCGTGGATCGAGCATTCGCGAGCGGCGGCTTGGCACGCTTCCGACAAGTGGTTTCGCGTGTTGAAAGTCGATCGAACGACCGTCAAGTTGCCTTATCGCGAGACCTCGGGGCGGAACATGGCCCGCGAGTTGCCGCATTGGGCGTGGACCGAGGTCATGGAGGTCGAACTGTCGTCGGGCGTGACGGGCTTTGGCGAGACGCTGTTGTATTACACCTGGGGCGTGCCGGACGACGACGATATCCGCCGGGTGCTCGGCCGCAACGCGATTGAAGTGATGTGGGACGACGAGTTGGGGGCCGGGCTGCAGATGGCGCTGTTCGATGCGGTCGCCAAGACCTCCGGCGTTCCGATCCACGCGTTACTAGGCCCCAAAGTTAACGAGACGACTCCGGTGGCTTGGTGGAACATCGACACTTCGGTCGAAGACATGGCGGCGGAATGTGCCGAAGCTCATCGGCAAGGCTACCGTGCTTACAAGTCGAAAGGGCGGCCGTGGTTCGATGTTTGGGCGCAGGTCGAAGCGGTCGCGGAAGCGGTTCCCGAATCGTTTCACATTGCACTCGACTTCAACGACACGTTGCTCGATGCCGACCGTGGGATTCCGATCCTGAAAGAGTTGGAACAGCACCCGCAAGTCGCCATCTGGGAGACGCCAATCTTCCAGTCCGACATCAAGGGCAATCAAGCCATTCGTCGTGAGTGCCGCGCGCCGGTCGCGATGCACTATGGCAATCCCGATCCAATCGTGGCGCTACGCGAAGACGTTTGCGATGGCTTCGTCGTCGGCCACGGTGCCAAAGAGTTGATGGAGACGGGAGCGGTGGCCGCGATGGCGGACAAACCATTTTGGCTTCAGTTGGTTGGTACGGGAATTACGGCGGCGTGGTCTTTGCAATTCGGTGGCGTGTCGACGCACGCGACATGGCCGGCGGTCAATTGCCATCAACTTTACGAGCACACGTTACTGGCCGAGCCGATCAAGATCGAAGATGGCTTTGCGAAGGTTCCCGATGGACCCGGTCTGGGCTTCGAGCTGAATCGCGATATGATCGGGCGCTATCGCGTGGACAAGCCACAAACGCGCCCCGATCCCCCGCGCTTGATCGAGACATCGTGGCCCGACGGACGGCGGATGTACATCGCCAATAACGGCAAGGTGAACTTCATGTTGACGCAAGGCCAACTCGGCACCATCCCTTACTTCGAACACGGTGTTGATTCGCGGCTTGTTCCAAACGATGGGAGCGCGCAGTGGAAGGAACTTTATGCCGCGGCGCGAAAGGGACCGCACTTTGTCGATGCATGAATGTCCCCGTACGTGGCCTTTCGCTCCGCGAAAGTGCGCAGGTTCGCGGAGCGAACCGCCACGTAAACAATCATTGGCAACCCAAAGGTAGATCGATGACCAAACGTTGTGTCGTGCTGCTGTCCGGCGGACTCGATAGCATGTTGGCGGTTCGCATCATGCAAGAGCAAGGCATCGAAGTTGAAGCACTCAATTTCAAGACAGTCTTCACGTGCTGCCAAGATCAATCGGCTCAGAAGGCTCGGGACCTCGGCGTGCGCTTGACCGTCGTCGGCCAAGAGGACGACTACCTCGATCTGGTGAAGGAGCCGCGGTTCGGGCGCGGCAAAGGGGCGAATCCTTGTGTCGACTGCCGCATCTATATGTTCGAGAAGGCGAAGCGGTTCATGCACCAGATCGGTGCGGACTTCATTGTTAGCGGCGAGGTTGCCGGACAACGACCGATGAGCCAGAAGCGCCGCGATCTGGATCGCATCGCGTACCATTCCGACCTGGACGATCTTCTCTTGCGTCCACTTTCGGCCAAGTTACTGCGGCCGACGCTGCCCGAACGTGAAGGCTGGGTCGATCGAGAGAAGCTGTATAACATCGAAGGCCGCAGCCGCAAGCGATTGATCGCGCTGGCGAAGAAGTATGGGCTGCAGGAGATTCCAACGCCCTCGACCGGATGTTCGCTCACCGAGCCCAAGTTCTCGAAGAAGGTCTTCGACTTGATCGATGCGCCGGGCGAAAGCCGCCGCTGGGATTTTGAATTATTGAAGACCGGCCGGCACTTTCGATTCGACACGCAAACGAAAGTCGTACTCGGGCGAGACGCGGCGGAAAACGATCAACTGCTTCACGCCCATCAGTTGGCCGATGCGAACAGCACAGCGACGATGTCTCCCGAAAACTTCGTGGGGCCGCTGGCGTTGGTGATTGGGCCACGCACGGACGAGGCAGTTGAGTTTGCGGCCGGGCTCATCCTGCGATACTCCCGCGACTATGACGCCGGCAATGCCCTGGTACGGGTCGATGGCCAAATTATCAACGCATCAACGACCGAACTGGCTCGGACGCTCGGCACGATCGCGACGACGTAGCAAACTTCTTCGTGGTCTTACGATCGCGGTCCCGGCGCGCTCGAAACTCGGGCCTTGAGCACGGCGCGGTGCAACAGCAAATAGTTGCCGCCCTTATACTCCGTCACGATGCCGCTGACACTCCATTTGCGGTTCGACTGGTCCAGCTCACGCGAGACGCGTTCCAAGGCCAGGTTTTCAAGCACCTGTAGCGAGCGCTTGTCGCCTTCGGGATAGAAGGCGATCCGCCCGCCCGCCTCCCGCAACTCGCCGACTTGATTGACGAGATTCATGCCCTCGCGGAGCCGCAATCCTTTGCCGTCGGCACCATCAAGTTGGCCGGGGTCGGCACCCTGACGATCCGCAACCGGCGTTGTTTGCACATTCGGGTCGCTGGGAGGCAAGATGCTTTGGTCCGGGTCGCCGGGCTCGAGGGCATAGCCAATGGTGGCGACAAGACTGATCAGGGCAAAGAGCTGAAGTGTGGCTCGACGAGTCATCGTGAAGGTTCCTAGGCGACGTTGATGCGACTGCTCCGGCAAACATACCGTACGGAAGGCGTCTGCGAGCGAAAATGCGTTCCCGTCGCATGTCGTGTATTGGCAACATTGGTTGTATCGAGTGAACATTCGCGGGCTCTACGAAAGTGGCGTCTTGCGGCTTCAACTTGAACGTCTGCAAAGCTTTGCGGTCGCCTGACGGTACGACCCACGCTGCGCGGCCTGCGCTTTGCAAACAGCTCTTCCGGCAAAGCACTTCTCATCCGGCGACTCGCAAGCAAGGGACCATCATGAAGGTTGCAACGATCTCAACGAACAGAGCGATCCTGCTGTTGGCCACGGTCTTGGTTTCCCTTGTCGCGGGGCAGAGCCAGGCTGTCGAAGCCATTTCGATACGGCTGATCGATGGCAAGAAATTGACCGCCGAAGTGCATTCACGAACCAATGACGACCATCTTTGGCTGCGTTTTGCCAGTGACGGGACCGTCATCCTTCGCGGCGTGGCGTGGGAGCGAATTGCGGAAGCGACAATCGGCGACAACACGGTTGACGTGGCGACGCTACGACAGTGGGCCGCACGGCAGACCGCAAAGAACGAAACGACCTCGCCACCGGCGCCGCGGCCTGAGCCCAAACCGACCTACGCGGAACAAGCTCGCGATTTGTTAGGCTTCAGCCGCCGCATCACCGCGGTCGATTTCGACGCGCACCTGGCCAATTGGGATCGCGATGTCGAGTTTGATGGCATTGTTTTACGACTGTTTCCGCACGATGCAGACGGACAGTTGACTCGCGTACGCGGCACGCTGTACGTGGAACTGGTCGCCGGGCGACGCCAAGATTTCAACGACGTGCCGAGCGCTCGCGGGCTGGTTCCAAGCCGCCTCGCTGATTGGGCGGTCGCCGTCAATGCGGACGAGGTGACGGAGAATGGCGTCGTCGTCAAGCTGCCGTTTCAAACGAATCACCCCGAATTCGATACGAGTTGGGCCACGCACGCGCTCGTTCACGTTCGCTTCGTGGTTCCGGGTCACGGTGTCTTCGAACACTCTTTTGACGGAGTGCGAGTGCGTCCTTATGCTCCCCTGCGAGACGCGATGGAGCGACAAAGCGGTCAACGCTTCTTGCCGACGGAACAGACTGGCGTCGGCAAACGTACTCGGTAGCGATGCGGCCGATGCCAGCATCGTCAACCAGGCTTTCTCATCCCCAAGCTCTGGACCACCAGCACGCCACCGATTGAAATCAGTGACCAGCCAAGCCACTTGGGCGGGCGAATGGTCTTTTTCATGGCAGCCGGGTTCGCTTGACCAAAGATCGCCGCCAACGGATTCTGTGTGACGACCGTTTCCTTCTTGAGCCGCTTCGCCAAAACCTTCGTTGTCTCTTCGGTCAGTTGGAACGAATCGACGTATCGGAATTGAAGTCCCAGCAGCAGGACGATCAAACCGAATCCGAAGTAGTGATTTCGATTGAATTCCATCATTCACCTTCCAGTCGCCGGTGCCAGCCTCGGAACCCACGACTTCCGGACGCTGGTGCGTTCGTCACTAGCGTTGAAATAACGCATAGAACTCCTGCTTTTCGTTTATCGAACTCCTGCCGGATCGACTTCACTCGGCTGGGGCTGGCGCGGGTTCTGTCGGTTGCCGGGG
>JAQBZB010000255.1 GCA_027622275.1 Planctomycetota bacterium | reverse complement strand
ATGACCGCGTCTGCCATCCTGACAGTGAAACAATACGGTCCAATTCATGGCGCAAATCCCGTGCCAAAGTGTGTCGTGTTGGAGGATTATTCCGGCTAGCAAATCTTGTGCCGAACAGTATTGGACCTGTCCCTGTTTCCTGTCTCCTGGTTGCTCACTTAACTCTAGGGCTAATGTTTCCAGACATGCCTGACTGCGCTGAAAGGCGTTGCGGCTTTCGTGCGCCAAACCTGTAACCGTTTGCCCGATCGCGGCGAGGCGTTCCGCTTGCAAAGCACGCTCCTCGGCCCGCTTTTGTTCAGTGATGTCGCGCACCATACCGGTGAAGAGTAGTCGGTCGCCGTATAGCCGAACATTCTCTCGGCCGCGGGATTCAGCGACTGAATGATCCCACGCTCGTCGATTTGCCGTCGACCGCCGTTTTTAGGATCACCTCGAGGTGTCGATTTGATTCTTGGCGCGCCACAGTCTCGTTGTTTTGTTGGTCGGTCATTATCTTCGAAACACCTTGGATTGACAGGTTTATAATGCGACTTGGACCAAGACCATCAGTCCAAACCCAGCCATGAATGACCAAGCGATTTGGCTGGGCGATCGGGTTTCCAATGCATCGGGAATCAATTCAACAACAACCAGGTACATCATTGCGCCGGCAGCGAACCCCAGAAACGGCAAGATCAGCGGTTCAAAGAACCAAACTAACAAACTCGCGGGAATCGCCGCGATAGGTTGTGGCAGGCTAGTAAGAAAGGCAAACAAGAAGCACTTGCTGATCGATGCGCCACGAGCGCGCATGGGCAAAGCAACTGCCAGTCCTTCGGGCATGTTGTGAATGGCGATCGCAATTGCGATATAGAGCCCCAGCCCGGTGAGCGATTCGTCGTGGCCTTCTGATCCGAAACCGACACCGACCGCGACGCCTTCGGGAATTGAATGGAATGTCATGGCGAGAAACACCAGCGTTTCAACTCGACCGCCCAAGGGCTTTAGCCAGCGTGAATCAAGTCGTTCGGGAGTCAGCAGAATGTTAACAGACCACAGCAACAAGCAACCAGCGAACATTCCCACCAACGTTTGTGTCACCGGCCACAAGCGGATGGCGGCTTCCGGTCCCAACGTGAACGCCGGCAGTAGTAAATTGTAAACCGACGCCGCGAACATCAATCCGCCTGCAAAGCCGTAACCCAGCCCGATGCGTTTTTCTATTTCGTGCCCGCCCAGCAGCAGTGGCAGTACACCCAAGCCACACGCGATGCTGGCAATCAAACCGGCAACGGCACTCTCGAAAACAAACGGCACACCGCTCAATGTAGCTCCTCATCCTGGATGTCATATTTTTCCACCAGTCGATACAACTTGCGGCGGTCGATGCCAAGCGATTTGGCGGCGCGGGTCTTGTTGCCCGGCTCGCGTTGGAGGATTTCCACGATCTTGGTGCGCTCGATCGTTGACAGTTGGTCGACTTTGGCGATTGGCGACACCGTATTGCAAGATGCACGTTCGAGTACCTCGTCTGGCAAGTCGCCGACGCGAATCGTGATGCCGTCGGCCATGATCTTGGCTCGCTCGCTCGCGTTATTCAATTGCCGAACGTTACCCGGCCACGCGTACTGTTCTATCCGGCGCAGCGCCAGCGGCTCTATTTCCCAGGCGTTGCCCAGGAAGTGTGTCACCAATAACGGCACGTCGCCCTCTCGCTCTCGGAGGGGCGGAAGCTCCAGCGACATGACATTGATGCGGTAGTACAGATCCTCGCGAAACGCGCCGGCTTTGACTTCGTCTGCAAGGTTTCGATTGGTGGCCGCGAGTAACCGAACATTGACACGACGTTCCTTGATAGAACCAACGCGACGGATCATTCCATTTTCCAATACACGCAACAGTTTGGCTGGCAACGAACCGGGCATTTCGCCAATTTCGTCGATGAACAACGTGCCGCCGTCGGCCACCTCAAACAGACCAGACTTGGCGGTCGACGCACCAGTAAACGCCCCTTTTTCATGTCCAAACATTTCACTTTCCAACAACGACTCTGGCAGCGCGGCGCAGTTAATCGCGACCAGCGGTTTGCTGGCTCGTGGACTTCGTCGGTGCAAGGCTCTTGCAACCAGCTCCTTGCCGGTGCCGCTTTCACCTGGGATGACAATCGCCTTGTCACTTGGTCCAGCGCGTTCGATCAAACGAAAGACTTCCAGCATCGCGGCTGACTGGCCGACCATTTCGTCCTGCGGTTGGCTGCGCTCCAACAACGCTTTGAGTTGCCGGTTCTCCTTGCTCAATTGATGCCGCTCAGAGGCTCTTTCAATTCGCGTTTCCAAGTCCTTCAGCGGAAATGGTTTCGTAAGGTAGTCAAATGCGCCGAGCTTCAGCGCCTCGACGGCTGTTTCAATTGTTCCTTGGCCCGTGAGCAGGATCACTTCGCAGTCGACGCGATGTTCCTTAATCTTTTTCAACAAGTCCAATCCGGACATGCCAGGCATCAGCATGTCCAAAACCACCACGACGAAGTCGCGACGTTCGAGCAGGTTCCAGGCGTCTTTGGCGTTTGCTGCATCTTCCACCTGGAAACTGCCGCGTTCAAACCTTCGGACTAGCGTGCTGCGTAACTCGTCGTCGACGTCGTCGACTAAGAGTAGATCGATGTCATGTTGGTGAGTCATGGCTTGAGGTTGCTGCTCCTCGTTTAACGGCCAGCCGCAGGAGGCCGTGGTTTGTCGCAACGCGGTCGCCTACGGCTGGCCGTCAAACGAGCAAAACGTGCGCCGGTGTTTGCTGTGATCTGTCTTGGGGTCTCTCCGAAAAATCGCGCAGCTTCGTGTGCGAATATGCTCACTGCGCGCGAATACTCGCGCTGATCCAGTCTATTCCTTGCCGCTAAGGACGTCACGTACCAAAGGAAGCCGATCAAGGACCCTTAGCATTCAAGTTGCATTGTCTGGATTGCAGGTAATCCAGCTCTCTCCAACGAATCGGAGAACAAATCATGAGTGCCACAAAGATTGCCTAACAACCGTAATTCGAGTCACAACCGCCGTAGTCAGAGGTTGCGATCATGTCATCTGATCTTACGGCCGAGCCGACCTATCACGCTGTGTTGGAAAGCTACTATCGATGCGAAAAGTCGGAAGGGTGTTTCGGTACGTTCTACGAACTCTTCTTCGGCAAGTCGTCGGAGATCGCGCCCAGATTCGTTGACACTGACATGGAAAGGCAGAAGCAAATCGTCGGGGCGTCGTTGCTGTGGATGTTGCGGTTGGGCAGAGGCGATCCGATCACTTGGCAGGAAGTCGTGAAGCTTGCCCAGTCACATAGCCGCCAGGGTCACGACATCCCACCGCACTTATACAGTCTGTGGCTCGATGCTTTGTGCAACGCGGTCGAACGTCACGACACGGAGTACACGCCCGAGTTGGAGTCCCAGTGGCGCGCCATCATGGAAGAAGGAATCGATTTGATCGTTTCAAAGTACGAGCCTCAAAAGAAGCAGTCGTCATGCGAAACAAACTCATCGTTCTGGTTGTCGCTCTGACCGTCTTGTTCGTTGTACGAAGAGTTATGACCCAGGAAACGGAATTGCTGCGCGACCCAAAGCAAGCCGCCGAAGAGACCCGCGTTAACGATGCGCCCACCGCCGCGGCGCGGACGTGTGTCGAGTGCCATTCAAAAACATCGCCTGGCACTGTCGAGCACTGGAAAGGCAGCGCTCATGCTCAGCAGGGCATTGAGTGTATCGACTGCCATCAGGCCGACGCTGCCGACGCTGACGCGTTCGAGCACTACGGCGAGACGATCGCGACAATTGTTACACCCCGCGATTGCTCGAATTGTCACGACAGCGAATATGAGGAGTTTACACGCAGCCATCACGCCAAAGCGGGTAACATCCTCTTTTCGCTCGACAACCTTCTTGCCGAGACTGTCGAAGGATCTCGAACACCATTCAATCCGCACTCGCCGACGCTGGGAATAGACGTCACGCAAGTCAACGGGATGGCCAGCGTGAACGTCGGCTGCAAACAATGTCATGGCAGCAAGATCGCTTTGGAGTCAGTCGACGGAACCTTAGTTACAGTCGACCAGCTCAAGCCGGACGAAGACGACCAGCCAACCAATCGAGCCGTAGTCGCCACGGTCAAGCGTGATGAAACAGGTCGTCCCGGGTTGCACACCAGTACCTGGCCGAACACTGGAATTGGGCGCATCAATCTCGATGGATCGCTCGGATCTTGCTCGGCGTGCCACTCGCGCCACGACTTCTCGCCTCGTCGTGCTCGCCAGCCGGAAAACTGCGGCAAGTGCCACCTGGGCCCAGACCATCCACAGAAAGAAGTTTACGAAGAGTCAAAGCACGGTGTTTGTTATCGCGATTTGAAGGACGAGATGAATTTGGACGCGGAACAGTGGGTGCTTGGCAAAGATTACTCGCAGGCTTCGACTTGTGCCACGTGTCACATGTCCGGCCACAGCCGCAACGGCGGTCGCGTCACACACGATGCCGGTGAACGAATCTCCTGGACGAACCGACCGCCGGTTAGCCTGTTGCTCGACACCGACGAGCATGGTGAATTGATTAAAGAAGCCAACGCGGAAAAGCGAGCCGCCCTGATCAAGGACACTTGGCAAAACAAACGCGGTCGTATGCAACAAGTCGGCCTTCATTGTCATACGCAAAACTATGTCGATGGCTTCTATCGCCAATACGACGATTTCGTCATTAACTACAACGAGAAGTTCGCCAAGCCGGGCCAGCAGATCATCACCGCACTGCGCGAGAACAAGGTAATCACCGACAAACAGTTCGACGACGAGATCGAATGGACGTGGTTCGATCTTTGGCATCACGAAGGCCGTCGCGCCCGTCACGGCGCGTCGATGATGGCCCCCGACTATGCCCATTGGCATGGCATGTATGAAGTTGCCGAGCGATTCTACCAAGAGCTGATTCCGCAAGCGCGCAAAGCCGCCACTCACGCGGAGAATCAAGGCAGACCAAAGGAAGCCGCCAGGGTGCGGCAAACAATTGAAGGCATTCTTAACCGACCGGAACATCGGTGGTTCGAGGCTCAAGTCGCGAGCGAACTTCGATGAACTACGCGTTGATCGGCAGGCAGAATCGCCATCTCGAGGCATCGGAGATGAGACGTATTGCCCGCCGAAGTTCGATCAACCCTACTCGTTACTCCTCATGAAAATGCCCTCCAGTTCTCTCCTTGCAGGATGATTGCAATGACGCCAGCGAAACGACGGTTTTCATGCACCTGTTGAAGTTGATAAGCCGGAACTGGTTCCGTTTATCATAACTGATCCGAAGAAGTTGCCGGGCATCGTTATTGACGAGACGACTGCGACGCTGAAAGGAAAATGGCAGGATTCAACTCACACGCCGCCGTATGTGGGCTTGGGATATCTACACGAGCAGAAGTCCGGCAAGGGCGAAAGCTCGGTCACGACTGATACTGATAGGAAATTTGACTGAGAAGGGGAGAATCGCTAATTCAAAGGTGTGCAGGCGTGCCAAGGCTGGCATGTCCACCTGCATCCCTGGCCGTTTGTTGGCGATGGTGTGTGAAGTTGGGGCCTACCTGAGTACAAAATGCAGGTCGATGAACGCAACATACGGGTCGATCCCGTAGCTCGTGCGCACCATCCCCAGGCCGACGTGCGTCGAAGCCGCAAAATTGTAGACGGCACACTCCGTGTGCCGAATTCCGCACACGGAGTGTGCGGTCTACATGGTGCGCAAAATAACATCAAACTCGCCGATAACTGACGTAGGTCAGTTCCTGGGGCTCGTCGGCTTGGTCCGAGGATACCAGGGAGGTGTCCGAGTAGGCAGCATCCAGATCGAGGACCAAACCATCCACGTCGGGTGGCGCCCTCGGAGCCGACGCTGGCCACCAGCCGCAGTGCTTCAAGATCTCTTCGATCACGTCACCCCGACCATCGCTCCGCTCTGGTGCCCGGGCCAACTGCGCATGTTCTCGACGACTTCCGGTTCGATCTTCTCCTCGGCCAAGTACAGCGCGAAGACCGCGTCTTGCCAAGCCGCCAACAGTCTCTCCAAATCGAATTCGGGCAATTCCAGAAAATCAAACACGACCGTCTTTCCCTCGGCCTGTAACGGCTCAACGCGTTTGTCCGTTACGGTCCAAGAGTGAATTCTTTTACTTTCCGGCAACGGGAATCCCCACAATGAGAAAACCCTTCGATCCCTGCCGGCCCAAGCGTGCCTTATCCGCCGCCAGTGTGGTTAATGCGATTCTCCAGGTCGGTCAGGGTCGCCAGAATGTCGTCGAAACTGGCTGGCTCAGAGAGATACATGTCCTTCATCGTCTGGTAATCGCGCCGCAGCGCTGCCTGCCGCTCGGCTGGCGGGACGAGGCGAAAAGTACCGGGCTTCGCCTTGTCGTAGTTTGCCCATGAACTGCCGAAGAACTGACGCTTCCATTCCACGACCCGGTTGCGAAGATCATTTCGGTCGATGGCCTTGCTCGCGGTCGGATGTTTTGCCAGCGCCGCCGTGTCCGCATAGTGACGGGAGAATCTGTCCGGGGTCGATTTCTCGGCTGGACGGTGATATTCGCTGTGGAGGATCGTTGCCTTCTCCCAGAAGCTCCGCTCTACTTCCAGGGCAACGACTTCGCATCGCCAGTCAGGAAACGCATCAGGCAGGACATCGGCTACCCACGGCCGTACCGGATGACGGCCCACCGGTTGCTGGTCGGTGAGAGAATCGAATTCCAGCTTCACCGAGCGTTTGAGATAGTCGAACCCGGCTGGCTGCGACGACGGATAGTGAAACAGGAGCACCAGTGAGTTCGTGTTGGAATCCGTGAGGAACTCGAACCATGCTCGCTCACTTTGTCCCAGGACGGCCACCACCGCCGCTTCCATCGCTGGCCCGATCTGGTTTTGCACAGCGGCTCCGCAGGCTGCTTCTGCCTTTGTCATCCACTTGTTTGCCTGATTCCGGCTTGTGCCCGCGTGCGGGAGTTTCAGGAATTCGGGTGACAGCGACAGGTCGATGTCCTCCGAGAACCGTTCGATCACTCCGAACACCTTCGACAGCGAGGTTCCGCCCTTGAACACCAGGCTGTCCGTGAACTCCGACTCGAACAGGATGCCGAGCAACCAGCACACCCAGAAATCCTTCTCCAGGATCACCGGGGATACGTTACGCCGGAGCGCGGCCTGCTCGATGTAGAGGCGGCGTTCGTCGGGAGGTAGTTCGAGGAAGCCAAGCTTCATGGTTCCTCCTCGGCGAGTTCCCGAAAGATGGGGTGCATCCATCCCGGGGCAAGCGTGATGTCCTTGATGAGTTCCTGTCGCTTTTTGGCCGGGAGCGTGCGCTTCAGGTGTGCGCGCCGTTCGGGGGTTACATGCTCCTTACCCAGTTCGCGAAGGGCCTGGATCAAAAGACCGCTCAGCCGACCCGCCGCCGCCATGTTTTTCGCGGTCGTCCGGCGAAGTTGGATTGTGGTTGAGCCGATCTTGACCGTTCGAGTTGGGCCGTCCGTCAGAAACACCACCTTCGCTGGCACTTGCTCGGAGAGACCCAGGGCGTTCGCCGCGTAGGCCCCCGCCGGCTGGAGAAGGGTGTGGTCGCGACCCGCCAGCGCCCTGGCCACGGCTTCGGCGGATGGCTGGAGTGGTCCGAGCACCGGGTGCTCTTTCGGAAAGTCGTACACGCCTCGGGCAAGGCGGCGTATCGTTCCCTTCCGGACGAGCCGATGCAGGGCGACATCGACTGCCTCGCGGCTGCCCAAGTCCAGAAAATCCACCGGAACAAACACGGAGCCACGACCACGGCCGCGTATAGCGGCAAGTATCCGTGAATCAATGCTTTGCGGCGACTTTCGAGTGTTCATCATGTAAGAAATACTAGCCTGTTTTTCTTACACGTCAAGAGCCGCCATGTTGGACCACTCGCCCATGGCTCCCGATATCACCGCTGCCGCGATCAGACTCCACATCACAACATCGCTGAATTGAGCGAGAAACTTTTTCCACGCCGGTTCCGGAGCGACCGTGGCGAGTTCGTTCCAGCCAAACTGTTCACGGGCTGCAGCAGTCTCTCCCAATCGAATTCGGGCAATTCCAGAAAATCACCTTCGGGTGTCAACACGCCGCAGGTGACCAGTACGTGGATGTGAGGATGCCAGTGAAGAAGTTCGCCATGAGTCTGAATCGCCGCCATCATACCGGGTGTCACACGGGCACCGTCGCGGAGCGATGGTCGGCGCCCGAGCAGGCGAACCGCTTCGGCCTGGAGGCACGTCCAGGCACAAGCAGAGAGTTTGCCCAGCAGCTTGCGGCGGGGCACCCGGTAATCCGGGTCGCGAGTGGGCAGTCGAAGACGCTTGGGGATGGTCAAGACGACTTGCCGATGCGCGACGGGAAGACAAACTTCTTCGGCAACGTGGTTCGCGGTCAGCAACGCCGCTGCTGCTGGTGGCAGGCTGGGCAGGCGGGCACCGTCGTGCAGCGATGGTCGGCTGCTTGCAGGAGAAGGCGACAAACCGGGCACCATGCTTTGCATGGTCGGTGCTCGCAGTCCGGGCAGCGAACTCGGGCAAAGCCTTCTTGCAGATCGCCACACTTGAGAAAGGCTGCCACGGACCGCTCGACAATGCCGCGCCAGTAGCCAACCTTGGCTTGAAAGCGTTCGTCGTAGACTTGCTGGAAGGAGTCAAAGTGCTCATCGATCAAGCGCCACAGATCCGACGCTTGCGCATCGCGTGGACGGTACAGAGGCGACGGTTTGAGACACGGCAAAGCCATGAGTAGCACGCCACATCCCGACCCACGGTCGCGAATCGCAGAGCAGACAGAACCGAAGCGTCCTGGAAGCCCGCTGGTGCTGAACTCACCCAGACACTCAGCCCACAAACTCTTCAGCCGAGCCGTTTAGTTCAACGTTTAGGACCGAGGAGAGCCGAATCCCGTGCAACGTCCCACTCGCATCGACAAAAAGCGTTTCGTACAGACGTTTGCCTTACAAGAGCTGGGAGAGATCGACCTCCAGCGCGGAAACACGCGAATCACGATCGAGGTCCTACACAAGCCCGCGGGCGAAGGGTGACTGGGTGGGTTGTCTCGGCGGTCATCCGCAGGTCAGGACGCCACACATTGACCGCTTGGCCGAGCGAGGTGTGTTGTTCAGCAACGCTCATTGTCAGGCACCGATTTGCCAGCCGTCGCGGACGAGCCTGCTCACCGGCACGTTTCCGCATCGCAACGGTGTCTACACGGTCGAGCCGCACTGGCGCAAAGCTCCGCTGGTCAAGGATGCCGTCACGCTACCGCAATACTTTCGCGAGCACGGTTATCGCACGATGGCAGCCGGCAAGATCTTTCATCGCCAGGACCAACTCGAACCGGCGTGGGACGAGTGGGGCGTGCGCTACGGCTGGGACTGGATGGGCAAGCGAGCCGGGCCGGACGGAATCAGCGGCTTGCCCACACCCAGCATCTACATAGGCGTTTAGCGCGCATACAAGGCCGTCGTGGTCGAACTGCGTTGAAGCTCCTGCCAGCCATCGGTCGATGACCAGGACTCACTCTTCAATTCCCGTTGGTCATAAAACCGGATCAGCGACCACCGGGAGCGGCCTGAGATGATTCAAAACCCAGTCACTCAGAATTCGACCGTTTGTTCGAGCATCCACTCCGGCAGGGAATGATTAGCCTCCGAGCCGCACACGCAGGACTTGGGACAGTCCGCAGTGACAGCTGCGTAACTTTTGAGGTCGGTTTCTGCACGTTGGATAGCGATTCGAACAGCTTTGACGTCTACCAGCAATTCCTGGGCTTCTTCCGGATGTGCAGCAGCCGTCGCAAGCAGCTTCCTGATGATCCCTGGTCCTCGTGGCAGAAATCCAAAGTGGTCGTCGTACAATGTCCGGCGAAACCGGCGCAGGTTGACCTTTATTGGAGCGTCAAGATTGTAACTCCGATGAGTATACGCCGCATCAGGATCGTCCACGACAGGTGTCAGGCAGTCTCCTAAGACCTCAAAATGCTCCTGCCACGCGACTTCGGTGGGATTCAACAACATTTCTCCCGCCGCAGCTTTCGGCTTGGTGCCGCGCGATGAATTGCAAAAACGGCATGCCAGGACACAGTTGTCGTATTTGTTCCTCTGTTCCTTGTCTTCGCTTTGTGGCGTAACGTGTTCGATCGACACCATGCCTGTTCCTTCGGCCAAACCGAGGCGCGAAAGGTCGGCCTCGTGGATCAGGCAGTACGCACAGGTAAAGCCAAAGTCCCAGCGCAGACAACGGCGAAATCGCTGATAGCCTTTTGCGGATGTGCTGGTATCACCCGGAGAACGACGGCGCGTCGTCCGAATCCGCGGAGGTCGGGTTACATTGGGCAGGATTCTCATATTTGCGAATCAACTCCTCAGCATGCTGGATGACACGGTTGCCTTCGCCAAACCGCAAAGCAAGCGAATTCTCAAGCCGCTTTTCGATCTGGTCCGCTTCTCTTTCCTGCAGCACACGAAGATTTTCAAAGCAATCGTCAATTCTCGCAACGAGTTCCTGATCGTCTGGCCGATCGGTCAATTCCGAGTTCAGAGAAGCGAATTCCAGGTATAGGACGTCAAGGTCCGATGGCAACTCAACGGTCTCACGACGTTTCCGTAGTACCTCAACGAACGGCTGCGCCCAGTGCTTCACGCCATCGGGACTCCAGACACTTTCCCAAGCCACCAGTTCGAGTGACGTTGCAACGACGACGGGTACCGTCTTTAGACCGTCGTGGAAGTGCTTCATTTCCGGACTATCCAAGACTGTGCGGACGAACGCTGCGATCGTCGATTTAAGCTGAGACACTTGCGGTTTCGGAACGAACTTGTCAAGAAATCCATCCGTCGTAAACTGTTCGGTCTTCGCGGGATCTTGCGTCGCACGACGGCTGAAAAGCACGGTTGGTATGCCCGGAGTATGTTCCTTGACGAACTTGGTGAAGTCCAAACTGAACGAGTCCGTGATGACGAGACACGGCTTCCCAAACTCAGACGTGTGCCGTGCCTGAAGCGCTCTTTCAGCTTCAGTCATATCGTCAAAGCCAAAGAAGCGAAGTCGGTCGTCGAGCTGATGGAGGAGCGCTTCATAATCGCCCCAATTCGCGCGACGCCGCTCCAGCCAAAGAACGGATGGACTCGATATCTCGAACATGTGGGTCATGTTGAGCCTCCTGCTCCTACCTTGCCTTTAACAGGCAGTGACAACTCGAATCTTGTCGGACCGTGTTCGCTCGCGAGGTGTAGTTCCCAACCGAGATCCTGAGCCAAATAGGCACTGTACACAAGTCCCTTCCGACCGTCCAGCCCTTCATGAAGAAACGATGCGGGCTCAAGAAAAGCCTCTCGGATCTGATCTGCTTTGTCGGCTACGCCGCAGCCAGTATCTTCCACTGAGATGACCAATTTGCCGTCCACGCGTTCTGCTTCCACAGTAATTGATGCCGGGGTGCTGTAGTTCTCCGATTCATTCTGGCACGCATTGTCGGCATTTGCCAGTAGCGTGAGCAGGATTTGCAAAAGTGGCCGATGGGACGACGGATACTCGGCGTTCACCTTGTTCGCTGGGAACTTCGGTGGTGCCTTCGTCGTAATCTGGGGGCCCATGATCTCTTCCGCAAGTGTGAGGTCGTCATCGACGGAAACTGGATCGCCTCCCTGTTGCGAACTGGTATTGAATACTGCTTCCAGTCGTTCCTGAGCCTTCCGGATTTCTTCCAATCGATTTTGGAATTCTACCCGCGATGCCGAAGGGTTATTCGCGGCGAAGAAGTACAAGCGGTCCCAAGTGGAGAATTGATGGTGCCACAGAAAACGATACTGCTGACCGACCAGCGAGAGATTGAATCGGTCCCGCTGCAACTCGACGGTCTCCGCAGCAAGGGACAAAGACCGCACCAGACGTGAGAGATGCCTGACTTCACCGAGAGTGAACGCGTCATTTGGTTCTGAGAAATGATCCACAACGATCTTGGCGACGACCCTTCGGCCTACGACGACGGGCAGTTCGAGCCATTGTGTCCGGTCACCCACTCGATCCTTCTGCGGATAGTCGACTGGCATCTTTCTTGTCGAGAACTCGTCGCCCGATTTGAGCTTGCGCGAAGTCCCCGTAACGTAAGCCAGGATGGGACGCAGCTTTTCCTTCATCGAATTGAACAGAGGTTCATCGTCGTCGCCGAGCGGGAACGGAAAATCCACGATCTGGTGTTTGCCGGCCTGGTAGTACCCGATCTGTGCACCAGAGTCATCAATGAGGAAAACCCGGCATCGCGACACAACGGCCTTCGCTTCGTCCCCACTCTCTTCGCCATCCTCGCCCCGTCGTACTCCGCAGATGAAGTCTGCGAACGCGCGAAAGAGACGTTTCCTTGAAGAAAAACCCGTTGAGAGAAGACGTTCGATCCACTCAAGTTCAAAGCCAGCCTGACGCGCTTCGTCACGCGCCTTCATTGCGTTTTCACAGAGTTCCTTCACTAAGTTTTCGTCAGGTATTCCAATTGGTGAAGTATCGTGCCGCTCGATGTGAACGGTCCAAACGACTCGCTCACGACTGTCCCGCAACGGAAATATGGCGAATGGGTTGAGGCGCGCTACCTCTTGAACCTCTTTATGAACGCTCGGGTGCCTGTCCGGGTTCAATATCGTTTGATGCCGCTTTTCGCGAACGGCCTTGATCTGGCAGTCATCCGCATCGCGTTCGTGATGGCGGTGTGTCCGCTCCATCAGATCCTGCATTTCCGTGGTGCCGGGCGGATAGTCCCACGCGCGTTCTCCGTCTACTGCGAATTCCCTGTAGTCAGGCGTCAAGTAATTCACGCGACAAAACAGTCCGCGTTGATATTGGAGATACTGCAGTCCGAGAATGAGCATCTTGATGACACCCTCTTCCGCATTCTGTTCACGATACCTTGCCTTGACCTCTCCGACCCTTCCAACTTCTTTCTGCTTCGCCTCAAAGTCTTCCCGTTTTATTGCACGACCCAGTGGCCACGATGCATGCGCCGCCAGCAGGGCAAATGCCGCTTTCACATCATCCGAGTATGCATCGCGGTCAACTGTCTCGATCGTCAGAATTCCAAGGCACTCGTTTCCGCCGCCGACGATCGGCGCTGAAATGTGGCGTTGAGTGTCCGAGAAGAGCCTGATGGCGTTCAATTTCGGTGACTGATATTCCCTTTCGAAGACTGGTGACCGATTTCGGAAGACCCTTGTCGCAATACTATGCTCGTCCGAAAGCAGATACAGCGTTTTCCGCCTTTCAACCGACTTTCCTTCGGGAACCATCGACCATTCACCAGAAACCGTCGAGAAGCACGACTCGATTCGCATCACCGTGTGATTGGGAGAAACGCGCTTCGCGTCGATACGGATCGGGTGCTCCGGCTTTCGACCCTCTCCAAATTCGGGAGGCGTCGGCCCGAAAAACTCGGGATGGCACAGTATCCCGGCCTTGCGCACATAGGTCTCAAGGATGTACGAAGACGCCGAGTCCTGGAGAAGAGTCCTTTGATCGAGAAAGCAGACGTGCAGGCGATTGAGCAGGCGCACGCCCTCCGTGCGTCGGTGATGATTAGAAGCTGGCCAGGAACGTGTCGATGTCGACGTAGGTCCGTTTCTGGAACAATGACGAATGACGAAATACCCAATGACGAAAGAATGACGAAATCCGAAGCTCGCAGGACGCCCACCCGCATGCACTCGTGTGCTGACTTTGCCAGCACCTCTTCGTCATTCGTCATTAGT
>JAQBZB010000254.1 GCA_027622275.1 Planctomycetota bacterium | reverse complement strand
GTTGGAATACCGATTATCTTGCCCGAGTCCTTGGACTACAAAAGACTTAGTGTGCGTTTGCCGTGACTGAATACTCGGTTTTCCGCCTCGACCCAGAATCGCTCGTCATCTAAACCAGAGAAATCGAACTGTAACTGCTCAGAAGTCCTTGGTTCACCGTCGCCGAACAGCAGTTTCTGCTGCTCGCGCGGGCCTCGTGCCCACTGCCGTCTGGCCTCGCTGACTTGGTCCTTTAGTTCCTCTTCGATCCTCAGCAGGGAGCCCGCTTCGCCAGCAAGCTCCATCTTGTCAACGATTACCCTGAGCAGTTGTCCAAGAATCACCGGCTCTAAGGACTGCGTTACTTCGTTGAGAAGATCAGTCTCGCCCGGCATCGGCTCAGCGCACGCGATATTCGACTTGGCGATCAACGGCCGTTCGTGTCGCGGGATCCCGAATTTTTCATACGCTCGCTGGCCCCGCATCCACAAGGCAAGGGCTGTAATCTGGGCGGCACGAGGATCAATGTCGAGGCCATGTAAGTTGTAGCGCAAAACAAGACCTGGCAACGCAGCGCGTAGATCTGCAATCTCTGGGTAATCATGACAGAGACGCTTAGCCGGCGATTCCCCATCTGGTCCCACCACTTCTTTGGGAATTGGGCTGTCCCTGTCCTGCCAAGCCTCTTCGTAGATGGTGACTAACAACTCAAACGCGTATAGCAGGAAGTGACCACTGCCACAGGCCGGATCGAGTACCTTCAAGTTGCGAGGGTCCTTCTTCGCGCGATACGGAACGTAAGTTGTCTTTGTCAGTACTGCACCGCCGCCAATTTGAGCTTCGCCATCGTCGTTTAGGCACGTCTGTCCGTCGCCGAGAAACACCTCGTTTGGGCGGCGAAAGAGATAACGACATTCGTTCACGAACTCAGTCTTGCCCGAGCGCATCTCGTACCAAATGCGGCCAAGCGTATTGTCCGTCAAGAACTCGACGACGTACCGCGGCGTGAAGAACTGATTTCGGACAGCCAATTCACGACTGTTGCGAGGCGCTTCTGAAGCATCGCGAAGCTCATCGATTTCCTCACGGCTGTTGAAATACTGATAAACCCAGCCGATTGTTTCGTCTTCGCTCCATACGCTCGCTAGATCGGCCTGGCCAAGTATGTCGAGCAGTTCAGTCGAGGCTCCCCGCCTCGGCCACAACAGACTGGCCGAATCACGACGATCGAATAGCACTTTGACTTCGACGCTCAGCTCGTCGAATAAACATTCCAGATACAGCCGATAGCCGTCGTCGGGCAGGCTGGCCATTCCCGGTGCGAGCCCGCAGAACTCCTTAAAGCCGTTCGACTTGTCCCCCTTCGATACGCACTCCTGCAACAGGCCACGAGCTTCCAGCATCCGCAGCGCGACAAACCGATTGAGGAACGTAAACGCCGCTTCGCGAGTGTACTCGTTGACTGCTTCCTGCGGCTTCTTGCCACTCGCTTTGATGTGCTCGATCGCGTCCACCAGCTTCTGCCGAGTCAGACGTTGTCGAGCATCGAGGTGCTGGCCGGGCTCGGACAGAATCTTGCCATCGGGCAGAATATCGAACGTACCTTCCAACTGCTCTGCGAATTCCTCTTCGAGGATTCGACGCACCTGCTGAGTCGCTCGTTGCAATTTGTTGCGTGTGTCTTGATCCATTCCTAGCCCAAACTCCCGTCGTAAAGCTCTAGTTGACAAGCCTCGAATGTCGTCGTACCATTCAACCAATCCAGTTGTCTGGAGGTGGAAGGCGCAAGCCTTCGCGGCCCTTTGGGCCGTTTTTTTTGCGCCGACGCTACGGCAACCATTTTCGCCCCCATCCATAGATTTCGCCTTGATGATCGCGGTCGTACTTAAGTCGTTCAAGGATTGCGGCGATCTGACCACCAAAGTTTGCCGCTAACTCCTCGTTGTTTAGTCGGGCAAGTGTCGAGCGATAACTTGGATGTGCAATGACATCGGCAATTTGCAAACCGGCGATGTTATTGGCTTTTCCCTTCACTTTTAGTTGTCGACTTGTAAGGCGTGTGTGGAATTCCTGACGACCGAGAAACTGCGAGCCATTTTCATAGACTCGCTCAAAGGAGTCCTTGAGTCGTCGATCTTCCTTCCCACCTCGTGACTCGGCCAGCACGTCACCCACGGCATCTTTACGCCGCAGCCAGAGCACGAATCGCTCGACCAGAATCAACAAGCAATAATGATAGGGGTCATATTTCCACGTGCCATATTTTTGGTTGTGCTCCAGCTTGTCGATGATGACCGTGACGACGACGTATTCGGTCTCTTCCAGGAATGTCAAAAACTCCTTGTCAAATTGCTCTGCCGTGCTTACGTCTCGCAACGCGGTGAACGGATGTTTCTTGTTTACCAGCTCTTTTCGGTGCAAGACGATCGGATCATCAGCGTGAGACCCAAAATACTTTTTCTTGAGGGATTCCAACTGAGGAAAGACATGTTGGTCGACATAATCCAAGTCCATCACTACTCCGGTCAGGCTTAGGTAGCGGTGGTTCGGATTTTCCGAGGCACGCAGGTCCGAGTTGCCGACTTCATCGACGTACATTCGGAACTTCTTCTTTCTGTCCTTGATCTCGCTCATACTTATTGAATCAATATTCTCTTGTTCTTGCCGATGTGGTGCAGACACTCGTCGCGTAGGCTACCGAGCGCCGCATCAAGTTGCTCTTCGGTGTCGATGCCGCCGGTGAAATAACTGCCCACTTTCACCTGCACGATGCGGTCGCCTTCGATCAAGCGGTGTATCTCGGCAATCGCATCCGCCAGTCGCTTGTCGCACGCGTCGACGTCGGCTCGGAGTTGCGGAATGGGTGTCGTGCGTGGAACGTCGCCCGATGTGCAGTCCGCCAACGGAGCACTGATTCGCTGCTGCACGTCTTCCTGCAACTGCTCCCAACCGGCGGTCGACTTCAATTGATCCACTGCAACGGCATAGCACTCGGTCCGAGATTCAACGGCCGCCTGGAACGCGGCGTCGTAGAGCTGTTCCAATCGGCCCGTATGTTGATCGATACTGGGAAGTTCCTTGTAGAACGTTTCCTTCTGCATCAGATCGCCCAGCCGCGCGGCATCCTGCTGGAATTCGTCGGTCGTAGAAGCTTCACGCACCAGGAAGGGCCAGTGGTGCTGCAGCACGTATTGAGCCCGATCCAGAGTTCGTAATTGCGGCTCGGCAACGTCCGATTGAATGCTGGCGGCTCGGGACAACGCATCTTTCAGCTCCGCATGGCCCCCGGCGAAGCTAAGAATCGTGTCCTCTTCGCTGGCGGTCGAAATCTGCTCCATCTGGCTGATAGCCGAGGAAAACAGCTCAGCGCCGGGTAACCGATGTCGCTCCAGCATCGTGAGCACTTCACGCAAATCGCGTTGCCGACCGATCGATTTTTCACGGATCGCTTTGGCAACCTCGTCCTGATTCAAACTCTTGATCTCTTCACCAAACGTGCTTTTGAAGGCTTCAGCCGCTTTGACAATCTCGGCAAAGTCCAGCACTTTCTTCGGACGAAACGTTGCGGCTCGGAACTTGGTGTTGTTGGTGAAGACATCAACCGCGCCAAAGTCTTCAGCGGAGTCGATCGACAGCCCCTGGCTGGTCGTCGTGATTTGTCCGGCCCGTAGCAGACAGAGCGTGAAGAGCTTGACGACATCAATGTCCCAACCGTACGGCGAGCTGCCGAATTCTGCCTCCAATGCCTTTCCTTGCGGGTTGACGCCGTACTCGCTCTTGTTGCCGATCCATGCCAGCATTTCGCCGAGCGGTCCGGAGTCGGTCTCGATGACGAGTGTGCCTTTTTCATTGCGGAGCAACTTCAGAGAGGAGAACACGCTCGGCAGACCGCGCAGATCTTCGCTCTCAAGAATCGCCGTGATGTCGGTTTTCGTGACGCGTGCCGCTCCATCCGGAAATCGATCAAACACATCCGGCAGGGCCTTTGCCATCACGGCCTCGGCCGCTTTGGCTACGGACGCGTCGTTCTCGTCGGGACTGCGATCATTGCCACGGAAATAGACTGCCGACGACAGAGCCGTTTGCTCCAGCAACCGTCGCACTTCTCCACGGTGCAAGTCGCGGCGTCGCCCTTCCTCGGACAATAATCGCGTTTCGGCATGGGTCTGAGCGCCGCGTTCCTTCTTGCTAATCATTTCCTTCGATCGGAAGACTTCGGTGATTTCCTTGTCGATATTGCTGTCGATCGGAATCACCCAGTAGACCGTCTCCGGTTCGGCTTGGCTCTGACGGCGCGATTCGTCACAGAGTCGTTTGTAGTCCTCCTTGTCTTCGGCCAGGCGGACTTGGAATTGAATGTCGCCTTTGATCCGCTCGCGACCATCCAGACAAAGACTTCCCTTGAAGACTCGCGTGTTGAGCAACGTGTAGCTGGGCTGCGGCTGCCACAGTCGTTCCATCGTCTCGCGCAGGATCTGGTTCGAGTCGGCGCGTTTTGGTTTGAGGGCCGCACGCTGGGTTTCCCAATCATCTTCCGTAGGCGTCGGAATACGATAACCGTCATCGCCGAGCCGAATCTTGTGGGCTTCGATCAGCGATTGCAGAGCCTGTTCAACGCTGGCTCGAACGGAATCGCCGCCGACCTTTGGATACAATGCCGCCGCAATGTTCTCTGTGTTCCGGTGGATACTCTTGACGAACTGCAGGAGGCAGATGGCCTTCGCGACACGTTGGGCGAACGGGTGGTCGATCTCGGCCGGTAGACGGTCGATCTTCTCGCGGATCGTGCTGTCGATGTTGTCGCGAACAAGATCATAGATGTGCGCGACAGTGACGAGTTGCCCAAGTTCGCAATCGCCTAGCCCAAACTTCGGATGCGCGAGCAGTTGTTGTGCAAGCTTGATGACCGTGCGATTGGCACCACCGACATGCCGGCTCGCGCCGCCTTGGGTGCGAAGCCCCGAAACCACGTGAATCACAAAATCGACCTGATAAGGGACCATCGGATAGAGTTCGATGAAACTCTCGCGAGTGATCTGCGGCAGCTTGATATCGGCCGAGAGCGCCGCGTTGGCGGTAAGGCTGCCCCGATTGGCTTCGTACATGGCCGCCAGCGTTTTCTCTGCGTCGGCCTTCTTTGCCAGCACGCGTTTGCTCGTGACCTCTGAAATGTCGCTCGGTTCCAGATGTACCTGTAGCGGGAAGCGGTCCATGAGTCGCGCAAGTTCCACGCGAGAGTCGTCCAGGCCGCCGACCAGCTCGTTCAGCCTCTCTTGCGAGGTGACAACAACCCAGAACTTGCCTTGACCAACGCGGCCAAGGGCCTGCACGATGCCTTGCAGGTCGAGCATCTTGTTGACCGTGCGAGCCACAAACTGGCCGACTTCGTCGATCACAAACACGAGACTGCGACCCTCCCCGCGGCGAGCCGTCAGTTCTTTGCAGCGATCCGCCAGATGATTCGGGCTCACATCGGCTCGTTCCTTCGCTCCACGCACCCACGAATCTGGTGACGAGTATGTTTCTGGTTCCAGTTCGTGCATGACGCGACTGGCTTCGTTCATGGCGAAGGCCACCAAATTCTTCGTTTGGTCCCAGTCCTTTTTCGGATACAGCTTTTTGTAGACATCGAGAAACTCCTTCAGTCGTCCCTCGCCTTCGAGCGTGATCTCTAGTTCCGCCAAATCCAGGTCACGGGCGTAACCGAGATGTTCCAAGAGCTGCCGATACATGATCTCGGTCAGCATCTGGTTGCCATGCATCACGCCGCGTTCCGTCGCGACGTCGAAGATCACGGCCTCGGTCGGGATCTTTTCGACAACTGTCTTGATCAACACCTGCACTTTGGGATCGCCAATGTGCTTGGCCAGCAAGTCGCTGGTTGTGTCCGAACCAAGCGGCCGGTTCGCGAGCGCGAGCCCGAGCAGCTTCGCGAAACTGGACTTACCGGAGCCAAAGAAGCCGGATACCCAAACGGCCATGCGGTCGCCGGGCTTATTCGGAGCGGTGCAGTAGGCCTCCAGAATCTCAACGAAGTTGCTCAGGATCGTCTTCGTGACGATGTACTCCTCGATCTCGTCGCGAATCACTTTCTCGTCCGCCTGGTCAACTTTAATGACTTCGCGGATGTCGCGATGGATGTCGCGGGCAAATATGTCTTTGATTTTCTGGGCGGACATATCGCTGGTTCCTGTCACAGAAGCTTGGCTCGGTAATTGTGTTCGGCCTCGTGGATTCCCATGAAACTCAGCCCTGCGGGCGGAACAATTTCACCGGGATAGAAAAGCACACCGGGGATCGTCAGCTTCGTCTGAAAATGTTCGATCAATGTCGAAGTGCGATAGCAGGGATACAAAGCGCTTGCCCGCGTGATCCACAGAATGTCGCGATGTGGGTCGCCATGCTCCGGCACTTTACTTAGGACGATTTTGTCGAGCGGCGCGTATTTGTTGAGGACTTCATGAACGGTGTGAGTGACTGTCGTGTGCCCGTTGCGGCCGAGCATGCGTTCGTTTTCGATGAGTTCGGGAATCGGCGCATATTGTTCGAGCGCTTCCTTCATGCAGTCCATCAGCGAGACGTTCGTAACTCGTTTGCCCTTTTGTTCCAGCCGCGTCTTGAGCAGCGACAGTTCTTGCCGAAGGGCGAATTCGGCGGACGGGTCGTACATGAAAATGCACAGCGGCATATCTTGATAGGCGCTGATGTCGGGACGCGGATCGCCCTTGCAGAGGATCGGCTCCAGAGTGTCGCGCAAGCGTGTCTTCCAATCGCTCATCCGGTACGGCTCCTGATGAAGTCTTCGGTATGCTTACACGGCAGCGTCAACTCCAGAAAACTGCCTGCCCGCTCGAACCGCAGTTTGCCGAATTGGTGCAATCGCAGAAGTTCTTCCTCGACCGCTTGAGGTTGCATCAGGAATAGCCGCCAGTCAACGGCGTCAATCACACCGCGAGTGTTGTTCTCTCGCTCCATCAAAGCGTACAGCAGATAGAGAAAGCTCTGATCGGGAAGGCGGTATGTTTCGAATTGCTTGACAGCTCGGCCCGTCAACAGATGGAACTCGACCGCAGTACGCAGGAGGCCGTTTGCCGAGGCAGCGAGATTTGCATCGCTCCACATCTTCTGATCAGACGGAAGCTAGTCACGCAGATACGTTGTTAAAAACTCGCGCGCACCTGCCGATCGGATGAGGACGATTCCTTCCTCGCGTAGATTGAAGAGCCAGTCGGTGATGAATGCGTGCAGTAGAGGATCGCTTAAGCTGATATGCCAAAGAAGCAGCGGCTGCCAGGCGTCGATGGGCCAACCACGCTGCGCCGCCTCGACCAACAGGCGATCACGGGACGTCGTGTCAAAGCGTCTCGAAAGGATCTTGCCGAAATCTTTGAGCCTGCCTGCTGACGGCGCTCCGATAGAATTCGTCTCGCGAATCTGGCGAACATTCTCCTGTTGGGATTGTGCGAAATCCCAATCGCGAAATGCGCGGTACGTTGGTTCGATCATTCCTCCTTTGGTCGCCAGAAAGCATGAAGGGCGGAATTCCAAATCGATCATGCTTCCGGTCCTTCGATCTGAACATAAGGCACGGACAGCTTGCCAGATTCACCGCGTGAGAACGCAGCTGCCAACAATGCGACAGTCGATTCGTCAAATTCCGGGACGTCGGGCACTCGCACCGATCGGGAGTCATTAGACCGCTTGAGCCTTTTGGCCTGCCCGACAACTTGATCACTGACCAAATCAAACTTGCGAAGCGTCTCGAATAGGTCATCGCCGGATTGTTCGTTGAGCTTCTCTAAGAACTCGGCCCATGGCTTCGGGTCCTCAAGCCACTGTGACCAGGCATCTTCCAATTGATCCTCGATGTCAGCCGGCAGCTTCCAGAGTGTGTAGGCGTCGGGAGGATTGAAAACTTCGTCGCAACGATGAGCAGCAACCGCGAAGACGGCTCTCGCCCGAGCAAACAGATGTGTCTTGATGAAACCACGGCTCACCGCGAGTTCGCCAAGATGAGCCAGCATGCCTTTTGTATTCCACCACTTCGCACGATCCATTTCGCCGAATCGAGCGATAACGAGTCGCAACTTGGCGATCGTAGTGATCTCGATTGTTTCAACCATATTGCCTAGCCGCTCAAGGTGTTTTCATTTAGAGGATTTCCGGCGCGGTTTGGCACCGCCGTGTACTGATTGCTCAACCTCGGCGAGCAACTCTTCGAGGTTCTCTTTTTTCAATAGACGGTAGTTATTGATTGGATTGCGATGGACCGGCAGCTTGCCATTCGCAACCCAATTCTTCAGCGTGTGTACCGGCACGCCGAGGAACTCTGCCGCTTGGTTCAAAGTCAGGTAGCCGTCGAGTTTTTGCATTCAAACGCACCCTTCGCGCAAGATAGATGGCTAGTTCCACCCCACCGAACTAAGAAGCTAGCACCAACCATAACAAACCAGCATTAAGCTGAGTAGCTGCCCTGCCGGTCGCCGGCTTTTTCGGATTTGTTTCGCGATGTTGCCGGGATTTGTCGTTATGGGGTAGTTGCAAAGAGTTAACACGACCGTGGCGATTTCGTTCTTGTCGTCACACGGTGCCCCTATGTGTCGGTCGCGGCGGCCTTGTCGAGTACCTCGGGTTCCTGAAGACGCGAGGCCTCTGAAATCATCCTCGTGTAGCCCATTTCACGTGTTAAAAAACGAGCATGGCATTTCAGGATCGAGAAACGTGAGCGGGTTATCCTGCGCAAGTACATATTCTGGCCACTCGTCTGCCAAAGATTGGACTGCTTTCGCTGAGGAATCGAAAACTGTGCGGCGAACGGCATCTTGCGATGCCGCAATGAGCTTTTCAATGAAGCCGATTACAGCTGACTGACCGAGAATGGCCGGAATCGTGATTCGAACTGATGAGTGCGCACTGTCGAGGCAAAGATGGACAAACGATGAATGCATTGTTCGCGTGTCATCCAGAAAGCCGCGATACTCTAGTAGTCCGCGACCTCGCGACGAGATTCGAACGTCGTACAATCGCCCTTGACTACCGGCGATAGGCGATTCGCGATGCGAAGCCCATGGGCGGTGTAGTACTTCAATGGTGACGCTTATCTTCATTAACGGGTCCGCCACTCCAACTCTGGCCCACTTATTCTCATCGACTTTGGACCAAGGAAACGGATCGTACGGAAGGAATTGTTGGACGACACTATCAGCGTTCGGTGGCAACACCGGTTGGGGAGCATTGTAGGAGGTGCAAAACGTCCAGAATCCTTTGTCGACATCGCGCAGAAATTGCACCATCCGCGATAGATCGTCTCTGTGGCATCGCCGGAAGTGTGCAACACGATTGCGAATCTGCTTTGTTTCGTCAATTCTTCCAGCGAAGATTTCCTTTGGGGGCAAGTAGATTTTAAAGAGCTCCCAGTGCTTTTCGATTAGCCCGCAAAGCGTGGAGAATCCAGAGTAAGCTAATGGACTCAAGTCCGCCGTGGGCATGTGGGTCAGACGTTCGTCAGCTTGCTGACTTCGGTCAAATCCCCGGACCTCTTGCAACCATGCGTCTCCCAGAAACGCTTTCAGCTCAACAAAGGCCATGGTGCGAAGCCACGTTTCAAACTGCCAAAGGTGGGCGTAAATGAGGAGCAAATCGCTCTGAAGTCCGGGAATCTCACTTGCCAGTTTGTTCAGACTGATCTGACGAATGCTTCTGGCCATCGTTAGCTCGCTTTAAGAAGTAAGTGAAGCCCTCGGTTGTGCGATTCTGCACAACATCGAAGAACTTCCGATATTCTATATGAAATGCCCCTGGCCCGATTGCTCGAACCAGGGGCTGAAGGGTTACAACAGGTTGACCACGCGCTCGGCCAATCCCTTTTCGCCGAGTACGACGTTCAGGTTGCCAGTCGATGCAATCTTTTCGAGAACTTCCAGTTCTCGGAGTCGCATTAACGTCGGGTTGTCGGCCAGCAGTTTTGCCGTGTTGGCCTGGCTGCGCATGGCGGCCGTTTCCTCGCGGCGCGAGATGAGGTTGGCCTCCGTGACCTTGTTCATCAGGTCCTTCATGTCGCCCGGCAGGATCAGGTCTCGGATACCTACCGATACAACACTCAAACCCAATTCGCCGGCGCGGCGACGCACTGCTTGCTCGATTTCCTGAGCTACAACGTCCTTGTCCGACAGGAAAATATCGAGTTCGCGTACGCCGACAATCGCACGCAGCGCCAATTGCGTTTCGCGGTACAACGCCTGACGGACATCGTCCGTCGAGCTGACCGCCTTCCGCGCATCGGCGATGCGGTACGTAACCAACGCGTTCATACGCAAGCTGACCTTGTCGGCGGTCATGAGTTCCTGACCGCTGACGTCGATCGTGGTCTCGCGCATATCGATTTCGACAACCCGCGCGTCTGCCGCGCCCTTCCAGAACGCGTACAGACCCGGCGACAGCGTGTCGATGTAACGACCGTCGATGAACAAGACGCCCACGCGGTCACGATCGACCGTGCAGATGTCCAGCAACTGCTTCGCCATTCCCGACTTGGCAATGACCTTCAAGTCGCTGTGCTCGAAACGCACCTGGCGAGCATCGATCACCTCGACACGCACATCGCGTACGCCTTGCCAGTAAGCGTACAGGCCCGGCGCCAGCATGTGCGTGAAGCGGCCTTCGATCCAGACTAGACCACGCTGGTCGTCCTTCAGGTCCATGACCACGGCGCGGTCCTTCAACGCACCCGACTTGAAGATCATGTCGAGCTTCTCGTGAGCCAGCCACGCGTCGCGCATGTTGGCCACGTCGACACGAACCTTGCCGAACAAGTCGAACAGCCAGTGCCGACCTTCGCTCAGCAAGCCCTCGAACTCGCCATCGCGGAAGTACAGACCGATTTCGTAGCTGCGGATCTTAATTCGCTTGAAGAACAACATTGGATTGCCCCTCCTCTCTGAACAGGGCACATCGATTAATTACTTGAACAATGAAAGACGCCGTTGGGCGGCGGAACGTTCGCGGATCACACGAAGAAACACGGAGTGCTGCTTGAGCGGTCACCGTTGCCGGTTTTCGACTGCGTCGGCTGACGAGTTCGCGTTGGGCCGAAGCCCATCGCGGTTGCTCATCAGCGCCGGCAGCCTTCCACCGACAGCGGGCAAAGGCGGTATCCACGCACTACAGGGTGTTCGTTCATGCTGCCATCAGCCGGTCACTTCTGTAGGTTGATCTCTTGGAGACCCGCCTACTTGGCAAACCAACTGGCAGCCGATCCTACGGACGCCCGCCTCCCTCGGGCTTCATGGTGGACGCTTTCGCGCCCGGTGGAGCCAACTCTCTCAAGTCGGCGGTTGTGGTACGGGGGTCGAACCCGTGACTCCAGATTCATAGTCTGGTGCTCTACCTCTCAGCTAACCGTCACGACATCGTCATCTTCAGAGTCCATGTCCGGAACACACCGATTCAAATCCATTAGGATGAACGGGGCGCCGCTGGTCCAAACGACATCGAAACCTTGCTTGTAAGAGACGCCGGTGGGAGTCGAACCCGCTTGAAGCTGCTTTGCAGGCAGCCGCCGTACCGTCTGGCTCTAGCGTCAGTTGTTAGTCGTTCAATACGGCGAATAGAGTCGCATCGTGACGGCGTCCATTGACCAGAAGCCTCTGGCGAAGAACTCCCTCACGAACGGCTCTCGCCTTCTCGGCCACCCGCTGACTCGCGACGTTTTCGATCGACATGATTATCTCTACGCGATGTAGTCCCTTCTCTGCAAAAGCCCACTCGCATAACTTGCGAGTCGCTTGTGACGCAATTCCTTGACGCGTTGCGGAAGACCGCACCCCGTAACCGAGTTCGCCAAGTCCATGCAAAAGGTCGATACGATGGATTCCACAAGTCCCGAGCAACCGTCCGCTCGACTCAACAATGACGAACGACCAATGCTCGCCGCGCTCCCATGCATTAGGCCGGCTTTCGACCCAAGTAGCCGCATCGTGACGCGAATAGTCCGCGTGGCACCACGACATCCACGGCGATAGTTCCACTTTGGATTCCATCACGGCTTCGTAGATCGCATCAACGTCGTCAGCTTGGTACTGGCGATTCTGGATCTCTCTCGTCATCGGCTTGGCCTTTCAGTTTTCAAAGTGCCCTCGCTGGGAATCGAACCCAAGCTTCGACCTTCGCAGGGTCGCGTGCAAGATCCACCACACTCCAAGGACAATCTCATTCAGTACCCCGCCGAGGAATCGAACCCCGTCCGACAGATTCGAAGTCTGTCATGCCGTCCATCACACTCGCAGGGCATCAAAAGCGGAGAGTCGAGAGCACAGAGTTTAGAGCCAGAGGGAATTCCCTTCCGGCTCTCAGCTCTCCGCTCTTTGCTCTCAGCTCTTACAGAGCCGACGACTGGATTCGCACCAGCATCAACCGCTTTACAAGAGCGGCGCCTTTCTCAGTCGAGCCACGTCGGCAATCAAGCACGAGCGCGAGGAGTCCGGGCACCGACCGGAAGGTTGGTCGCCGTCCGCCAGTTTTGGAGGCTGGCTGCTCTCCCAGGAGCACACTCGTGTAAGGGTCGAGAGTTGAGGGTCTAGAGACGAGAGCCAATCGGGGTCTTCCGGCTCTCGACCCTCAACTCTCGACTCTCGACTTTTCATCTACTTCGCCAACTCGACGTTCCAGTACGCCTCGCTGATGAACTTCGACCAGCTTTCCATTCGCACTTCGTGTGCGGTGTAAAGCGGGTTCCACTTCGGCCGGACTGGCTCCTTGCGGAGTCGCAGCTTAGCCTGCTGTGGCGTGCGGTCCGCCTTGCGGTGGTTACACGTTAAGCAAGCCAGCACGCAGTTGTCCCACCGCGACTCGCCGCCTTGCGCACGAGGCACGACGTGGTCGATCGTCAGTTCCTCGCCGCCCGGTTGGTGACCGCAGTATTGGCACGTGTAGTGGTCACGCTTGAAAATGTTCCGCCGGCTGAAGGCGACTGCCGCGGACGGCAGCCGGTCGTAGTCGGTCAGCGTGATCACTTCCGGCACTCGCAGCCGAAACTTCACCGCCTGGATGAACCGCTCGTCGTCGCGAGGACACAACTTCGACCAGTCCTCCCAGGTGTAAAGCTGGTAGTCGGCCGGATCGACAACGCGCGCGGACTCGTTCCACAACAGCACCAGCGCCCGCGCCACCGTGGCGACGTTCACCGGCTGCCAGTTGCGGTTAAGCACCAGCGCTGGGCGTTCGAGCATCTTCATGATCCAATCCTTTCCTCTGTTCCAAGGGTGTCCGAAGGGAGTCGAACCCTCACCTTCTGCTCCACAGGCAGACGTGCAGAAACCGCTACACCACGGACACCATGTTGACTGACACTACGAGTTGTCAGAAGTTCAGCGGAAGCGACCAATCCGCCTTCGGCGATCGGTGCCCGGAGTTGAACTCGCAAGGCTTGTCGCTCGACCCGACCAACCTCCGGTCGGTGCCCGCCAACCGGTTCCCGTCGCCGGGCACCGATCGGCACGGATGCCGATTGGTCGGGTAGCCCTTCCGTTATTCAATCAGTAGCCCGACCAGGTATCGAACCCGGAACTCCTCGTTAGAACCGAGGCATGATGTCCATTTCACCATCGAGCCATCAGCGGAAGGCAAGGGATTTGAACCCTCATGACCCCGACCAATTCGCCTACCGGCGAATCGGTGCCCGTCGCGCGGTTTAGCAAACCGGCCCGGCGAGCCGTATCCGGCTACCTTCCGTATTCATCGAGTGGAGTCACAGGGAGTTGAACCCTGCCCCGTTTCCAGGAGACAGAGCGCCATGCCATCGCGGTGTCTTCCCGTTGGACCATGACCCCGTTAGTGGAGAGGTCGTGCAGCTTTTAAGTTGTTTGTTATTCGGGAGTTTTGAGTTGTAGGCGTGCGGAGTTGGGAA
>JAQBZB010000253.1 GCA_027622275.1 Planctomycetota bacterium | reverse complement strand
CACACTCGAACAGACCCGCCGCTCGGTCCTGCGAGTACTGGTACGATGAAGGCCCGTGATTCGACCTGCCCCGAAACGCATAACATTCGTCGTTAATTGCAGCGGCTCGCCGTGATCCGAATTCCAAACAATGTGAACTCGCCGTGCCGATCGGAGATATCTCATGACTCGCGTTTTGATCCTCGTGGTCTCGCTGTTTGTCACCGCAGATTCAATGGCTGGCGAACCGGTCGATATCGGCTCGCGGCGCGAGTTGTTCGTGGATGATGCACTGGTCGAACGGCTGGTGGGCAAGGCCGACTTTCGGCTGCATCAACCGACGCCGCGCGAAGTGGTCATGGTTCATGACGCGCCCTGGGAAGGGAACAACACGACTTATCACTGCGTCTTCCAGGATGGCGACCGCTATCGCATGTTCTACGTGACGGGGCATCTGGCGGCGAAGAACGACCAACTCGATACGCGCATCGAGAGTTTCTGCTACGCGGAAAGCGACGACGGCATTCACTGGCGGAAACCGGAACTTGGACTACATGAGTTCCAGGGATCGAAGGCCAATAACATCGTCATCTCGCGGGCCATGGCACAAGGACATCAGGCGCGCATCGGCGCTCCGGCGGTCTTCAAGGACACCAATCCGCAGGCCGCCCCCGACGCGCGCTACAAGATGTTCCTCAGCGCCGAGCATCCGCTGGGCATGCTGCCGATGAAGTCTCCCGATGGCATTCACTGGACGCCGATGAGCCAGACGCCGGTCATCACCGACGGCGCCTTTGACGCCATGAACCTCGCGTTCTGGGATTCCGAGCGCGGCGAGTATCGCGCTTACTGGCGGTACTTCACTGCGGGCGTCACCCAGGACAAGCAATGGGAACCTGCCGGTGTGCGGGCCATTCGCACGGCGACCTCCAAAGACTTCCTCCACTGGGAAAACCAGGCCAACCTGGACTATCCGGGTTCGCCCGAAGAACAGCTCTACGAGAACGGGATCCATCCCTATCACCGCGCGCCGCACCTGCTGATCGGCCTGCCGGTGCGTTACGTCGACCGGGCGAACCCTGAGTACACAACACCGGCGGTCGGCAATGGCCGGGCGGGACCTGACCGGATTCGGGAATGGCCGGCCTCATTGCGATCTCTGCCGGACTTCGAGCAGCGCCAGGCACGGGCGGCCCTGATCGAACGGCTCGGCTCCGCGCTGACCGAGGGGCTGTTCATGTCCAGCCGGGACGGAGTGACGTTTCGCCGCTGGAACGAAGCGTTTCTCCGGCCTGGCATCGAGCGCCCAGGGACATGGAACTACGGGCAGCAGTTTATCTGCTGGCAACTCGTCGAAACACAATCGGCGTTCGACGGCGCGCCCCGCGAGCTCTCTCTCTATGCCACCGAAGGTAGCTGGCTGGATCAAGGAAAGTCGCTTCGACGTTACACGCTACGACTGGATGGCTTCGTCTCGATCAACGCTCCCATGAGCGGCGGCGAACTCGTCACCAAGCCGATTCAGTTCCGCGGGAAGACTCTTTCGCTGAACTTCGCCTCTTCGGCGGCAGGCGGCCTGCGAGTGGAACTGCGGGATGCTCAGGATCAACCGCTTCCCGGATACGCGCTGGAAGATTGCGACGAGCTGTTTGGAGACACGGTCCAGCGTCACGTCACCTGGAAATCCAGCACCGACCTTGCGGCGATCGCGGGCCAGATGGTGCGAATTCGCTTCGTCCTGCGCGATGCCGACTTGTTTTCGTTTCAATTCACCGAGGCCCCGTGAGGCAACGACATGACATGATATGTTATGCCATGACCTGCCGCCGGTTTCTGCACACTAGTTCGTTGACCTTCCTTCATTCCTGCGTCTGACGAGGATTCAATTCCATGCGAAGGCTGCATGCGATATCGCTACTTGTTGTGTCCGCTTGGATCGCGGCGTCGCTGCCCGTGCCGGCGTCCGAGCCTGAGGTTGTCTCCGTCCGCAAGATCTGGGACCGTGGCGAGCATAACGCGTTCACGGACCTGATCCGTTTCCACGACCGCTGGTGGTGTACGTTTCGCGAAGCGCAGGACCACGGTCCGAGTATCGGTCGGGTGCGTGTGATCGTGTCGGCCGACGGAGAGTCGTGGGAATCCGCCGCATTGCTGGAAGAGCGCGACGTGGATCTGCGCGACCCAAAGCTGTCGATCATGCCCGACGGCCGATTGATGCTGATCATGGGGGGCAGCGTCTACCGGGGCACGCCATACGGCACTCGCTCGCCGCGCGTCTCTTTCTCGGGAGACGGACGCGAGTGGACTTCGCCCAGGAAAGTGCTGGCCGAAGATCACTGGCTGTGGCGCGCGACGTGGCACGAGGGCTGGGCCTGGAGCGTCAGCAAGCTGGGCGAAGGGAGCGATCCGCGCCGCGGGATGCTCTACCGCAGCCGGGACGGGCTCGATTGGGAGTGGATCACCGAGTTTCGACTGCCCGACAACACTTGGAACGCCAGCGAGACCACCTTGCGGTTCATGCCCGACGGCGAGTTGATCGCCCTGGTCCGTCCTGAGTGGATTGGCACAAGCCGAGCGCCGTACACGGACTGGAGTTGGACGAAGCTGAAGCATCGCCTGGGTGGTCCCAACTTCATTCGCTTGCCGAGCGGCGAGTTGTGGGCGGCAAGCCGAGGCTACGGCGACGCCGCGACGACCACGCTCGCACGCATGACGCGCGATAGCTATGATCCCGTTCTGACCTTGCCCAGCGGCGGTGACTGCAGCTACCCCGGCATGGTCTGGCACGACGACCTGCTGTGGATGAGCTACTACTCATCCCATGAAGGCAAGACGAGCATCTACTTGACGAAGATCCGATTCAAATAGGCGACCACGGAGTGAGGAACCACAACATGCCAACGAACCGTCGCGATTTTATGCTGACCGCCGGAGTCGGTGGGGCGGCGCTCTTCGCCGCTGGCAAGGCATCGGCGAACGAACCGCTGCCTCGTGATTCAAGCGGTGACCACGACCACAGCCGCGCTCCGTTCGTCACGGAGATGTTTCTCGACAATCATCTGCTGGACAGCACGCCCGGTGTGTCACGCAGGTTGCACCCGGCCAAGAAACATTTGTTGAACCCGGTCGTCCGCTGTGATCGCTGGAGCGACGGCACGTACCTGGAGCCGTACTCGACGATGTACGACGAAGAGGAAAAGCTCTTCAAGATGTGGGCACGGGCGGGGAGCGATTCGAAGGCCGGGTATTTGGGAGGAAACGCGGCGTGGATCCTGTATTTCACGTCAAAGGACGGTGTCCAGTGGGAGAAGCCCGACTTGGGAGTCATGGAGGTGGCGGGACGCCGCGACCACAACATTGTGTTTGTCAGCGACATGGTGCTCAAATCCCCGACGAACCTCGCCTACGGTCCCGAGAAATTCGTCGTGCCTACGACCGCAATGGTACCGCAGGGAAAGAAGGCGTTTTTCTGGGGCGTGAACCGGCATCCGCAGCCGCGCGACCCGTCGGAGAACTACGTCGCGCTGGCGATCGTTCAGGATCACCGCCGCGGAGCCCACATCGTGACGTCGCCCGATGGCATTCACTGGTCGTGTGCTGCGACGCCGTTCTGGCAGACACCGCACGATGTGGCCGGGACGGGAGACGACTGCCTGATGCACTTGATGTTCGACGAAGCGAAGCGCAAGTGGGTGATCTATCGCCGGATCATTCCCGAATTCAGCGAGCGGATGATCGCCGACGACCGCGACCTGAACCGGCCGCCGATCGACCGATACAATCGCTCCTACGCCTATGCCGAGAGCGAAGACCTGAAGGAATGGACGAATCACCAGTTCATTCTCGCAATGGACCCCGACGACCCCGCCGACACCGAACTCTACCAGTTCGGCTGCCACAAGTTCGCGCAGACCTACATCGGTTACGTCAGCATCTTCTATTTGCGTCGTCCGCAGCCGATCGACATCCATCTGGCGACGAGCCGCGACGGCATCCGCTTCACGCGGGTGTGCCGGGGGACGCCGTTCATTCCGCATGGAGCGCTGGGGAATTACGACTTCATGGCGATGGCCTGCTCGCAGCCGAAACCGATCGTCGTCAACGACACAATTTACCTCTATTACGCCGCGTTGAACTTTCCTCACAATGTCGACCAAGCCGCGTCCAAGCATCACACCGGCGGCGTGGCGCTGGCGACGTTGAAGCGAGACAGATTTGCCTCGCTGGAGACCGGCATTGCCAGCGCGGGTCCACACCGGATGATCACCAAGCCGTTCGTCGTGCGACATCCACGACTGTATCTGAACGCCGCGACGTGGGAAAAAGGATCGATCCGTGTCGAGGTGCTGACGCGCGACTGGCAGCCGATCGCCGGCTTTGCGGCGAGTGAAGCTCGCGAGATTCAGGGAGACGCCCTCGATTTACCCGTGCGGTGGCAGGATAACGCCGACGTGAGCAAGCTCGTCGGCCGCGAGGTCCGTCTCAAGTTCCACATGACCCGCGCGCGGATTCACGCCATGACGCTCAGCCACGCCGAGCGGCCCCTGGGAGAAGTCGAACTTGAATACCGCTCCGACGCAAACGGAGATTCCGCGCCCAAGCTGAATTGAACCTCGACCGAACTTGAAGGCGCGCGGGAAAGGTGTCGGCGACGGTCTTAGGCGAGCGGTAGATGAAACCGTACCGGTTGTAGCGAAAGTCGCCAAGACTTTCGGCTGGTCAGCCGGGCCACCGAAACTCTTGGCGAGTTTCGCTAGTGGTAATGTATCCGGTGTTGTGATGCGGTTTTCGCGGTTGCGGAAGGAAAGGCGAGTTGCTCGTGGCTGGTAGCAGTCGGAATCAAACGCGTTGCGTCGTCGGAGTCTGGTTGCTGTTGCTGGCCGGTGTGGTAAGCGCGGCGGATCGGCAACTTTCCGGCACGGTCCCGCTGACGATCGAACAGCCATTGGACGAAGTCATGGTGGACGGTCTCCACCGCTTTTGCCTGCGCGAGTTAAGTGTCGCTCGCGAGCGACGAGCAAATCAACAGCAGCGAGATGCGTCCCGCGCAGGGGTTGATGCGGGTCGCGGACGCTTGCGGGCGTTGATCGGAGCGGTCGATCCGCGAGTCACGGAGCGTGCAACGGATCGGCAGGAGTTTCAAGTCCTCGCGACGTTGGATCGATCTGCGATCGTTGGTCGAAACAAGCAAGTGACGGTTTACGTGGCTCGATGGTCGGTGCTCGACGGTGTGACGGCGGAGGGATTGTTGCTGGTGCCGGAGACTCCGCGAGCCGGCGTGGTCGCGCTGCCGGATGCCGATTGGACTCCGGAGATGTTTTGCGGAGTCAGCGACGGGCTGCCCGATTCGGTGCAGTTCGTGCGGCGGCTGTCGGCGGCGGGGTGTCTGGTCGCAATCCCGACGTTCATCAGCCGCAGCGACGAGTTGTCGGGCCATTCACAGGTTGCTTTCACCAATCAGACGCATCGCGAATTCCTCTACCGGCAAGCCTTCGAGGTGGGCCGGCACATCATCGGTTACGAAGTCCAGAAGGTGCTCGCGACGGTTGATCTGATCGAACAGCAAACGAAGTGGCACGTCGGTGAAAGGATCGGCATCGTCGGTGTCGGCGAGGGCGGACTGCTCGCGCTGTATTCGGCGGCGCTCGATCCGCGACTTCAGTCCTGTTGGGTCAGCGGGTATTTCGCGGAACGAGAAAACGTCTGGCAGGAGCCGATCGATCGCAACGTGTGGGGACTGCTCACGGAGTTCGGCGATGCGGAGTTGGCGGGGCTGATTGCTCCGCGCCGACTGGTGATCGAAGCCTGTCGCGCGGTCGAAGTCGCCGGGCCACCCACCGTTCGTGAGGGACGTCGTCCGAGTGCAGCACCGGGGCGGATCGTCACACCTCAACTCGCCTCCGTGCGGGCCGAATTCGAGCGAGCTGCGGCGATCTACCGGCAACTTGGGAATGAGACGCAACTCGTTCTTTCGATCAGCGATGGCGACGGGCCGGCCGGAACCGATACGGCGCTCCGAGCGTTCGCCAATGGACTTGGCATCGAAACAGGACTCGAGGCCGCGCCGGAACCGTGGCAGCGCGACGCCGAGTTCTCGGACGAGACCGTTCGCCGGTTGGCCGCCGCTCGCCAGAAGCGGCAGTTCGACGAGTTGCAGGATCACGTTCAAAATCTGCTGCGCCGAAGTCATCAGGTGCGCGACGCGAAGTGGTTGCGGAATCCAACGACAGTCGAAGACTGGGAACGGACACGTCCGCAATTGCGCGATTGGGTCCACGACGAATTGATCGGCCGACTGCCGCACGCCAAGCTGCCGTTCAACGCGCAGTCGCGGCGAGTGATTGAAACGGCCGACTACGTCGGCTACGAGATCGTGCTGGATGTCGTCGAGGACGTGATCGCTTCGGGAATTCTGCTGCTGCCGAAAGACATACCGGATGACGAGAAGCGTCCGCTGGTGGTGTGTCAGCATGGGCTGGAAGGGACGCCGCTGGACACGATCTCGCGCGAGCCGCAACCGTTCGCGTACTACCAGGCGTTCAGCGAGGAACTCGTGAAGCGAGGCTTCATCGTGTATGCGCCGCAGAATCCGTATCGCGGCGGCGATCGCTTTCGAGTGCTCCAGCGAATGCTCAACCCGCTGAAGCGATCGCTGTTCAGCGTCATCATCGCACAGCACGAACAGACGCTCGATTGGCTGGCGACGCTGCCCAACGTGGACTCCAAACGGATGGCGTTCTACGGCTTGTCCTACGGCGGCAAGACGGCGATGCGCGTGCCGCCGCTGGTCGATCGGTATTACCTGTCAATCTGCTCCGGCGACTTTACGGATTGGCCGCGGACGATCGCGTCCAACGAGGAACGCTTCAGCTATCTCTTCACGACCGAGTACGAAATCCCCGAATGGAACCTGGCTCACGTGGCGAGCTATGCCGAGCTGGCGATGTTGATGTCCCCGCGACCGTTCATGGTCGAAGCCGGCCACCGCGACGGCGGCCAGCCGACGGAATTGGTCGCCGGAGAGTTTGGCAAAGTCCGACGTCACTATGACCAGCTCAAGATCGGCGACCGGACGGAGATCGAGTTTTTCGACGGCCCACACACGATCCACGGCCGAGGGACGTTTCAGTTCCTGCACCGGCATTTGAATTGGCCGGAGAAGCGGTAGCATGGTGCGATGTGCTGCCTGTACAACCTGCTGGACGAAGGAACCGCGATCGGCGAGTTGTTTTGATTCGTGGTTTTGGAATCGACTAGCGTCTGCAATACTGGGTCGCACTTTGGATCGGTACTTTTTTGGAGTCTTTGTCCGAAACATGCGCGTGTTTCGCGTATTGTGGCCGAGTTGCTCCGCAACTCGCCGCCGAGTCGCGGAGCGACTCGTCCACCTTGGTTGCGGCTTCGCCGCCTTGGAGAACACATCCGATGCTCTTTGAAGTGATCGCTATCTGCGCCTTGTCCGCCGGTGCCATGCCTGCCGAGGACTGGCCGCAGTTTCGTGGGCCGAAATCCGACGGGCACGCCGTGGGACCGGCGACGCCGGTGGAATGGTCGGATACCAAGAATGTCGCTTGGAAAACGCGAGTTCCCGGTTTTGGTTGGTCGTCGCCGGTGGTGGCCGAGGGCAGAGTGTTTTTGACGACCGCAGTGCCGCGTGGTGAAGGCTTGTCATTGCGCGCGATGGCCTTCGACGCCGCGACCGGTAAGACCCTCTGGGATCGCGAAGTGCGGGCGGTCGAAAAGGCCCCGTCGATCCACGCGAAGAATAGCCATGCCAGCCCGACACCGGTGGTTCGAGACGGCTCGGTGTTCGTCCATTTCGGAGCGCTCGGCATGGCGCGACTGGCCACTGCCGACGGAACGGTGCAGTGGAGTTGTTTTGAATTGGAGTATCCTCCGGTTCACGGCAGTGGCGGTTCGCCCGTGTTGCACGATGGCAAGCTGGTGATTGTCTGTGATGGCAGCCAAGCCCCGTTCGTGGCCGCCGTTGACGCCGAAACCGGCAAGGTCGCATGGAGGACTCCGCGTGGCGTGAAAGCTCGCATCAACCATTCGTTCGTGACGGCAACGGTCGCCCTGGTGGACGGCAAGGCTCAAGTCATGGCTCCGGGGCCGGACCACTTCGCCGCCTACGACTTGGCGAGCGGCAACGAACTGTGGCGAGTGCTGGCTCCGGGCTGGTCGGTGGTGCCGCAGCCGGCGCTGGGCCACGGTCTGGTGATCTACAACCACGACTACGATCATCCCGAACTGATGGCCGTCAAGCTGGGCGGCAAGGGTGACGTGACCGACTCGCACGTGGCGTGGCGGATCAAGCGCGGGGCACCGAGCACTCCCTCGCCGTTGCTGGTCGGCGATGAGTTGTACTTTGTTTCCGACGATGGCATCGCTTCGTGCGTGAATGTCAAGACGGGAGATCGGCACTGGATGGAACGGCTCGGAGGCAACTATTCAGCGTCGCCGATCTTCGCCAACGGCCATGTGCTATTTCTAAACGAAACCGGCTTGGCGACCTGGGTGAAAGCAGACAAGGAATTCGCAGTGCTCGGCACAAACGAAGTCCCAGGCCGCACGTTTGCGACCCCGGCGTTTCTGGACGGCGCGATGTTCCTGCGAACGGACGAAAACCTCTACAAGTTCTCGCAATGAACAATGGGGCCGCAATGCATCATCGCCATCCTCTCAGTCGCTGCCTTGGAAAACATCCAAACTGCCTCACCGTAACCGACCTCGCACCGGTTAAAGGAATGTAACATCGTGATAAAGACAATCTCTGCTGTTCCAGGAGTATCACGGCGCACGTTTCTTGTCGTGTCGAGTTGTGGATTGGCGGGTATGGCGTTCGGGCAACCACCCGCGGCAAGAGCAGGCCAAGCGGGGCGAGCCAAGTCGACGATCCTGTTTTTCCTCAGCGGCGGCGCGTCGCACATTGACATGTGGGACATGAAGCCCGACGCCCCAGCGGAATATCGCGGGCCGTTCCAGCCGATCGAGACATCGGCGGCGGGCGTGCGGCTCTGTGAGCATCTGCCGCTCTTGGCGAAGCAATCACATCACCTGGCGCTCGTCAACAGCGTCGGCGGAACGGTCAGCACGAACGACCATCACGCCGGCTACTACTACAACCTGACCGGCCATGTGCCTGATCCGACTTTTCTGTCGCAGGGAAATAACCGCACGCCGTATCCCGATGATTGGCCTTGCATGGGCGCCGTCGTCGGTGCGAAACGCCCGCCGCATCCGCAGTTGCCCAATTTCATCACGCTGCCGCAAAAGGAGGGCGCGCCGGCGTTCACGCGGCCGGGGCAGTTCGCGGCGCGGCTGGGGCTGGAGTTCGACCCGCTGTATGTCGAAGGGGACTCGAAGCAACCGCTGAAGTTCCAGGTGCCGGCGCTCGTGTTGCAGGAAGGCACGACGGCCGCCAGTCTGACGCAGCGACATGCTTTGCTTCGGGAGCTTGGCGCCGTTCGACGAAACTTCGACTCGTTCGCTGCCTCGCGCACCTGGAATGCCCAGCAACAGCGAGCGCTGTCGCTGCTGTTGTCATCGAGCACGACCGAGGCTTTCGATGTGGCGCAGGAACCACAATCGCTTCGCGAGCGCTACGGCGAGACAGTCAACGGCATGAGCCTGCTCGCAGCCCGGCGGCTGGTTGAGGCGGGCGTGCCGTTCATTACGGTCTTCTGGCGTGGGGATGAAGCTCGGCTTAACAAGAAGTGTGCAAGCGGCGGCGGTTGGGATACGCATGGCAACAACTTCAACTGCCTCAAAGAAGACCTGCTGCCCGAGTTCGACCGCGCTTTCTCGGCCCTGATCGAAGATCTGGCGAACCGCGGCCTGCTCGATCAGACGCTGCTGCTGGTCACGAGCGAGATGGGGCGCAAGCCGAAGATCGGCGACCCGCGCAGCGGCGGTGCATCAGGTGCGGGGCGCGATCACTGGACACACTGCCTGACCGACGTGCTCGCCGGCGGCGGCATCCGCGGCGGCCAAACTTACGGTTCCAGCGATCGCTTCGCCGAGTATCCGGCCAACAAGCCCGTCACTCCTGCCGACATCACGAAGACCGTCTACCACGCCATGGGCATCCATAACCTGGAAGCCGTCGATAACCAGAACCGCCCGTACAACCTGCTGGACGAAGGAACCGCGATCGGCGAGTTGTCTTGATCGACGTGGGGCAAGTTTCCTGAGAGGCCCTCTCGTTCGTGTTTCGGAACGCGATCGCATCAGTTATCATTGATGCGAAAGCCGAGGCGCAGCCCTGCCAGAAACACAGAAGTAACGAAGCACAATTGAAACGGCAGCTTGTAGTACCGCATTCATGCGGCTGGACCGGGGCTTAACCGGCTAAAGCCGGAACTACGAACCACTGCTAACGAAAGGATGATCGCATGTTGCGAGTGACAGGCACGAAACGGAGGCTGTGTGATGGGTTGACTCGCCGCACGGCGCTCAAGATCGGCGCGCTGGGGATGGGAGGGTTGTCGCTGCCAGGATTGCTGCGGGCGGAACGCGTCGCTGGAATCAGACAGTCGCACAAGTCGGTGATCATGATCTACATGGTCGGAGCGCCGCCGCATCAGGATATGTACGATTTGAAAATGGATGCTCCGGCTGAAATTCGCGGCGAGTTTCGGCCGATACCCACGAACGTGCCGGGGATCGAAATCTGTGAGCACATGCCGTACATGGCGAAGATCATGGACCGCTGCGTTCCGTTGCGATCGGTCTACGGATCACCCAACGGGGCACACGATTCGTTTATCTGCTACACGGGACGGTCGTTTGTGAACCAGCCGCCTGGAGGCTGGCCCGCGATCGGCCCGGTGGTTTCCAAAGTGCAAGGGCCGGCTGATCCGGCCATTCCGCCGTTCATCGGGCTGGCACCCGACTCCGGTCACCCGCCGTATGGTTCGCCCGGCTTGCCGGGGTTCCTCGGCGTCGGCCATGCGGCGTTTCGCCCGTCAGGACCGGCGCGGACCGACATGGTTCTCAACGCGATTTCGGGCGACCGCCTGCAGGAACGCGGCGGACTGCTCCAATCCTTCGACCGCTTGCGGCGCGACATCGACGCGCGCGGCACGCTGCAAGGCATCGACGACATTAACGCCCAGGCACTGGGCATCCTGACATCGAGCAAACTGGCGGACGCATTCGATCTGTCGCGGGAAGATCCAGCCGTCGTCGAACGGTATGGCACGGGGGACACGAAGAACTACGGCGACGGTGCTCCGCGGAATCCGGAGCACTTTCTGCTTGCACGCCGGCTGGTGGAAGCGGGAGCGCGCGTGGTGACGCTGAACTTCGGCCGCTGGGATTTCCACAGCCAGAATTTCAGCGAGGCGAAGAACACGCATCTGCCGATTTTCGACCGGGCGCTCTCGGCGTTGATCGAGGATTTGCACCAGCGCGGGCTGAGCGACGACGTGGCGGTAGTGGCGTGGGGCGAGTTCGGCCGTACGCCGCAGATCAACAAGGACGCCGGCCGCGACCACTGGCCGCAGGTTGGCGGCGGGTTGATCGCCGGGGGCGGTTTCCGCACCGGACAGGTGATCGGCGCCACGGACCGGCTGGGGGCCGAAATTGCCGAACGCCCCGTCCACTTCGGCGAAGTCCACGCCAGCCTGCACCGTTTTCTGGGCATCGATCCGGAAACGAAACTGCACGACCTCGCCGGCCGCCCGCAGTACGTCGTCGATGGTCACAAACCACTACCGGAGTTGTTTTAACCCGCAGCCGCGGCATCAGACTCCGCTTTAAGGCACACGATCTATGAGTCCTGACCCTTGATTCTCTCAAAGTGGTGACAATCCTACCGTAATCAACAACCCAGACGTAAACGAGAACGGAACAACCATGAACCAAAGCTTTTACTTTCCGTTCGTGGTGGCGACACTGATTTCTGCCCTACTTGTCGGCTCGGCGATGTGGCCCGGGATTTCCGTCCTTAGTGGAGACGAACAACCAGCCAAGACGGATGCGGCCGGCAAGGATGTGGAGCCAGGGAATCGCACAAGCCACGTCAGCGTCAAAGACTTCTCCCACTTGGTCGCGGACGGCGACTGGTCGCCGGCGATTCAGGCAGCCATCGATCATGTCAGCGTCAAGAACGGCTACGAGAACGGTGCCACGATTCTTTTTCCGCCGGGGACGTACAAGATCAACAAGACGATCCGGCTGGGCAAGGACCGGGCGCATTATGGGACTCGGCTGAGCGGCTACGGTGCAGTGCTCAAAGGGACGAAGATCCTGGATGCACAGTCGGTGAACTATGAAGAGCGCAAGCAGTCGCTGACCGAGGCGAAGGACCAGTTCAGTCTCGACGCGTTGCCGGGCGAACTCGACTTTGATGACAAGACGAATGTCGGCGTACCCATCCTGGAGTTGTGGGATCCGCCGGAGGTCGAAGGCGCGAACTTCGTCATCGAAGGGCTGACCTTCGACCGGGAAGCCGCGTTCGTCGGGGTGGGGATCAAGGTGCCGGCGGAGACGGTGCCCAAGAACATCACCTTTCGGGACATCAAGGTCAACAGCCAGAACGTGGGCGTCCACATCAATCACTGCTACCAGATCCGGTTCGAGAGTTGTCTGATCCGAGGCAACCAGATCGGCATCTGGGGACGCAACCACTTCAACAGCGTGAGCATCATCAACTGCGAAATCCGGCGGCAGCACCTGCACGGCGTCGTGATCGGCCCCAACGTGAACCAGTGGGGCAACACCGGCATCCACATCGCGGGCAACATCTTCGAGGAGATCAAGGGCTACGGAATCCTGAATCTGGCTGGCAACGGAGTCACGATCATCGGCAACTACTTCGAAATGGTCGGCAACAGCATCGGCGTGCTCACTCCGTACTGGAGCACCACCATCGACACCAACGCGTTCATGTCCTTCTATGGGCATGGCTGGAACATGAATAAACACGGGGGCAAGGTGGTGTCTGACCAGGCGCATATCATCCTTGACTCCCCCGACGTGCAGTTGCGCAACAACAAATACTACGGGCCGGGCATCCTGCTCTTCGGCACGGGAGGAAAGACCACCTTTGACGCCAACCCGAAGATTGCCGAAGGCGTCACGCTGGCCGATGGTATAAAGGTCGCGGACTCCGGCGGGCTCGGCGCGTACGTGTACTATGCCAGCACCGGCGGCTTCGCATACAGGGAGTTCTCGATTCCCACCGAGGAAGCGGCCCTTGCCGAACGTATCCGGCAGGCGCAAAAGAATCTGGAGGCGGCCAGGGAAAAGAAAGGAACGGCCGACGAACTCGCCGCCGCACAGGTTGCCGTGGGTGGCATCCTATTGGAATCCGGAGATTTCGACAGAGCCCGACAAGAGTACGAGAAGGCGTTTCAATATCCCGCAGCCAACCAGACGAACCTGCGTGCGTACATCCAGATGCACATCGCCGACAGTTATCTGAAGGAGAAGAAGTACAGGGAGGCGGAGACGGCATACACCCAGGCTCTGAAGATCGGCGCTGGAGGATGGCACAAGACACATTGCGAAGACAGCCTGAAGAAGGCCCGCGAAATGGCCGAAGGAAAGCAACCCTGAACACGATCGCGATGGACTCGATCACCCGCCTGCGGCGGGCAGCAAAGAAACAAGGCAACATCATTCTGTTTCATGTGAGGATGGTATGACAATCAGTTATCGTGGACTGTTGGAAAATCGCTAAAGGGGACATTCTGCTTTACTAGGGGGCTTCGGTTGATTAGAGTTCGGGCATGCCACGCACATCCAGAGCATCAAGAGGTGGGTTTGCGAGGTGGGATTGTTTACCATGTCCTGAACCGGGGCAATGGCCGCAGCGATGTCTTTCATCAGGATGACGACTTCGCCGCGTTTGTGAACCTGATGCGGGAGGCTCACGAAAAGGTGCCGATGCGGCTGAC
>JAQBZB010000252.1 GCA_027622275.1 Planctomycetota bacterium | reverse complement strand
GGACGCCACCTCTTCTCGATTACACCCGAATCCCCGCCCAGCGCTGGCGTTTTCAAACGCCGTTCACACCACCAAAGTAACGAAGGGCGGAACGAATTCGTCGACTTACAATCCACAGTGTACAGAGAACTCCCGTTCATCGCATACTTGTTCGACAGCGTGGTGCCCAGGGCTTTTGTTTGTTTGAAGTTGCGCAAGAAGTAGCATGGCCTCGTAGGCCGTGTCAGCTTGGGAATGCCGGAAAACACACGGCCTGCGAGGCCATGCTACTCATCTGCGCTCGTCACAGACTAAACAAAACAAAAGCCCTGGCGTAGTGCCGAACCTTGTAAGCCGGCACCAGGCTGTCAATCATGCGCGTAGAAATAAGCTATCTCGGTGTGCGGTAAGGCAAGACTTAGTTTTTTGAACTCTTCGTCGGTAATACCCCAACTGTTAATCAGAGATAGCCATTTAAGTTTCCTCAACTGCGACAGAGATGCCAACGTCGTGTCACTTATCTCGCAATTCTCGAGGCTCAATCCTCGCAGATTGGGCAGCGCCAGCAGATGGCCGAGGCCGATATCCGTTATCTCGACCCCCGAAAGCTCCAATTGCTTCAGGCCTAATAGTGGTCTGACGTGTCTGAGCCCCTCGTTTGTTATGTCGACGTAGTCGAGATGCAAAACTTCAATCTTGGTCAGATGCTCCAAGTGCCGCAGTCCCTCATCGGTCAATTGCGTGCCCGATAGGTTCAGAAATGTGAGCTGCGGCATCTCCTTCAAGTGCTGCATCCCGGCGTCGGAGACATTCGTTCCAGCCAAGCTTAGGGATTCCAGTTGCGACAGTTTGCTAACGTGGACAAGTCCCGCATCCGTAATCGGTGCTCCCATGAGCGTCAGCGTTTTTAGATTCGCAAGTCCCGTGAGGTGAGCGAGCCCTTTGTCAGACACCCGAGTGTTGCCGAGCGCGATGTTTTCAACCGCGGGCAATGATTTGACATGCACGAGATCGTCATCGGAAAACGATGTCGTGCCTCCGCGGTCTGGCCACACCGAGATGTAAACGACGTGACCGCGCCGGTACGAAAGCTCCGCGCCAAGCAGGAGGAGTTCCCGAATGGCGTTTTCACACGCAGGGTTGGCGTGTCGGTCGCAAACGGTCCTCGCACGGCGTTGCGCTGTGCCTGGTGATTCGTTGGCGCAAACAATGGTCACGACGAGTATGAGAATGCCAGTGGCTTGTCGTGTAGAGATCATCTCAGCCGTTCAACTTTACCGTTCACCGGGCCGCGGAAAACGACAGTGATTTTACCACACCGCGCCGCCCCGTGTGCATGTGATTAGTACGCTCGGCATGGGCGTGAACTTGTGATCTTCTGTACGTGCATCTTGTAAGGCGAGCGGCAAAGTCTTTTCTACCAGTACGACGGGCCTCCGAGCCCGTCGAGCCCTGATTCGACGGCTTCGGAGAGCCGTCGTACCGGTAATCTATTTCTGCCGCTTCACCGACGATCATGCGCCGCATGCCATCGGTGCGTACAACGGCTGGCTCAAGGATGTGAATCCGACGCCGAACATCGACTTGCTGGCTCGGCAAGGAGTACCGGCACGATGCCGGCTTGGAAGACAACACGATTGTGATCTATTCGTCCGACCAGGGTTTTTATCTCGGTGACCACGGCTGGTACGACAAGCGATGGATGTAGAAGAGTCGTTCAAGATGCCGTTCATTGTCAAGTGGCCGGGGGGTGATCAAGCCGGGAGCGATCAACACGGAACTAATTCAAAACCTCGACTACGCCGAGACATTTCTTGACGTCGCCGGCGCGGAGATTCCTGCCGACATGCAAGGCCGTTCGCTGGTTCCGCTGTTCCGAGGTGAGCCGACGGATTGGCGGGACTCGCTGTACTATCACTATCACGAGTATCCCAGCGTCCACATGGTTGCCAAGCACTTCGGAATTCGCACCAAGCAGTACAAGCTGATTCGCTTCTACCAGTTCGACGAGTGGGAGTTCTACGATCTGGAAGGCGACCCGGAGGAGCTGGCGAATCAGTACTCGAATCCGAAGTATGAAACCGTCATCGCAGAGCTAAAGGCAGACCTCGACGAACTGCGATCGCAGTACGCGGATAACACGGACATCAGTGTGATGCCGGCCGAGTGGCAGAAGGAATTTCGACCGTAAGCGTGCGGCTGCCTGACGTGCTAGCTGAGCCAAGAAATAAAAAACGGCCAATCGCGGAGGGGCAGAATCCGCGAAGGGCCTTACCTGGCAGGTGGGGCAGAAACCTGCTCAGGCTGTCCTTATTGTAATTGCCGCCAAACCGCTTTCAACCGTCCAGTCACAAAATTGTTGACGATATTTTCCGGTTTCTGCCCCGGATTCTGCGGTCGATCGTTCCAACTGATTCAAACGGGACAGTGGGAGCAACCGATACTACTGCTAGGAGTCCGTCCGGATACCGCGTTTCCTCTTGTACGATGGCCTTCCAAGGCCGTCGATTCCTTGCGATTCGGGTGAACGACGGCCTTGGAAGGCCACCGTACATGGGTAGGCGGACAGCCTCCTAGGGGATTGACGAGCGTTTTGGCGAGTTTGCAGCCCAAATCGGCATCAATCGCCCACAATCAGACGATCGAAATCCGTAGTTAGGTCTACCAGTCGGCGGGCCTGGAGGCTATGTTATGCCCTACTATTTCGGTGGCCCAGGTGGTGAGCGTCGCCTCACTTTCATGGACGAAAGACGTCGATGCGAGAACCCAAAGAACTTATTTTAGCTAGCAAGCCGTATGCTTCCGAGCATCGTTGGCTTAGTTGGTGGCACCTGCTGTCGACACTCGGCATTTTCGGGGGGCTCGTCGTCCTTTCATGCACGACGCTCCCGTTGGGCTTGCGTATCGTGACCAGTGTGGTGGCGGGACTCGTCCTGGTGCGATTGTTCATTCTGTACCATGACTTTCAGCATGGCACGATTCTCCGCGGTTCCAGAACGGCCCGCGCGATTATGTTCGGCTACGGAATGCTCGCGCTGAATCCGCCAAGTATCTGGAATCGCTCGCACAACCATCACCACAAAAACAACGCCAAGATCTTCGGTGCCGACATCGGTTCCTACCCCATGATGACAACCGAGGCGTACGCCGCCGCGTCCACGAAGGAGCGATTTCTGTACTCGCTGGCGCGCCATCCGCTGACGATCGCGTGTGGATACGTGACGATCTTTCTGTATGGAATGTGTACGCGATCGTTGTTTATCAACCCGCGAAAGCACTACGATTCAGCGATTTCACTTGTCGCGCATTTGTCCCTCGCGATATGGCTCGGATCGATCGCGTGGGACTGGCTCGTGCTGGGGCTGATTGTGCCGTGTGTGATCGCCTCGGCACTCGGCTCGTACTTGTTCTATTGCCAGCACAACTATCCCGACGTCAAGCTCCGCGACAGTTCGGAGTGGAATTATGTTTATGCGGCGTTGCATTCGTCCAGCTACATCAAGATGAGCCGCTTGATGCACTGGTTCTCTGGCAACATTGGTTACCATCATGTACACCACTTGAACGCGCACATTCCGTTCTATCGCTTGCCGGAGGCCATGGCCGGGATTGAAGAGCTTCAGTCTCCTGGAACGACGTCGTTGCGCCCGCGCGATGTGCTGGCATGTCTGCGACTCAAGGTTTGGGACGTTGAGCTCGACCGCCTTGTGTCGTATTCAACGGCGACCACACGAGCACGATCGGCAGATACTACCGGGGGCGGCACGAATGATCAGCTCGCGAAACCTCACTCTCCGACTTCGCGATCCCGTCATCAGCAGCCTCAGCCGTAGCGTTGGCATTCGAGCCAGTTAGCGTTTTCTGCCCGTTCGTCTTGCGAGTTTGTTTCGATATTCGCATGATTTAGCGAAACGCGTCTCGTCACCCAGGGTTCAATACGCCTGGTTTGTGAGCCAGTCGCGATTCGATCGTCTTGTGACTGATCGAACCTCGCCCCACCGCCCAAGGAGTCACCCCCATGGCACGCACCGAGTTTTCTGCCAATCGCCGTCGCTTTCTCCAAACGAGTGCTTTCAGTGCGGCGATGTTTTCCGCGCCTGGCTTATTCGCCGAGGAGTTGGTTCAAACGCCGACGGTTGGCGAAGGGCCGTTCTATCCGGACAAGATGCCATTGGACACCGACAACGACCTGCTGATATTGAACGATTCGATCACGCCGGCCGTTGGCGAGATAACCCATCTGGCTGGACGCATCCTCACGGCGACCGGCGCGCCGCTTCGGAACGCCTTTGTCGAGATCTGGCAAGTCGATAACAAAGGCTCCTACATTCACACGGGCGGAGCCGCCAAGGATGGCCGCGACGGCAACTTTCAAGGCTACGGCCGCTTTCTGACAAACTCGAAGGGCGAGTATTACTTCCGCACGATCAAGCCCGTACCCTACGCCGTTGGTGCCGTCTCGCGAACGCCGCACATTCACTTTGGCGTCAGCAAGAACGGCCAACGGATCTTCACGACGCAGATGCTAATCAACGGCCACGCGATGAACGAGTCGGACGGCTTGTTCCGCAACGTCCGCGATCCGCTGGCCCGCAAGTCGATCTTGGTCGACTTCCATCCGATCAAAGATTCAAAGCTTGGCGAACTTGCCGCGAATTTTGATATCGTCCTGGGCCGCACCGTCGAAGAGCTAGAGGACGGCACGCTCAAGGGTGGCATTGGCAAGCCGTTGTCCCAAGGAGGTCGCCGCCCCGGCTAAGAGGCTGTCCGCTTACCCATGTACGATGGCCTTCCAAGGCCGTCGTTCACCCGCATCGTAAGGAAACGACGGCCTTGGAAGGCCATCGTACGGAAGGAATCTCGCTATCCGGACAGACTCCTAGGCTTACTGTCGCAAGCAAATCAATTCCCGCTTAAAACTACTGTCTCGTAAGGAAATGCCGCCATGTTCATGTCAGGTCGTCGAGATTTCGCTGGCTTCGTTGCCTTAACGCTGCTCTTTATTGCCACTGCTGTAACGGCAGCCGATTGGTCTCGCTTCCGCGGGCCTAACGGATCTGGCGTCAGCGCGGATACTGCCGCTGTCCCGACGACCTGGAGTGAGACGGAGAACCTGAAGTGGAAAGTCGCGTTGCCGGGACCGGGCTCGTCGAGCCCGATCATTGTCGGGGATCGCATCTTTGTGACGTGCTGGTCGGGATACGGTGTCGATCGCGGTAATCCTGGGGATCAGAAGGAGCTACGTCGTCACTTGATTTGTCTCGACCGCAACAGCGGCAAGACGATTTGGTCGAAGGCGGTCGAGCCGGTCCTGCCCGAAGACAACTACGGTGGCATGTTTGCCGAACATGGTTACGCCTCGCACACGCCGGTATCGGATGGCGAGCGGATCTATGTTTACTTTGGCAAGAGCGGAGCGCTGGCGTTCGACATGGAGGGCAACCAGCTGTGGCAGACCAAGATCGGCACCGAGTCCGATCGACGCGGTTGGGGCTCGGCTTCCAGTCCAGTTCTCTACGAGGATAAGGTGATCGTGACGGCGAGCGCCGAGAGCCAAGCGGTTGTCGCGCTGGACAAAGCCACCGGCAAGGAAGTCTGGCGGCAGGAGGCTGCGGGATTGGGTTCGACTTGGGGGACACCCGTGATGGTCAAGGTCGACGACCAGCGGACGGACCTTGTGTTGGGAGTGCCCTACGAGTTTTGGGCCTTCAATCCTGATGATGGCAAGCTTCGCTGGTATTGCGAAGTGATGGTGACGGATTCGTACTGTTCGAGCGTCGTGACGGATGACGGTGTTGTCTACGGCATCGAAGGGCAGGGAGGCGGATCGATCGCGGTGCGGGCAGGCGGCAAAGGGGACGTCACCGACTCGCATGTGGTTTGGTCGGGACGCGATTCGAATCGAATCGGAACGCCCGTCATTTACCAAGGGCGGATCTACTTTTTCTCACGCGGCAGTGCCAACTGTATCGAGGCGGAAAGCGGCAAAATGGTGTTTCAATCAGAGCTTGAAGGTGCCGCGCGCAGCTCGCAAAGCCGCGGTGGTGGTCAGCAAGGCGGATTTGGCAGTGGGCAAGGGCGACGCGGTGGCGGCGGATTCGGAGGAGATTATTCGTCGCCGATCATTGCTGACGGAAAGATCTATTTCACATCGCGGTCCGGCGACATGTTCGTGATGAAAGCCAGTGACAAGTTCGAGCAACTCGCCACGAATCGTGTGACGAACGAGTCCGAAGATTTTAGCGCCACGCCCGCCGTCAGCGACGGACAGCTTTTCATCCGATCCAGCAAGCACCTCTACTGCATCGCGTCACCGTAGCAGCTCACGCCACGAGTGATGAGCATTACCGGGAGGGTGAGGCTCCTGCCGAACCGGCTGCCAAAGCCGAACCGGCTCAGCGGGAGCTTCGCCCTCCCAAAGCCAGCGGTTGGCCAGGTTTCATCTGCCGCTCGCCTTAAGTCGATGCGGCAATTAGATCTCGGATCTCGCGAAGCGTGGCGACTTGCTCCGATGACCATGTGCTGCTTCGACTGTTCAAGTCTTCATCGCCCAAGCCGGCCGTTCGTGATTGTCCAAGACGCGACATGATGAGACCGCGAATGCGATGCGCATCGGCAACGCCTTCGATTAATCCACAGTGCGAGGCTTGCCACGGATTGCTTTGGCCATGTGGCTGCTGTCCTCCACCGCCCGCGGTGTCGATCGACACGTTGGCGATGCCGAACCAGCGTTGCAAAGGTCCCTGACGAACGGTCACATTCTGAATGTTCTCGAACGTAATCGTTGTCTCGTGAATGATCCAGATACCGCGCCGAATGCGCAGGCTGCGATCCGAGAGCACATACCATGTTGTGTCGTATCGCAGGTGAATCGCCAAATATACGACGATGTCCGGCGCGATCGCGAGGAACAGAGCCGGCGCGAGCAGTATCAGGCCCCACACCGGTTTGGCGATCGTGATGGCGATCCAAGCGAGCAATATCGCACCATCGATTGCAAGTAGTCCAACCCAGAACTGTAACTTCAAATAATTCAGAAACCCGATCGCTGGCTTGAATGACTCGACCGATTCACCCACAGCGGAGGGGAGGGCAGGGGGGCGATCCGGAACTCGAAACCAACGAGTCATCACACCCCACAAGCCGGCATAGATCCACTTCGAGACCTGTTCAACTTGTTGGCTCATGACGGTCTCCCTTCCGACAAAGATCTGGCTTTAAGCAGATCGCGAATCTCTCGCAGGAGAACAAGAGGTTCATCGGCACTCGCGTCTTGAGCTGGCTCGTGAGAAGTCGCTTCCTTTTCGCCGCGCGCTCCTCGCATCTGTCGATACAAGTAGTCTCGCAATGCGTCGGCTTGCAAGACACCTTCGATACTCATCTCGGGACCGGCGCTGCCAGAGGCCGTTTGAATCGCCACCGTGGCAAGCCCCATCCAACGCTGCAGAATGTTCTGTGTGAGATGAATGTCCTGGATTCGCCGATACGTCAGATGGATCTCGCGTTTAAACAAGATACCCCAGCTCATCGAGACGCCGCTCTCGTCGAATTGGTAACGCAACGTCATGTACTTGAGGTACAGCGGCACGAACGCGAAGGGGAAAAACGGACCGCTCAATAGCGAAACGAGGCCGTAGTAACGAGCTAACGACTCGACCGGCCGTTTGATTGATTTTGGGTCGAAGTGGAATTCTGTGTTTGTTGCCATGAGGGTTCATCCGATTTATCTTCAACGCAAGTCTGGATAGCCGAAGGGGCGCGTGACGCTGAGCATTGGGCAGGGAGTCAAAGATCTCGGCGCGATTAAACTGACTGCTGCGGGCATGGGCGTCGACAGGGAAGTGGGGCACCAGAAACACGCTAGTCGCGGCGGAACACAACGAGGCACATGTCGTCGTCCTGCGGGCAACCCGTGATGTGAGCACGGATGTCGGTGATTAAGTCCTCACCAATCCCTGCTGGTGTGCCATCGGAAGCCTTGACTCGCTCCCGCATCCTTTCGATTGAATACTGTTCGCCGGCTGCGTTGGCGGCTTCGTCCAGGCCGTCCGTGTATAGCGTCAACGACTCGCCAGTCTGGAGCGTAATCGAAGCCTGCTGGTACTCAACGCCATCCATGATCCCCAGCGGAATTCTGGCGTCGTCTTGTCCGGGCTCCTCCAGAGTTCCATCAGCTCGCCGGTACATCGGAGCCATGTGCCCAGCGTTGACGATCGTGGCTTCGTGCGTTTGGGGATTGATCACGACTAAGACAAATGTCACGAACCGATCCAGGTTCAATTGGCACATGCGGTTATTCAGCTTCGTCACGGCAACCGCTGGCTCGGGTTCGCTCGCGAGGCAATACCGCGCCTCGGCCGAGAGCTTGGCCATCAGCATTGCCGCGGCGACGCCGTGTCCGACCACATCGGCCACAATCACCGCGAGGTTTCGGTTGGGCAACGGCACGTAATCGTAATAGTCTCCGCCGATCTGATTCGCCGCGCGGTAGTAGCTGTAGAACGTATAGTCCGGCAGGTCGGGAGCTTCCTGTGGCAAAAAAACTTGTTGGACTTCACGAGCCAGTTGAAGGTCGCGTTCGACGACACGTTGCTTCAGCGACTTTTCATGCAGTCTGGCGTTGTTGATCGCGATCGCGGCTTGCCCAGCCGTGCCGACCAACAAATCAAGATCGCCTTCGCGGAATCGCTGCCGCTGATCGAGCGTATCGATTTGCAGGATGCCGAACGCATTCTGATCGCTATCGACAAGCGGCGCACACATCATCGAACGGATACGAAAGTCCGCGATGCTTTGGCTCATCTCGAAGCGAACGTCGCTCGCGGCATCCGTGGATAGAATTGCTTCCTTCGTATCCATCACTTGCTTCGCGATGGTGCGGCTGACGCGAATCGTGTCGTCGCTGTCTTCGCGTCGAAGCTTCGTCCAGCGCGGGACCAGAACCCCGCTCTCGTTGAGCATCCCGACAAAACCGCGATCCGCTTGCACGAAGATACGGAACAAACTGTCCAACACTTCCGGCAGAACCGTGTCGAGCGACAGCGTATTGCTCAAGCTTCGCGTGATCTCGACTAACGCACTCAGTTTGGCTTCCGCACTGGCGGCCAGCAGCGGACCGTTGATGCTCGAACGAACATCCAGCTTCGACATGATCATCGAACCGCCAGAATCCGATGAGTCGTCGTCGACCATGACGGCACGAAAACTCGAATCGTCAGAACTGGAGGGGGTCTGCTCGTGATCGTGGAAGGTAAAAACTACATCGCAAACACGAATAAGGTTTCCATGCTCGAGCAGCCTTCGGCCTTCGGTCACTTGCTCGTTCAGAAACGTGCCATTGCGGCTATTAAGGTCTTCGACGGAAAACCGCACACCATCGCCGACTACTTTGCAGTGATAGCGGCTGACCGCGCCAACATCGATCACGACGTCGCACTCGGGATGTCGGCCAAGAACCGACTCCGGGCGGTCGAGTTCATATCGCCGACCGGCTTGCGGTCCATTATTCGCGGTGAGAAAGGCCATCCGATGACGATCCTGGATGTTTGGAGGAGTGGCTCACTCGAAATGCCACCCAAAGGTGTGTTTATCCGCAAATTCTAGTTCGCGGGTGTCCCCATCGTCAACCGATCGTTAGCGGAGATGAAACACCGAGTTGAGCGACAGTAGCTTTATTTCGTCGCGGCGAAACCTGATCAGATTAACACCACAATTGTCCTGATTGATTTCACGGGCTCGCGAGATGGGAACGCCGAGCAGACTGGCGACATAGACCCGATTCACGACGTTGTGAGCGATGACCGCGATTTCCGCACCGAGGTGTTGCTGCATCAGCACCGCGAGCGCCGGGGCGATTCGCGCCAGCACTTGGGTCATGTTCTCGCCTCCCAGATACCCATGGTTGGCGGAGTCGGCGATGAACTGCCGATACGATTCCGGTTCAGTTCGCGAGATTTCTTTCCAGCTCCGCCCCTCCCATCGACCGACATCCGCCTCTTCGATGGCGGGAACCAGTTGAACTGCTAACTCATGTGGTTCCGCGATGATTTCCGCGGTTTGCCGGGCACGGATCAGTGGGCTGCTGTAGATCGCCGCGAGACGCTGTTTGGCCAGTAACGCTGCGGCGCAAGTGGCTTGTTGTCGGCCGACATCAGACAGCTCCAGATCGACGCCACGTCCTTGCAGCAACGGTGGAATCGCCAGATTATTGGCGGTGGCACCATGTCGCACCAAGTACATGATGCAAGCGCCTTCGTCGACGTTTGGGGCAGGGGAGGGGGGCACGAAACGAACGCCTCCGGCGTCTTCTTGAATCGTTGAAACACCGTGGGAGATTCTAGCGTCTCGTTCAAGATGTCGAAGGGGCGGGTAGTCACTACGCGCAGCTCCCTCTAAATTACCAAACTGGTATTTCGAAGAATCCTGAACCAGCAGACCTAACCCGTGTCCCGCATCTTCCTCGCCCTGGCTGTCTTTGCCGTGTTACTGCTGGCCGCCAATCTGCTCGTTGGCGTAAACGAAGGAGACTTTGGCGCTGCGTCGCGAGCGTTTCAGGCGGCGTATCATCGGCATGACCGACTTGCAGATTCAGCCAGCGACCGCGCGACACTGGATCGATCGGAAATTCAGCTCAAAGCAGCAGCGAAACAATTGAACGCGCAACGCTCGGCGTTCTGGCCACACATCTGGCTCGGTATGAGCGCCGCGTTGGTGACGCTGTTGGTCAACAGCATTTCCGTCACCTACTTCATCGGCACGAATCGTTGGTGTCGCGAAGTGGTCGATGCGTTCTCGCTGGATCAAGCACTTGCCCAGAACAGCCAGCGATTGAAGAAGCGATCCTTCCCTTGGTCGCTGACCGCGATTTTGATGATTCTCGTCATCGCCGGACTGGGGGCCGCATCCGATCCGGTGACACTAAATCCGGACGCCGCCGACTGGGTCCAATATCACTGGGGACTCGCCATGCTCGGGATCGTCGTGATCGGCGGATGCCTGCTGGCTCAAGTCGCTTTGATTGGAAAAAACTATCAGCTGATCAATGAGATTTTCGTGGCTGCCGAAGCAGAACGCGAGCGACGCCAGGCGGCTCGCGCGTCAGCAGCGGAAGGATAATGGTCAAAGAGATGCGCGCGTGTGTTCAACGAGTGACGCGAGCCAGCGTCACGGTCGAAGGCGAACTCGTTGGTGAGATCGCACGCGGTCTGCTCGTGTTGCTGGGCGTCACTGGTGACGACACCGATGACGACGCCAGACAGTTGGCCGATAAGATTTGCGGGCTCCGGATATTCGAAGACGCCGACGGCAAAATGAATCAGTCGCTGGAAGACATCGGTGGCGCGATGTTGGTTGTCAGCCAGTTCACACTGTACGGCGACTGCCGCAAAGGCCGCCGCCCGAGTTTCACGCAAGCGGCACCGCCCGAACAAGCCGAACGCCTGTACGATACATTCATCGCCGGCGTGGGAATGCGCGGTATCAAAGTGGCGACCGGCCGCTTTCGCGCACACATGGACGTTTCGCTCGTCAATGACGGCCCAGTCACGCTACTGTTGGATAGCACGAAGTTATTCTGAGGCGCATCTATCGCCCCGACTCGCTCCGGCCGAGTTGCCGAAGTTCCTCCAGACGCTGTTGGATTCTCGATGCCAGCGACGGCTGATGCAATCGAGCGAGCTGGAGGGCCAGTCCGGCCGCTTCGACCGCTTCGTCGAACTGCCCGGTCTCGGCAGCGACCTCGGCCAGCGTCATCAGGATTTGCAAATCCTGATGGTTGGTTAGCTTGACGGCTCGCCGCGCCCAAGGGAGGGCTTCGTCGAGTTCTCGTTGCTGGACCAGCGCCATGATCAACGCCCGGCAGGCGTCGATCCCATTGGGGTCGATCTCCAGAGACTTTTGAAAGCTGGAGATCGCCTCGGGCATCCGGTTCAGTCGCGCTCGGGCCAGGCCCATCTGGTAAAAGAGCTTGGCGTAGCGCGGTTCGATCTCGAGCGCCTGCCGGTAATGCTCGAGCGCGTCTTCGGGCCGGCTATCCAGATACGCCAGCCAACCTAGCATCCCTTCGCCATAGGCATCGTTCGGATCGTCTTTGGCAACCTCCTTCAGATGCTGCTCGGCCAGTTCCTTCTCGCCTTGCATTGCGTGGAGAGTGCCGAGTCGGCCGTGGGCTCCGGCATGATCGGGTTTGTTCGCCAGGATGTCCTTGAGTTGCGCGATCGCCTCAGTCACTTGCTGCTGGGATATCAGATGGAGCGCTCGGAACCAGCCTTCGTCCAGTTTCGCTTGAACCGCAACAATCGCATCCAGCTTTTCCCGCGCCCGCTTCGATTCGGGATCGATGCGTAGCGCCTCGCGAATCGCGCCGATCGCCCCCTTATAACGATACTCGTTGCGAAACCGCTCCGCTTCGCCCAACCAATGCTCGACCAGAGCGTCGGTCAAGCGAGCCGCCTCGTCGCGGCTCTCCAGGCCCGACTGCGTCCGGTACCAGTCCCGCAGCACCTCTTTCCGTGCCATCGGGTAGACGGCGATCCGGTGCTCGTAGCGCTGGATCACAGGCACATAGAGTTCGTCTGCGGTGTCGAAATTGACGTTCATTTTGATATAGCGGGGCATGTGGCACCCGACACAATTGTCCCGCACGGCGACCGGCAAGTGCTCTCGGTCGCCGCAATGCTCCGGTTCGTGGCAGTCCAGACAGGACGCCCGGACCAATTGAGGGTCGGTCGAGGTATGGGGATCGTGGCAGTTGACGCAGGTCAGTGTTTCGCTCTGCTCGAAACATTTGCTCTGCCGCAGGTAGTAGATCTGGTTGGCCACATGGTCGTCCTCGCGATTGGCCGAGACGGTCATATAGGACGCTTCGAGCGGCTCACCCGGCCGGTAGCTGAATGCCGGTTCGCGATGTTTGATCGCATTGCCGTGGCACTGTACGCAGACGTCCAGCTCGAGTTCCCGCGACAGTTCGCCGGGGTGCAGAATATGCCGAGCGGTCTCGGCTTCCGGATGAGCGCGATGGAATTCGACGTGCTCGCGCCCCGGTCCGTGGCACCGCTCGCAGGTTACGCCGAGGATCGAGTGTTCGCGTTTGTACTGGTTGGGGGTGCCCGCGAGGTGTTCGAACCACGTATTGTGGCACTCCAGGCAACGCGGCGTCAGCGCCCGAGAAAAATCGCCGCTGCCGTAGGGATCGAAACCTTCGGATGCCCAGCTGTCAATCGGATAAAGCCACGCCATCGGCAACTCATCGAGCCTGTCGCCATGCCACGTCAGATAGATGTCGTCGACCGTCCCTGCGCCGTAAACCATGTCGACGCGTGCCGATCTCCGCTGTTGCTGGCCGCTGGGAGAAGCGTGGATGGAGGTCTGGATATAGTCGTCCCCCTCGCGGCTCATCTCGAACCGCAATCCGTCATACCGCGTGACAAAGGACCCTTTTCCCGGATCGAATCCCGGCGGCATATCCTCGGCTCGGGGCAGCCGGCAGGTGCGGGCATGGTTCGTCGCGCGGAACTCGGCAACCCGCTCGGCATGGCACGCGGCGCACGACTCCATACCGAGATATCCGGGCGGCTCGATCGGCGTTTCGTCGAAGCCGACCGGTGTCGTCTCCCTCGGCCGCTCAACCGCCTGGTTCTTCTTCGAAGCCGGCTCGCGCGGTGACTTCGAGCGAGACCAGCCATAATACGATGCCGCGGCGATAACGAGCGCTAGCAGCGCGACGGACGCCCAGACGCGGTGGTTTTGGGTGGGCAATTCAATCTCTCTTGGTACGATGCCACAGGAGGTATTGTACCCGTTTCTCGTCGCCGGTCGAGTTGAGAGGGAGAGTGGGGGAGGCGACCACGGCCAACGCGCACTTTAGGCAACTTGGGGTAGCGCGGTAACTAGATATTGATTAAACAATT
>JAQBZB010000251.1 GCA_027622275.1 Planctomycetota bacterium | reverse complement strand
GAAAGTCCCGCTGGAATTGGAGTCGGATGGGCCGCTTGGTGCGGAAGTACCTTCCCCGTCCGCGTTTGAACCAAGACCCAACCACGTCCAAACACCCGGTACCACGCCCGACTCAGAGCAGGAGCCGTATGAGGGAATACTTCACGTCCGGATCTGTGCGGGGGGCCGCCGGCAACGGCGGTCCCTACCGCGTTCGCGTTCCGGCTGATGAAAGAGCGTCTCGCGCGGCAGCGACCAGATGAGCGTCGTCGTTTTCGGTCAATGCCCGCAGGTTGTCGTCGATGCGACGGGACGAGTGACGCAGAAACAGCTCTACGACATCCGCTTGTGACGTGACACGATCGCGATCTGCCGATTGCAACTCCGCGTCGCGGCGGCTGAGCACGCACGTGGACGCATACAACTCCATCGCGGCGTTGGCGATCCGCTGTTGGACGAGCTGGCGGTCGAGGATTTTTTCGCGATGGCGAATCAATTGCCGCTGGGCTTGCAACGCGAAACGGCGGACCAGGCGGGCCAGCCGGCGGGCGTGAGGTTGCAGTGTGGGTGATTGCACGGAAACCGGCGGCAGCGTGATCCGTCGCGTGATCTCGCCGGCGGCGAATCTGGCAAGCGTGCCGACGCCGCGCAGCGGTTGCTGGAGCGCTTCCCCAACACTTTTAAGGCGCTCGCCTGGATCTCGCAACCCCACCAGGCCGATGAACGAAGTGAGCACCTCGTTGGCGCCTTCGCCGATCTGATTGATGCGCGCGTCGCGAAGCATCCGCGCCAGCGGCCGGTCCGTGAAGTAGGCCGCTCCGCCATGGATCTGGAAGGCATCATTCACGATCTCCCACAACACTTCGGTCGTGTAAACCTTCAACATCGCCGTTTCCACCATGTAATCTTCCAGACCGCGATCGATCAATCCGGCGGTGACGCTGGTCATGGCTTCCATGGCATACGTCCACGCCGCCATGCGTGCCAGTTTCTTTTGAACCAGTTCGAATTCGGCAAGCGGCTGCCCGAACTGGATTCGCGTTCGGGCATGTTCGGTCGCCAACCGCAAGCAGGTCTTGGCGGCACCGGTACAGCACGCACCGAACGTCGTTCGGCCAAAGTCCAGCACGGTTAATGCCACTCGCAAGCCTTTGCCCGGGGGTCCAAGAATGTTGCCGGCCGGAACCTGCATGTTCTCGAAAGCCAGCTTGGCGGTGGCGGTGCCGCGAATGCCGAGCTTCTCCATCCGCGGTTCGACGACACGAAAGCCAGGCATATCGGGCGTGACCAGGAACGCGGTCACTGCCGTCTCGTCGCGGCCCGCAACCGGAGTACGGGCCATCACGGTCAGCACATCGGCGATCGCTCCGTTGGTGATGTAGCGTTTGTCACCATTCAGCGTGAAATGCTTTCCGTTTTCCGACAGCGTTGCCCGTGTCTGGACGTTCGCGGCATCGGAGCCTGCTTGCGTCTCGGTCAACGCGAAGGCAGCCAACTTCTTGCCGCTGACCAAGTCGGGCAACCAGCGTTCCTTCTGCTCATCGGTTCCGAACAGCAGCAGACCCCGCATCCCGATCGAATGATGAGCGTTCACGAAGATCGACGTGGCGCTGCAACGCGAGCCGATCTCTTCGAGCACTTTGCAGTACGCCAGTTGCGAAAACCCGCGCCCGCCGACCGCGGTGGGGGCGGTCATGCCGAGTACGCCAAGCCGCCCGAGTCCTTCGATAACGTCACGCGGAATGTCGGCCTGCCGGTCGATCGCTTCCGGATCGAGATGCTGGTCGCAGTACGCCTTGACTTCGGCCAGCGACGTGGCGACCTGTTGCTGCTGTTCGGCCGCCAGTTGCGGATAGGGAGAGATCAGTTCGCCCGCGAAGTATCCTTGAAACAATTGCTTCGCAAAGCTGACGGACTTGGGCCCGGAGAACAACAATTGCTCGGCCTGCCGGACTTGTTCCTCGCGCAGCGCGTTGTGTTCTTCCGTGGTGGTTATCGTCATGGCACAGCTCCTTGAGACACGCTAGCCGCCTGTATTACACAACCTCGATCTGCATTTCCAAGATCGCCTGCCCCAGCGCTTTGCCTTGCGCGTCATTACGCAAACGGTCGGCGAGCACTCCCTTCAATACAAAGTTGAACGCACCCAGGTTCGGCAATTCGTACCGCTGAACGGCAACCACACTCAGCGGCAGGAAGTATTCCGCCACTTTGTCGGCCGTCAAGTATTGTCGCAGCAGTTCGTAATCCGACGGCGTGCGGGCAATGACGCCGACGTTCGCGTTTGTCCCTTTGTCGCCGCTGCGGGCGTAAGCGATCTCGCCGAGTTGAATCGACCGGGCCGGGGCATTCATGGCAGCGTCTCCATGTCCAGCAACTCCACACGTGGGCGAATCGCCGAGCGGGCGATCAAACAAGGAAAATACGCAAACGCTTCGTGGACTCGCGGCCGGCCCTGGCTGTAACCGGTCGTTCCCGGCGGTCCGGCAGTCACAAACGGCATCAACTCCCTCGCGAACCGCTCGACAGAGCCCTTCGACTCGGACGCGACCGCGACACGCAATACGGATTCCGTCAACCGGCTGCTCGATTCAGAAGCGTGAGGCCCAAACGTTCCGCTGCCCAGGCATTCGACGATCGAGTCGCGGAAGGTGCAGCCCGCGTCTTGCAGCCTCTTCAACAACAATTCGCCGCAGCGTTGTGCCTTCGCAACCGCATCGCGCCCACAGATCGTCAGGTGGCCCTGAGCCCAATAGCCGTCGCGAAACGTCGCGCTGACTTTGTACGTCTCCGGACGCACACACCCTTTGGCACCGCTGACTCGGACGCGGTCGAGCCCCAACGGCTCGACTTGCAGATCCAGAAACGAAACGGTCACGTCCGGGCTGAGATAACAATTCGGATCACCGATCTCGTAAACAAGCTGCTCCTTCACGGTCTGTTCGGTCACCCCGCCGCCGGTGCCGCCCGGTTTGGTCACGACACAGCTTCCGTCCTCGGCAACTTCGACGATCGGAAAGCCGATGCGATCGACCTCGGGAACCTCCAGCCAGTCCGTGCTGATGCCGCCGGTGACTTGCGTGCCGCATTCGATGAGGTGTCCGGCAACGGTTGCTCCTGCCAACCGGTCCCAATCGGTCGCCCGCCAGCCAAAGTGATGCAGGCAGGGTCCGACGGCCAGACTCGGATCGGCCACGCGTCCGGTGATGACGATCTCCGCGCCTTGTGCCAACGCTTCGGCGATTGCCTCTCCGCCGAGATACGCGTTGGCGGTGGTGATACGATCGATGATGGCCCCGATCGGCTCGCCCGTGTCGAGATTGCGCGACAGGCTGGACGGAGCGCCGGATTGTGCATCCGCGCGGAGTAACTCCAACACATCGTCGCCGGTGACCACGGCGATTTTCAGATGCCGGCAACCGGCTTCGGCCAGCGCCCGCTGGCACGCGCGGGCGCAGCTCGCCGGATCAAGTCCGCCTGCGTTGGTGATCAACCGGCACTTGCCGCCTGCTTTCCAGTAAGGAACAAGTGACTTCACGACTTCGACGACATCCCGCGCGTAGCCGGCCTGCGGAACTCGCTCGCGCTGCGTGGCAAGAATCGACATCGAGACTTCCGCCAGGAAGTCGAGCGTGATGAAGTCGAGTTCTGGTTCGAGCGACAGCATCTCGGCCGCCGCCTCAAGGCGATCGCCCCAGAATCCGTGTGCGTTTCCAATGCGGAGCATAGGTCCACTCTCAAACCTGTAGAACGCCCGTCTTGAAGCAAGATTGTCCGCGGCCTTTCGGAATCAAGCCGAGTGCGGCGCTCAACCACATGCGTGTTTCATGCGGAGCGATGATCGCGTCCACCCAGCCGCGGGCGGCTCCGTAGCGGATGTCGGTTTGGTGTTCGTACCGGTCGTGAATTTCGGTGTACAGTTGCTGCTTCTGGTCGTCGGACAGCGGCTCGCCGCTCCGCTCGGCGTCGCGGACCTTCAGATCCAACAACGTGGCAGCCGCTTGCGCGCCGCCCATCACCGCATAGCGGGCAGCCGGCCAAGCCAAGATGAGCCACGGATCGTAAGCCTTGCCGCAGAGCGCGTAATTGCCCGCGCCGAACGATCCGCCGACGATCACCGTGAACTTGGGAACGACACTGTTGCTGACCGCATTGACCAGCTTCGCACCACAGCGAATGATGCCCGACTGTTCGGCCTGTTTGCCAACCATGAAGCCTTGAACGTCTTGAAAGAAGACCAACGGCAAGCCGGTCTGGTTGCAATCCATGACGAAGCGAGCGGCCTTGTCGACGGCGTCGGGGTACAGCACGCCGCCAATTTGAAGTTCGTGTGCGGCGGTCATCGAGCGCATCCGCTGGTTGCCGACGATCCCCACCGCGTGACCATTGATGCGGGCAAACGCCGTCACGACGGAAGGACCATACTCCGCCTTGAACTCTTGCAAGGAATCCGCATCGACCAGCGAACGCAGAACTTCGCGCATGTCGTACTCGCCGCGTCCGTCGGCCGGGATCAGCGAGTAGACTTCGCGCGGATCGATTGCCGCGGCGCGTCCGGCGGGCGCAGCGTCCACACGCTCGTCGGTCAGCAGTTCGACCAGCGACCTCAACCGCCGCAGGCAAGCATGATCGTCGGGTTCGAGGAAGTCGACCGTGCCGCTGATCCGGGCGTGCATCGCCGCGCCGCCGAGCTGTTCGGGATCGACATCCTGGCCGATGGCGGCTTTCACCAGCGACGGCCCCGCCAGGTACATCTGGCTGCCTTCGGTCATCAGCAGCTTGTCCGAGAGCACCGGCAGATAGGCTCCGCCCGCGACACAGTTTCCCATCACCGCCGCGTACTGCGGAATGCCGTCGGCCGACAGCACGGCGTTGTTGCGGAAGATGCGGCCGAAGTCGTCTTCGTCGGGAAAGATCTCGTCTTGCAGCGGCAGAAACACGCCTGCCGAATCGACGAGGTACAACAACGGCAAGCGAAACGAACTCGCAATCCGCTGGGCTCGCAACACTTTCTTGACCGACTGCGGAAAGAAGGCTCCGGCCTTCACCGTCGCATCATTCGCCACGACCATGACCGGGCGGCGATGGACGCGGCCGATGCCGGTGACGACGCCCGCCGCCGCGACGTCGCCCCACTCGGGATACATCTTCCAGGCCTGCCACAGTCCGACTTCCAGAAACGGGGCGTCAGGATCGAGCAGCTCGTCCAATCGCTGGCGAACCGTCAGGCGACTCAGCTTATGCTGCCGCGCGTGGCCCGCTTCGCTGCCGCCCTCGCGAAGCACCGCCTCTTGAGCCAGAATGGTTTCCGTTTGTTCGAGCAGAGTAGTCATGTTTTCGTGGGCAGTATCAGTTCGATGAATTCGGGAACGGGCATGGCGTCGAGCCGAGCAGGGTTTGAAAATAGCTCGATCAGGCGATCGACCGCCGCTGCCGCGAGCCGACCTTTGGCATTGTGTTGGAACTTGCGGATCAACTCCGGGCGGGCTTCGTCCCGGCGTCGCCGATGGCCCAGCGGGTATTCGATCGCGACACGCTCCGTCGCCGTTCCATCGTTGAAGAAAACCTGAACGGCATTGGCGATCGATCGTTTGTCGGCGTCAAGATAGTCGCGCGAATAACCCGGATGCTCGACCACGTCCATCCTCTCACGAAACCGATCGATCAATGGGTTCGCCGCGGCGTCGGCCTCGTAGTGGTCCGCCGTCAACTCGCCGTGAATCAATCCGATCGCCGTCATGTATTGCAGACAGTGATCCCGGTCGGCCGGATTCGCCAACGGACCAGACTTGTCGATGATGCGCATCGCGGACTCCTGCGTTTCGATGCGGATGCGCTGGATCTGGTCCCAGCGGCCGCGCATTTGCGGATGCAGCCGGACCGCCGCTTCGACCGCCGTCTGGCCGTGGAACTCGGCGGGAAACGACACCTTGAACAAGACGTTTGTCATCACGTAACAGCCGAGCGGTCGTGACAGTTGAATCGGGTTGCCATTAAAGAGCACGTCCTGGAATCCCCAGGTTGGTGTCGTCAACGCGGTCGCATAACCCATTTCTCCCGCGACGGCCCACAGAGCCAACCGCACCGCGCGGCTCGTCGCATCACCGGCTGCCCAACTTTTTCGCGAGCCCGTGTTTGGTGCGTGGCGATACGTCCGCAGCGCACCGCCGTCGAGCCAAGCGTTGCTGAGCGCGTTGACAATCTGCGTCTTCGTCCCGCCAAGCAGGCGCGTCACGACCGCCGTCGATGCGATGCGGACTAGCAGCACATGATCGAGGCCAACGCGATTGAAGGCATGATCGAGTGCCAGCACACCTTGCATCTCATACGCCTGAACCATCGCGGTCAGCACGTCGCGAACCGTCAGCGCCGCATGGCCGTCACGTTCCCGTTGGCGGCTCAGCCAGTCAGCCACCATCAGGATCGAACCGAGATTGTCGGAGGGGTGCCCCCATTCCGCGGCCAGCCAGGTATCGTTGTAGTCCAGCCAGCGAATCATCGTGCCCAAGTTAAACGCCGCCTGGACCGGGTCGAGTTCAAACCGTGTTCCCGGCACACGCGCGCCGCCGGGCAGACTTGCTCCCGGCACGGCCGGCCCCAGCATTCGCGTGCATTCTGGAAAACTCAACGCCAGCAGCGCGCAACCCACGCTGTCCATCAAGCACAACCGCGCAGTGGCCCATGCTTCGTCGTCAGCCGCAAGGGGCGTCACGGCGTAGTGGGCCATGTTCAGCAGCAGCTCGTCGGTCTTGGGCATGGTTTGCTCGGGAACTCTGACGAGTTCCACTCCATGTTACGTCGGACTATCGCTGGTCGATCGCGACGATCGGGCGCGGTTCGGGACCATCATAGATGGCCGTGGGACGGATCAAGCGGTTGTCGCTTCGTTGCTCAAGGACGTGGGCCGCCCAGCCTGCCGTCCGCGAGAACACGAACAGCGGCGTGAAGAACGACGTCGGGATGCCAAGCAAGTGATATGCCGTGGCACTGTAGAAGTCGAGATTCGGAAACAGCTTCTTTTCACGCCGCATGACTTGTTCAATTCGCTCCGAAACAGGATACAGCCGCGTATCGCCTGCTTCGTCGGCCAGCCGCTTGGCCCAGCGTTGAACGATGCCGGAACGCGGATCGCTCGTGCGATACACGCGGTGGCCAAAGCCCATGATTTTCTCCTTGCGGGCCAGCATTTCCATCACGCCCCGTTCGGCTTCGTCGGGCGAGGCGAACCGCGAGATCAACTCGAACGCCGCTTCATTGGCTCCGCCGTGCAGCGGGCCCCGCAACGTGCCGATGGCGGCGGTGATGGCTGAATAGAAGTCCGACAGCGTTGACGTCGAGACGCGAGCGGCGAACGTCGAGGCGTTGAATTCATGTTCGGCATACAAAGTCAGCGACGCGTCGAGCGCGCGTTCGTGCAGCTCGGTCGGCGGTTGGCCGTGATACACTCGCAGGACATGACCGGCGATGGAATCGTCGTCGGTGGCGACTTCGATCCGTTTCCCGCTCGTGTGAAAGGCATCCCAGTACAGCAGCATCGATGGCAGAACCGCCAGCAACCGGTCGGCGATCGCCAGTCCGTCATGCGTACCGCTTTCCGGCTCGAGCGTCCCCAACGCCGAACAGCCCGTCCGCAGCACGTCCATCGGGTGAGCGTCGCCCGGCAATTGCTCCAGCACGTTTTTCAGGGGCGTGGGGACGTGTCGCAGCGATTTCAGCTTGGCACGATAGGCGTCGAGTTCTATCGCGCTGGGCAATTCGCCGCGCAACAACAGCCACGCGACTTCTTCAAACACGGCGTGCTCTGCAAGATCGTCGATCGAGTACCCGCGATACGTGAGCCCGTGGCCTTCTTTGCCAACGGTGCTCAAGCGTGTCCGGCCGGCAATGACCCCGGCAAGTCCCGCGGCGGGTTGCGTCTGGTCGCTCGTCATGGCTGATTCTCCTCGGCTTGGGAAGTTGGATTTGGAGTTCGCGAGTCAAGTTGCTGCTCGTACTTGTAGTAATCGAGCACTTCATACAATTCGTCTCGCGACTGAAGCGTATCCAGTAAGCTGGATTGCGTGCCGCAGTTGCGTAAGGTGTCGTAAACTTGCTCCGCCGCGGCACTCATCGCGCGGAAGGCGGTGAGCGGATAAAGAACCAACCGAATCCCGGCCGCCGCCAATTCGTCGAGTGTCAACAGCGGTGACTTTCCGAACTCCGTCATGTTGGCCAGCACCGGCACGGCGACCGCTTGCGAAAACTGGCCGAACTGATTCAGATCGGTCAATGCTTCAGCGAAGATCATGTCGGCTCCCGCCTCGACGTAACATCCGGCTCGTGCGATCGCCGCGTCGAGTCCTTCCACCGCGACGGCGTCGGTGCGGGCCATGATCACAAAGCCGGGATCGGTACGAGCATCAACAGCGGCTTTCAAGCGGTCTTGCATCTGTGTCGTCGTCACGAGTTGTTTCCCGCGCCGATGCCCACAACGCTTCGCGTCGATCTGGTCTTCCAAGTGAATCGCGGCGACCCCAGCCTGAATCATCTCCCGCACCGTGCGAGCAATCGTGAGCGGACTCCCCCAGCCCGTGTCGCAGTCCACCAGCAACGGCAACGAGGTCGCCGCCGTGATCCGTCGCGCGTCGTCGAGCACGTCAGCAAGCGTCGTCATCCCCAGGTCAGGCAGTCCCAACGACGCATTGGCGACACCCGCACCCGACAAATAAATCGCGCGAAACCCAGCCCGCTCCGCCAGCCTGGCACAGTACGCGTTGATCGTACCCGCCAGCTGCAACGGACGCTCCTCCTCGACCGCGCGGCGAAAGCGTTGACCCGCCGAATGACTTCCAGGCATTACTTTCCTTTTCTGTTGTCGTCACGGTCCAGCGCCATCGATGAATGCCGGATGACTCTCCGCTAAGATTATAGCGGCGGGACGTGCGGCAGGCTGCCCACGGTCGCCGGATCGGCGTAGGATTGGCAGGGAACTGGTTTCGTTAAAGGGAGTCAAGATCGATGAACGACGTTGTTATTCTGTCCGCTTGCCGCACGCCGATCGGAAAGTTCCAGGGGGCTTTGGCCAGGTGGACGGCGGTCGAGTTAGGTGCCTTCGCGATTCGCGCAGCCGTCGAGCGGGCTGGTATTCCGGGCGACTTAATTGACGAAGTCATCATGGGGAATGTGATTGCGGCCGGAGTCGGCCAAGCACCCGCGCGTCAAGCGGCGCTGCGGGCCGGACTGCCTCCCTCGGTCGCCGCCCTGACGATCAACAAGGTTTGTGGATCCGGGTTGAAGGCGATCGCACTTGCCGCACAGGCGATTCGCTGCGGCGACGCGGAGGTCGTCGTGGCCGGCGGCATGGAATCGATGAGCCGCGCGCCATACCTGCTGGACCGAAACGGGCCGCGACTCGGTGACCGTCGCTTGGACGACAGCATGTTGCGAGACGGATTGGCTTGCCCGTTCAGCGGCCAGACGATGGGGCATATCGCCGAAGCCTTGGCGGCCAGCGACAAGATCACCCGGCGCGAGCAAGATGAATATGCGACGGAAAGCCATCGTCGGGCAATCGCCGCGGTCGAGCAAGACGCATTTGCCCAGGAGCTGATTCCGGTCGTTGATCCGTCGGGTAAGTCGCTGGTGGTTCGCGATGAAGGCCCCCGCGCGGAGACAACCATTGAGCAGTTGGCGAAATTGCAGCCGGTCTTCGAGTCGTCGGGAGTGGTAACGGCGGGGAACTCGTCGATGATCAGCGACGGTGCCGCTGCCGTCGTCATCGCGTCGGACAGGTTTGCCAAAGCGCATGGCTGCCAGCCGCTGGCTCGGGTTGGCGATTCCGTCACGGCGGGACTACCGCCAACCGATTTGTTCATCGCGCCGGTGCTGGCGATTCAAAGGCTCTTGGAGCGGGCCGGCATGAAGACAAGCGACATCGACCTTTACGAACTCAATGAAGCCTTCGCCGTCCAGATGCTGGCCTGTCTCCGCCGGCTGGATTTAGATGCGGATCGGGTGAACATCCACGGCGGCGCAATTGCCCTCGGCCACCCCATCGGTGCCAGCGGTGCCCGTATTGTGGTCAGTTTGCTTCACGCCCTGCGCCGCCACCGGCAAAAACATGGCATTGCCGCGCTCTGCCTGGGCGGCGGAAACGCGATCGCGGCACACTTCGAGCTGACGTAACGAGCGTTTTAAAGTTAGTCGGAAGATAAACCGATTAGGCAAACAAGGCTTAGTCGTCCCCGAGCCGGTGAACGCCGGGGCATTCAAGGCAAGCGAGGGTTGCTGATGATCGAAACGATTCTGCTGTTGTTCGATGAGCTGCGCCGGACGTTCCGCATTGTCGACGCGGTGGACATCTTGCTCGTGTCGGTTTTCTTGTACTTGAGTTTGGTGTGGTTTCAACGAACGGCATCGCGCGGCGTTCTGATCGGAGTTGCTGCGTTAGCCGTTGTCTATTTTCTCGCCCGCGGTTTGGATATGTACCTGACCTCGCTGGCGTTCCACACGACTTTCGCGATTCTGCTGTTCATCCTGGTCGTTGTTTTCCAGGAAGATCTGCGGCGGATGTTCGAACGCGTCTCGGCTTTGCGATCCGTACGCTTCATTCAGACGCCTGACATCGACATCAAATGGGACGAGTTGGTCGATTTGGTGTTCACGTTGGCGGCGTCAAAGACGGGTGCGCTGATCGTCGTCAAAGGAAAGGAGCCGCTGACGCGACATTTGAACGGCGGAGTTGCGTTAGGAGGCCATGTTAGCAAAGCACTCTTATCGAGCATTTTCGATGCACACACTCCCGGTCACGATGGCGCGGTCATCATGGACAACAGCAGGATCGAACAGTTCGCCGCGCACTTGCCGATCTCGAAGAACACCAAGGAGATCGCGGGGCGGGGGACGCGGCACAGCGCCGGCCTGGGACTTTCGGAATGCTCGGACTCGTTGACGATCGTGGTCTCGGAAGAGCGTGGAGTTGTTAGCGTGGCGGAAGCCGGCACGCTGACGGAGATGGCGACGGCCGACGATCTGAAACGGCATTTGAAGAAGTTTTTGTCGGCCAAGTTCCCCCACGTGACGCAACCCTTCTGGGAACGTTTTCTTATCCAGCATGGGCTGCTAAAGATCTTGGCCTTGGCGATCGCCATTGTGGCTTGGTTCGTTCTGGCCTACGACCCACACACCATCCAGCGAACGTTCGTCGTGCCGATCGAGTACCGCAATCTGGCTCGAGGGTTGGTGCTCGACGAGACCGCTCCGAATGAAGCTCGCGTGACACTCTCCGGCTCGGAGCGCAACTTTCGGTTCTTAGAGCCAGGGAGTCTGAAGGTCACGCTTGACCTCACCGACGCGCGGGCGGGCTATCAGGAGTTTCCCATCACCGACCGTAACATCCGGCTCCCGACCAATCTGGCTCCGTACCGCATTGAACCGAGATTCATACGGCTGTATCTCCGCGAGCAACCATCCGAATCGACGGTCAAGCCAGAAGCGGCTTGAAGCGCTCGCAAGACCGATGACCGATCCATCGCCGGTTATGCAATCATCGGCATGAACGCCGTCGCGAAGCCTAAGAACGAGGCGAAGCCCACGATGTCGGTGACCGTCGTGAGGAAGATGGAAGCCGATTGGGCAGGATCTCGGCCGATGGCTCGTAAGACGAGCGGAATCACGGCACCGGAGATTGCGGCCGCGGCCATGTTGACGACCATCGCCAGTCCGATGACCAACGACAGACCGAGCCCGGCCTGCATCGTATCACCCGCCACCGTCCGCCATCCGAAGACGGCGACTCCCGTAATAATGGCGACTACGATGCCGTTGATCGTGCCGCCGAGCAGTTCCTTGACGATCACTCTTTTCTTCACACCCGGAATGATTTCCCGCAGGGCCAGCCCGCGCATGACGACGGCAAGCGACTGCGAACCGGTGTTGCCCCCTTGGCCAGCGACCACGGGAAGAAGAACGGCCAATGCCGCAACCTTGGCGATAATCCCCTCGAACGCACCGACAACGGCCGCCGCCATAAACGCCGTCACGAGATTGACACAGAGCCACGGCAGCCGACTCTTGACAACCAGACTGACCGGCGAGAGGGCACGTTCGTCGGCCCCGGCACCGACGAGTTTTTGCAAGTCTTCAAACGCGGCCTCCTGACCAGCTTGGAGTGCTTCCGCATGTTTGACGACGCCGATCAGGCGGCCTTCAAAGTCGACCACGGGCAACGCCAGAAAACCTCTGTCGCGCATCAATTGCACGACTTCTTCGCTATCCATGGTGTCGGGCACGCTGACGACGTTGCGTCTCACGAGCGGATCGATCGGGTCGCGCGGTGCCGCCAGCAACAAGTCGCGCATATTCAGCACGCCGGACAGCGTGCCATCACGTTGAGTGACGTAGAGGTAATGCAACGCCTCGCGAGGTGCCTTCCTGATCGCTGAAATCGCCTGTTGAGTCGTCAAGTCGATCGACAGCGAAGCCACACGCGGTTCCATAATGCCGCCTGCCGTGTTGGCGGGATATCGGGCTAGTTCGCCCAGCGAGCGGGAAACATCGTCCGTCAATGTGGCGAGTATTTCATCGCGTTTCGTCGCGTCGAGCTGATGCAAGACCGACGATGCAACTCGAGGCGACAGTTCGCGCAACAACTCTCCGGCGCGGCTTGTATCAAGTTCACGAAGAAGTGGGGCACTCGTATGCGGACTGCTCCGCTCCAGCAAAGATACCGCGACGCGAACCGGCAACGTCTTAAACAGACGAACCCGTTCTGCAAGCTCGACGGTCTCGAAGGCGCGCGCGGCATCTTCAGGATGGAGTTCGGCAAACGTCCGCAGTAAGGATTCAAGAGGTCTCATGTCCGTCGACTCGAATTAGTTGCTGCCTGTACCGCCGAAGAGGATGGCAGCATCAAGCCGAACGCACATTCGTCACGGAGTCCATCCAATGAAGGAACAGATCAGTGATCGTGGTTGGCGAGAAGTCGGCAATCAGCGCTCCGCGGTTTTCGGCGCGATACGCGAGCTGCATGTTGATGTTTTCCCAGAGTACGAGCCGGCCTCGGTACTTCATCGTGGCGCGGATGTCGCCGTCTTGCGAGATCACGAACCCGAGGGCGCCATCGTGCTCGTGACAATAGCGCATCATGGCGCGATGGCGAGTGCCAAACTGGCTCAACGGAGCCTCACGTAACAAGTGAGTGCTCGCTTTGGCGTCACCTGCCATGTAGACATTGGTCAGACCCGCATCGGCTCTCGCCTCGACTCCGAACCCATGCACGACAAGACTCTGGTCCATCAGGACGAAGCCGTCGACACGCGACAGCGAGGCGATGAAGCGAACGCAGCCAAGCAGTTCATTCTTGAGCCGGTCCAATTCGTTCTGGGCATGAACGGCATCAAAGTGGATCTCGCACGGTAGCACGTCCCCCTGCGTGCTGCAGTGCGCGGCAATTGTATCGGCCGTTTGCCGTTTCAAGATTTGGTGCTGCGCCAACCGGAACAGCGCCGTCGGCAGGCGGTCGTAAGTCTGCTCGTACTTAATGTTGACGTCACGGGCGGGACAGTGCGGCACAATGAGCAATCCGCCACCATGCCCGTACTGTTGAATGTTGAACAGCACGCGGCACACCGCGTTCTGCCAACGCACCAGCAGTTCCTCCTTTACCTGCGCGATATGAGCGAGTGCAATGTCGCCGTTTTGCGAGGACTGTTGATCGAGCAGAGTCGTGTCCAAGTTGTTTCTCAGCCGCTGATGGATGGGGCCTTCCCACAGGACGTCGTGGTATTCTTGAACCAGGTTGTTCTGTTCAAGGCTGCCCAACAAGGCAAAGTTCTTGTACACCGAAACGGCACCGACGCCCGTGATCGTGGCTTGGAAGGAGCCGGGACGTTGGGGATCCTCGGTGGCGTCGAGGGACACAAAATCGCCGTAGCGAAGCTCTTGGTCCACCATGCCCCAGATGAACAGCTCGCCATTGTCGCGGCTGAACACGGCGAGTG
>JAQBZB010000250.1 GCA_027622275.1 Planctomycetota bacterium | reverse complement strand
AGGCTCGGCAGGAGCCTCGCCCTCCCAATTCGCCCTCCGGAAATTAGTTTGTCCACAGTTTCTTCGCGAACACGGCGAAAGTCGCCTCGGAATTGTAACCCACGTTTTTGAGGGGAGCAAGGCAAGTAAATACGCCGTTTGGAGTTAGGGCGACGAACGCGCTCGTTGTCCGCTACCTTCGATAAGACCAGCAGGCGTGTTACAACGTACGCAGTCGGGTCCAGCCACGCGACCGGGAGGAAAACCGGGAGGAATATCGAATATCGAACAAGGAATCTCGAACGACCAATTTCCGGGCTGACTCCGACACCGCGATTCGATGTTCCTTGTTCGATATTCGATATTCCTATTCCTTCCGTTTCCTTCCGTCCGTTGCTGGCGTTTGTAATCGAGCAGACGCATGAGATCGGTCAAATGACTAGCAACTCAGATGCCCATGCCGCGTTTCGCATCATCGATGCCAACGCAAACCGCTCGCTGGAAGGGCTGCGCGTCGTCGAAGATTTCACTCGCTTTTGTCTGAACGACAAGCACCTCGCTACACAATATAAGGGGTTGCGGCATGAGTTAGCCGCGGTGCTAGCACAGATGCCGCAGCTCGCCCTGATGGCGGCACGCAACACTCCCGGAGATGTCGGAACAAAGATCGAGGCCGACGACGAGTACACTCGCGACAGCGGACTCAGCGTCGCCCTCGCGAGCCAGAAACGGGTCGAGCAGGCTTTGCGTTGCATCGAAGAGTACGTCAAGACGGTTGTCCCTGAAGTCACTTCCCCCGAAGTCGCTTCGTCCGTCGAACAACTTCGCTATCGCGTCTATACGCTCGGAAAGGCGATTGCGCTGACGGCGGCCAGTCGAGTCCATCTCGACGACAAACGCCTGTATGTATTGATCGACGGAGGCCGCTCGCCGGAGGCGTTTGAGCGGCTCGCGCGGCAATTGACGGAATCGGGTGTTGACTTCCTACAGCTTCGCGACAAGCGGCTTTGTGACCGGGAGTTGGTTTCGCGCGGACGCGTGCTGCGCGAGATCACGCAAGGCAGCAACACGCTGTTCATCGTGAATGATCGCCCAGACGTCGCGGCCATCACACGAGCCGATGGTGTCCATGTCGGGCAAGAAGAGCTGAGCGTCGCCGATGTGCGCGCCGTCCTCGGCCCGCATCGACTGGTCGGAGTCTCAACCCACTCGATCGAGCAAGCTCGGCAGGCGGTCCTCGACGGTGCCGATTACATCGGCTGCGGCCCGACGTTTCCTTCGCCGACCAAGGAGTTCAACGAGTTCCCCGGCCTCACGTTGCTGCAAGCAGTCGCCGACGAGATCAGTCTGCCGGCGTTTGCGATTGGCGGGATCACGCTGGAAAATCTATCTCAAATCGTCGACGCCGGTTTCCGTCGCATCGCAGTTGGCTGCTGCGTCACCTCCAGCAACGATCCTCGTGCCACGGTTAAGCACCTGCAAGCGGCCTTCCCGTCCGCGACCTTGACGACTTCATCAACCCCTTGATCGCCGCTTCCATTTCGGCTTCAACGCCCGGATAATAGCCCTGCCACAGGCCCTGGATCGTACCATCTCGACCCAGCAAGAGAGTGGTCGGAAAACCGAAATCGGGAAGTTGTGCGGAATTCATCAAACTCTGCCTCGTACCCCCACCAGGATCGCTATAGACATCCAGATCGGTTTCGAACTTCGTGAGATAGGCTTCCGTCGCCGCCCGCAGCTGCTCTGCGTCAATGTCGGCGCCGCCGGGCCCGCACGAAACTGGAACAAAGCGAAATTGCTGCTCGCTCTTCAGCCGATCGTTGATCTCCACCAGATGAGGAAACTCCAACAGGCAATACCCGCACCAGGTTCCCCAAAAATTGATCAAAACAACTTCACCACGAAGACTCTCTAACGTCACCGGCTCCGTGTCGCCAACAAGCGGCACGAGTTCAAAGCTCTGCATGGCTCGCCCAACACTAGGATGGACATCCGCTGGTCCGACCCGCTTCGCTGGCCGCAACGACCACGCCAGCAGGATGGCGGCTAGTCCGATGATGAGTATCGCGAATAAGCGTGTCGGCAATGGTGACGCGGGATGATATTCCGCCGCCTCGTCAGTTGGCATATCATCACGGAAGGCAGGTTGCGTCATGTTTCACACTTCAGCGCCAAATGAATAGATTCACCGATTACTTCGCGGGCCGCAGCCGAATCAGAACGAGCGAAGTGCTCGTCGCGATCATGGTTATTCTAGCCTGCCAGATAGCGCGGACTGAAGACGGTGAGACAAACAATCAGAGATATGCCGAATCGCCAATCGCGCGGCAACTGGCCACACTGGCCAACGCCGACATTCTGGAAAGCAGCGGCTTGGCCGCTTCGCTAGACACTCCGAATCTGTTTTGGACCCACAACGACTCGGGTGATAGTCCGCGTCTGTTCGCCTTTGACCATTCGGGACGCGACCTCGGTATGGTTTCGCTGGCGGACATAACGGCGATCGACTGGGAAGACATCGCGTCGTTTCGTCGAGGCAACCGCGGCTGGCTGCTGGTAGCCGATGTCGGTGACAACGCTCGGCGACGAAAAACCTGCCAGTTGCATCTGCTGCCCGAGCCGACGCTCGACGAACGAGCGGCAACGGTTCATACCACCATCCATTTCCGCTACGAGAGTGGTCCCGAGGATTGCGAAGCCGTCGGGGTCGATTCATCGTCGAATACAATCTTCCTTGCTTCGAAAGCGGTATTTCGGTGCGAGATTTTCGCAATCGAGATGCCGGCGATGCCAACCGAACGTGTTCTCGTCGCTCGCAGGATTGCAACGGTTTCCGTTCCACTAGCAACAGCCCTCGACATTTCTCCGGACGGCAAGCGGGCGATCGTGTTGACCTACGCCGACGCCTACGAGTTCCAACGTCGCGACGACCAGTCGTGGGCAAACGCGTTTAGAGATCCGCCACGAGTAATCAAGATGCCGGCTCGCCGACAAGGTGAATCGATCTGCTACGACACTGACAGCCGTTCGCTGTTTCTGACTAGCGAGAGACTGCCAACTCCGCTCTGGAAAGTCGAGCGAAAGCCCTGACGATGTAGTAGATTTTCCTTAGCGGCGACCGAAACTCGGCCATTTCCCCGGTGTTTGGTCACTCGTACGACCCAACTAACCATAAAAACAGCAGGAGACGAATCGAATGAGACAGCTTCACCTAGCGTTCGCAATAGCCGCCGCAATCGGAATGACCACTTCCACCTTCGCCCAGGAAGAAGGCAAGAAGCCCGGCGAGGGCAGACCTGGTGCCGCCGATTTCCGCGCACGACTGCTCAAAGAGTTTGATGCCGACGGGGACGGCAAGCTGAACAAAGAAGAACAGGCGAAGGCCAAAGCCGCCGCAGCAAAACTGCGTGGCAACGCCGACGCCGCTGGCCGCCCCGATAAAGGACAGCTGTTAAAGAAGTTCGACAAGGATGGCGACGGCCAATTGAGCGAAGCCGAGCAAGCGGCAGCGCGTGAGTTTATGGCGAAGCGCGGAGCTGCCAAGGACGGAGCCGGACAACCCAAAGGCGAAGGAGATGGGATTCCAGCCGAAGTGCTCAAGCGGTTCGACAAGGACGGCGATGGGAAGCTCAACGACGAAGAACGCCAAGCCGCCATGAAGGCCCGCGAAGAGTTTGCGAAGCGGAATGGCCAAGCCGGACAAAAATTCCCGAACGCGGAAGAGTTGATCAAGAAGTTCGACAAGGACGGCGATGGCAAGCTCAACGAGGAGGAACGTCAAGCAGCAGCGCAAGCTCGCGAAGAGTTCATGAAGAAGAGTGGTGCCGCCGACGGGCAAAAGCGACCTGGGCAAGACTTCCCGAACAAAGAAGCGATGATCAAGAAGTTCGACAAGGACGGCGACGGGAAGCTTAACGAGAGCGAAGGAGCAGCGGCTCGCGAGGCCTTCGCCAAACTCCGGGGACAGGGCGCGGACAAAGTGGCCCCCAAGGAAGCGGGCGCAGCCAAAAAGCCTCGCGTTGACGAAAAGGCACTGCTCGAAAAGTTCGACGCTGACGGCGACGGCAAGCTGAACGAGGAAGAGAAAGCCAAAGCCAAGGAAGAATTCAAAAAACGCGACAAGGAGTAAGATCCTCCGCGCTATCGCAGTACGTACCAGCGTCGGCTCGCCAGTTTCAGCGAGCCGACGCTTTCTGTTTCTTGTCGCCAATCAATTCCCGTCCGGATCGCCAAGCCTTAGGATTGTTCGAGAAATAACTGTCCGGTTTCAAGTGAGCGGCACGGCGCTAGCCGCCGGTGTTACACGACGGACGAAGAACCGGTGGCTAGCGCCATTCCGCTCAGTTATTTCGCGAGCGATCCTTAGCAGCAGCCTCGGCGTCGACGTGGCGGCGAAAATGGCCCGGCAGGGCGTTCGAGTCTGGCGACCTACCAGACCTGCCGGGCCGGTTTTTTATTCGGCCGAACTGCAAGCAGCCCGACTCGGGACAAGGGCCTGGACTTTACACTCGGCACACTCCGCAAGGCAGCCTTTTCGGGTCTGGCCTGCGGATTCTGGCGTGACAGACTCAAGCGTCTGCCGCAAAGTGCTCGCCACGCGGAAACCGATATTGTCGTTGCGGTTGTCCGGGTTGTTGTTGTTGCGGTAAGCCGACCGCACATGGTGAGCGTAGTGGTCGAACGACCCGCCGCGCAACACGCGGCCTCCGCTCCCTCGACTCCATTCTGACGCACACCATTCCCAAACATTCCCCGCCATGTCTTCCAGTCCAAAATCCCGACTCCTCGACCTGGGAAACAAACCTACGGGACTGGTGACGCCAAGAACCGCCTCATAACTGTTGCAGATACCATCCTCCCAGTTCTCGCCCCACGGGTATTCCAGCCCTTCCCGACCACGCGCGGCCGCCTCCCACTGCTGCTCGCTGGGCAAGCACCCGCCGGCCCACTTGCAGAAGGCTTCCGCCTCGTAAAACGAGACGCCGACCACCGGCTGATTCGGCGCATTGAATTTGGCGTTTCGCCAGTGCTGCGGCTCGACGAGGGCTTGCTGTTCTTTCCACTCCCAGCCTTCCTTCGTCCAATACTCGCGCTGTTTGTAGCCGGCATCGTTGACGAACAGTCCGAACTGGCTGTTGGTCACCGGATACTTCGCCAACAGAAACGGCTGCCCGATGGTCTGCCGGCCCTTTTGATAAGCGTAGTCGTCGGCCGGAATCTCGACATAGGCCGACAGTTCTCGCAGATCGCCGACCACCCGCGGATCGCCCAGCCGCCCCAGGGCGATGCCGAGCGTGTGGCGGGTGTGGATTTCCGCTTCGTTGTCGATCGCGGCCAGGCAAATGCTCTTAAATTTCTGTTCCACCTCGGGGCGTAAGCGATTGTCGCGGCCCAGCATCGTTTCCAGGCCGTCGGCCGTCACGACGGCCAGCCCGAGGGATGCGGGCGTCAGCCGCTCGATCAAGCGATGCAAGAGCTGCGTGGCTTGCTCGCGCGAGTTGGCCAGTTCGCTGCTGAACAGAAACGACAGCGTGCTGCGCCATTCCTTGGTTTCCGCACGCTCGCAGAAAACCTCGAACAAGCGCAGCCGGTCAATATCGCCCATGCGGCGGGCGGCCAGGTAGTCCTGAAATGTGAAATGGTAGAAGGCGGCCTTGTTGTCGCTCCGCGACAGCAGCAGCCCGCTGCGCTGCAGCAGTTCGTCGCGCGTTTCCAGTGAGTTTCTGTAGCCCGCGAACGTGACCGTGCTTTCGTCGTGGTAAGTCTGGATCATCCGCTCGATTTCTTTGTGCGACGCCTCGGCCTGAGGCGTGGTCCGCTCCTGACCCAATCCGGTGCCGGTGTGCATGCCGCAGGCTACGACGCTCAGATGCTCGCGGGCCATTTCCAATTCGCTGACGTCGTTGTGGTAGCGGTTGTACAGCACCTTGTCGACGATTTGAGCGTACAGGTCATGTTTGTCTTGCGGCAACCGCTTCCCCTGGTCGTAGATCACGCACATCGCCGTCAGCAGCATGGGATTGGCGGTCAACTGGCTCAATTCGGGCCGCTCGGCCAGATGTTGCAGCATGTCGCCGGCCGTCTTGGCTGCCTCGTCGGCTTCGTCCTTCAAGATGTGGAACCAGCGGCGGACCAACAGCTCCCGCAGGGCGTTATCCAGCTCGCGGATCGGAGCCTGGCGGAGGGGCAGTTTGTGCGATTGCTGTTCGTCGAGACCGTAGGGCCGGCTGGTGACCAGCAGACGGTTGCCCTGCTGTTGCCAAGCGGCAGCGGCATCGATTAAACCCGCCAGCAACATCGCTCGGGGATAACACGCGGCGCGGCCTTCACCGTCACGCAGCGGGACTTCATCGACGCCGTCGAAGATCAGCAGTGCCGAACCGTGCTCCAGATGCGGCGTCACGTCCGTCCAATCCAAGCCGCCCGGACTGCTGGTGTCCAGCCAATTGCTGAGCGCCGATTCCAACTCGGCTTGGGAAAGAGTATCCCGTCCGGCGTCCTTGGGCAGGTAATTCCACACGTCGCGCAAGCGAACCAGCAGCGGCAATCGTTGCGCCAGCGATTGCGGGAACGGCTCGACGTAATTCTCCGGCGCTGCGACCTCAGCCGGAGGGAGCGCACCGAAGGCGACCAACCAGGCCACCCACCGACAAAAAGTCGACTTGCCGCTGCCCGGATCGCCGGGGACATACAACGAGTGTTTGTCCAACTGTTCCAACAGCAACTGCGGTCGCTCTCGCCCTTCGGCGAGCAAGATCGCTTCAGGCTGCGAAACCTTGCGGCCTTTACCTTTGCGATGGGGCTCCTCCTCCTCGGCCACGCTCGTGATCAGCGGTACGTAGACGTGGTTCAGCTTGACCGCGTGGCCTTGCTTGAGCCCGACGCCCAACAGGTCGAGGTCGGCGCATTGCCGCTGGAGCCATTCGCGATACGCCGGAGGAATCGTCGGCTGTTTTGATCGCACGGACTTTTCTCGCGAGGCCGGAGCGCCGGGTGCTGTGTGTCGCTGTTTCCAGTCGGCCAGCGCCTGGGAAACCTTCCAACCGAGATCCGCTGCCGTCGTGAACTTGGCCCGGACTCCAATGCTGTCGATCCAATTCTTGAAGGCCGTGAGTTGTTCCACGTTGCGTTGCACTTCGACCAGCAATTCCGGAGTTGCCTTGCCCTCTCTGACCGCCGTACCCAGGCGGTGCTCCTCTTTCAATTCCGCGTCCCAAGGGTGCTGCGCGTCAACGACAAACGCCAATATCTCTTTTTTGTCTTTGTCGGCGCGCACCTGCTCACATTCGAGCCAAGTGATGCTCTTATGCCGGCCGACCTCCTGATCGTCGGGAACCCAACCGTAGCGATACGCGACAATCACGACGACCACGTCCGCCGCAGAAACCTTTTGCAAACACGCTTGCAGTGGCGGGTGCTCGCCACTAGCGGCAAAGTATTCCATTTGGATCGGCAGGAAGCCGGCAGCGATGGCCGCATCACGTGCGGCTGCGCGATGCTCCTTCAGGTCTTCCGAGGTCGAGGAAATGAAGACCTTGGGCACGTCGCCTCGCCGCCGCTCGCCGGGCAGTTCGTTACCGCTCGCAATCGTCACGACGTTGCCGTCGCCGGTAACGATGATGCTGCTCGTGGCATGACCGCCAACGGACACGCTGCGATTGCTCGTGTCGCTGATCGTTTTTTTCTTCTTTCCCAAGTCTGACTCGTTGGCGGGTGCCGCTGCTTGAACGAGAACGATGTCCGCGGGATCGACTCCCTGTCGGCAGAGCAGTTCTGGGGTGTTTTCTTCGCGTATCCCGGCAAGCATCAGAGCCGTTTTGCCTTGGTCGAAGGCCTCTTGGACGGAACGTCCGAAACCCAAGGCTCGATAGAACGAGGCCGCAAACGTGATGGCAGCCTGATCGCCGATCGCTTTGTTCATGCCCACGGCACAGTCAATGTTCTCCACGATGGCTGCGGCTTGGCTGCGAGAGAAGCAGGCGTTGAACACCACCACGCGGATGTTGTCTTTCAGCGTCCGAAACAATTCCCGCAGCGCGGCAGTGCTGACCGGTTGCGACTTGCCCGCGTCGGACAAGAGCAGGATTTCGTTTGCTTCGCTGCCGTGTCCGCTGAAGTGGACGACGTGCGGCTTGTGTTGGTTGAGAAATTGCAGCAGGTCATCCGGCCGCACGGCCCAATGCGAGACCAACTGCAGCGCGTCGCGAAAGTCGCTGGCCCGAATCTTGGCGTCGATTTCCCGGATCTCTTTGTCCAGCGCCAGTTGGGTTGTGCCCTCTGGGTTGGCGGCTAGAAAGAGAATCTTGCATTCGGCCATGTCGCGCCCCGTTTGTTTGGATTGAGACTTCCGTCGGTCGGACGTGCCAATCATCGTAAGCGAGGGACATCGTGCCTGGCAATCTGTCAGCTCATCCGGTGGTGGTACCGTTTCGCGGAGACTTCGGAAGTCGAATTCGCCAAGTTGGTCCACTCGGATCGCGCCCGACATTTCATTCTGTACGCCTTGAGTTAGAATGGACGACTCCAGAATCTTTCCACTCGCACCATTCCAATAGATCCGATGACAATCATGCGCCCACTGCCAGTCCTGTTGCTCGTCCTGTTTGTATTTCCAGTTCGGGCCGCCGACATGCCGCTCGGCCTCGTCAAAGAGAAACCGGCGACAGGCCGTTACGTCGAAACGGATCGTGGCTTTATGGTCGCTTACACGCGAACCATTCCTGGGACGGACATCGAGTTTTCGATGGAGCCGATTCCTGGCGGAACGTTTAAGCTCGGCAGTCCTGCCTCCGAAGCGAACCGCCAAGATGATGAAGGGCCTCCAGTGGAAGTTACCGTTGAACCGTTCTGGATGGGGCGATATGAGGTGACGTGGAGCGAGTACAAGTATTTCATGGGCCTGTACTCCGTGTTCAAGAAATTCGAGTCGCAAAAGCTCCGGCTCGTGAACGACGAGACCAAGGTTGATGCCGTCACCGCCCCCACGGAACTTTACGATCCGAGCTTTACATTCGAACTTGGCGAAGATCCGCGGCAACCGGCCGTGACGATGACTCAGTTCGCCGCCAAGCAGTACACGAAATGGCTCAGCGCGATTACCGGCAACCAATATCGTTTGCCCGGCGAAGCCGAATGGGAATACGCCTGCCGCGCCGGAACGACAACGGCTTATCATTTTGGCGATGACGCGAGCGAATTTGGAGAATACGGATGGTTCTATGACAATGCGGACGAGGCTCCTCGCAAAGTCGGGCAAAAGAAGCCAAATCCGTGGGGATTGTTTGACATGCACGGGAATGTGTGGGAATGGTGTTTGGACGAGTACTTCGAAGCAGGGTACGCGCGTCTGAAAGGCAAAGAGCAGACCGGCAACTCGACAGTCGCTTGGCCGACGAAGGAGTTTCCTCGTGTCCTTCGTGGTGGTTCATGGGATGATGATGCAGAAGGATGTCGCTCGGCAGCGAAGCTGGCATCGCACGACGTCGACTGGAAGGCGCAAGATCCCAACTTGCCACTCAGCCCCTGGTGGTTTACCGACGATCCGGCACGGGGCGTCGGCTTTCGCCTGCTTCGCCCGCTCAACGAGTTGTCGAAGAAAGCGATGGCGAAGTATTGGGATGCGGACGTCGAAGCCGTGAACTTTGGCGTGCAGATGCGATTGGAGGAAGGTCGCGGTGCCCTGGGCATCGTCGACGAAAACTTGCCCACCGCGATTCAGACGCTCAACGATGCCAAGTAATCTTCCTACCACAGGGTCCTTCAAACGACAGAGCCATCGCGGCGGCAAACCGAACGTGCATCCGTCGAGCGGGTGTTTCTGCCACTTGGACGGCCCCCATCAACGGGCGACATCCGCACCCAGCAGGTGCCCCCGCAGCCCCTTTAGGAGTCGTCCCAAAATAAGTTACCGAATTGCGCGTGTAGCGGCAGGGCGCAAGCCCTCCGGTTTGCCGCACCGGACGGCTTGCGCCGTACCGCTAATTCGGTAAGTTATTTGCGGACGAGGCCTTACCGCCAGATTCACCAAAAGTAACGGGTTTTCCGATTATCCAGCAGGCAGCTGTCTGATCGACGGCAAAGTTTTTGAATTTTTCCCGCAAAATGCGTGACGCGCGTCAATTCGCGATTAGACTTAAACAAATGGTATAACCGGCGTGGGCGGTGAAATCTCGCACGCTTTAACCGGTGAATTCTCACTCACTGTCACATTTGATAGGGACGAAAAAGAGTCATGGCACAACTTCTATTCTACGAAAACGTTGCACCCGTATCCCCCCAACGACACGGTGAATTGAGCATCGAGCGAGCCGACTTTGGCTTCGCCGCGAATGTCAATTCCGTCCCGCTGATGGCTGTCGAGATGACGGCCGCCGCCAGCGAGTACACGATTGTGTTCGCCGGTAACGAGGAAGCCGTCGCCCCTGTCGTGATCCTCGGACTCGAAGGCACCAAGAACGAGTACGTCGACGCAGACGGCAAGTGGACCGCCGATTACATTCCGGCGTTCGTTCGCCGCTATCCATTCGTCTTCTCGCAACAAGAGAATACGTACACCCTGTGCGTCGACGAGAGCTGGAATGGCTGCAACAAGGACGGCAAGGGAGAACGTCTGTTCGACGACAAGGGCGAACGTACCGAGTACCTCAGCCGCATGCTGAAGTTCCTGGAAGAATCGCAAGCCCACTTCGTTCGCACGCAGACCTACTGCAAGCACTTGAAGGAAATGGACCTGCTGGAGCCGATGAAGGCTGACTTCACGCTGCCCGGCGGCGAGAAGAAATCGCTCGGTGGCTTCATGGCCGTTAACCGAGACAAGCTGCGAAAACTGGCTCCTGAGAAGTTGGCCGAACTCGCCAAAACCGACGAGTTGGAGCTGACCTACATTCATCTTCTTTCGATGAACAACTTCCGCCGCGTCCTGGAGCGAACCGCGAAGGCCGCCGCTGCTATGACCGCCGCGGCTGCTGAGTAGCGTTCGCGAAAATCACTAGGGAAAGCCAAAACGCTCCCTTCAGTTGAGTTCGAATCAGCTGGAGGGAGTTTCTTTGCGCGGAACGAGTTGGCTGCGAAGGTCGCAGAAAGTGCTACATTCTGCCCACACAAAGGGTTACGATGAGAGCGTGAAGTCACCCCTTCCAGCGACAGAGCCAGCCGAACGGCCTCGTCTCGAAAATCGACTACTCCGACCGCGAAAGCGTAGCCCGATTGGCGTTCAACCAATATATTGGAGGCTTCGTATACGCTCGTTCGAGGTAGGTCATGTCCGACGAATTCGATCCGTACTATGCTTGGCTCGGGATTCCGCCCAAGGATCAGCCTGCGAATCATTATCGGCTGCTCGGTGTCGAGCTGTTCGAGACGAATCTCGATGTCATCGAGAGTGCGGCTTTTCGGCAGATGGGTCATGTACGAACGTACCAAAGTGGAAAACACTCTCGCGAATCGCAACAGCTGCTCAACGAACTATCAGCGGCCAAGATCTGCCTGCTCAATCCGCAACAGAAGGAAGACTACGACCAGCAACTGCGGGCGACCATCGAAGCGATCACCGCATTTCTCCCCGACGAGACGATCGAACAAGCACTACCGGTGGAGTTGCAAAAGCCCGCGGCTGAGTCGGTCCACGTGATCGATTTCGAGCCCGGCACTGGTCCGTCCGACTCGGCTGTCGCGCGACGGGCATCCGTCTCGGCAATTCGACGCAAACGTCCGCGGCCGGTATCGCGAGTTCCCATCGTCGTTGGCGTCATCGTCGTCGTGGTGTGCCTCGGCATTGCGGTAATGTTCGGCAGCAGGTTCTTGCAACGCGAAAACCCTGTTGCCATTCAGCCCTCGGTTCCGCCGACCGTATCGCCACCTGTCGAGACTAAACCGGCTGCGAAGAACGATCCGCCGAACAGTTCGCCCATTCCGGCCAACGACTCGTCTGAATCTCCACCGTCGGCTGAACCTACACAGAACGGAGCCTCAACCCCGAACAACGCAAATTCAGTCAGCACCGTTCCGTCGACGTCAAAACCAGTCCTGGCATTGAACGAGTCGACTCGGCGATTTGCTCAATTCTCACCACAGATGATGCAGTCGCGACTGCGAATTCCGCTCGCGTCACAAATGCGAGACAAGTTCGAAGAAGCTGCTGGAATCGCCGACAACGAATTCGCCTTTGCTCCAACGATGCCCTACGACGATTTTCTCGCGATGGTGTTTCAGTTGCGAAACATCGGGTATCGGCCGCTTCGTGTTCGGCCTTATCTTGTTAGCGGCGAATCGCGGGTCGCTTCCGTCTGGACACGTGACGCGATCGATTGGCGAATGGTGCTCAGGGTCGATTCAGCGGCTGTCGAGCAAGCCGACCAAACATTTAAGCCACAAGGTTTTCGACCGGTGGATGTGGCTTGTTGGCAAGCCGATGGCACCAAGTTCGCGGCTGTCTGGGCGGCCGACCCGAATCAGACCGAACCGTGCGAGTTCATGCTCGGCGTCTCTGCCGACGCCTTCGCCGCAGCGGCGGCCGCGGCCCGCACACGAGGCCTGATGCCGCTGTCGCATCACGTGTCTTATGACGGCAATGGCGAGCCGAAATACAGTGTCGTTTGGCGCGAGACGGCGAGTGTGGTCCCGTGGCACCATTGGGATGGTGATCGCGAAACGCACGAGAGTGCCTTAAAACGCCCCGGCGCGCCGCAAGATGTCTTTCTCGGTTATCAAGCCACCGGCGAATTGACGTACGGAGGCCTGTCGGTCGGACTGCCTGATCCAAACGCTTTGGAGCTTCATGGTTACGACGCCGAGAACCATCGTGATGAATGCCGGAACCTGGTTTCCCAAGGCTATCGGCCGATCGCCATCGCGGCGGCTTCGCCTCCGGGCGCGCCACAGTCACTCACGGCTTCTGTCTGGCAACGCGACGGTCGCCCGACGGTAGCGTCACCGAGTACACCACCGAGCAACACGACCGTCCCGACAACCTCCGCCACCGCCAAAGCAACTCATGCGTTACGCTTCGATGGTCGTGATTCGATCACGATCGCGAACAGCCGCGGGCTGGCATCGACGCGCAACTCGTTCACGGCGGAAATGTGGTTCCGCTTCTCGCAGTCCGCGCCGCAACCGGATTACGTGCTGATGGGGACGACGGCGTATCGCGAACTCAACCCCGAGGTAAGCAGCGGGGCGGCGAGCGGTTGGTATGTCGCGGCCGGGAAGCGACGGTCGGATTCAGACGCGGAGACGACCGCCTTACGCTGGGCAGACGCCGCTGGCGGCATTATCGGTTCCGCGGGCAGCACGACGCCGCCGTTGGGCAGCGACTGGCATCATCTGGCCGTTTGCAACTCGCCGCTGGCGGGCGGAACGTGGCGAATTAACGTGTTCCTCGACGGACGCCTCACCCAGTCCTCAACACGAAGTGCGGGCGAAGCGGCACCAAGCCCGAGCGATTTCTTTTTGGGCGTGTCTCGTTTCCTCACCGATCGGCACAGCTTTCACGGCGACATTAAGGCGTTCCGGCTGTCGTCCAGCGTCCGCTATCAAGATACCTTTTCGCCGCCCACAGAATTTACCTCCGACGGTTCGACGTTGTCGCTGCTCAATTTTAATGGGACACCGCCGTCCAATGTCCTCGATCTGTCGGGCAACAGCCGTCACGGTGTTGTCGCCGGTGCGGACTGGGTCAGCGTCGACGCTCCCTTGAACGGTTCGATGGCTGCAAAGCCAGAACCGCCTCCGGCTGCGTTAGCCGAGGATCGAATGCCCGTGCCGTCGAAGGACGAGCGCGACGCCGGCTCGAAGAAAGTGAAAGACATTTTCGCGACTGACTTCGAAGCGGCGAAAGACGAACCGGCGAAGCTCGCCTTGGCCAGGGAGTTGTTGCAACGCGGCAAAGAAGAGCAAGACGCTACCGCCAAGTTCGCGCTGCTTTATGAATCGCGTGCGCTGATGCTGGAGGCTCAGAACTCCTGACCTGAGCGGAATTTAAGGTGAGCCGTGTTTTGGGCTGAGGAGGGTGTAGACT
>JAQBZB010000249.1 GCA_027622275.1 Planctomycetota bacterium | reverse complement strand
GCTGACCCAGCGACCGCTCTCGCCATGCTGCTTGAACTTGAAGGGGCTCTTCATGATCGCCCCAGGCATCGCCGTAAAGCCTTCCGGCTTCTCCTGCGGCCCCAATTTCTGGCCGTGCAACTTTTCCAGCTCAGGTTTGTAGTCAAATGTGTCCATCGGACTAGCGCCGCCTGTCATGAAAAGCTGGATGACACGCTTTGCTTTGGCCGGATGATGCAGGCCGCCGTTGAACTCAAGCCTCCGCGGATCGATCTCCGCCGACAGGGTGTCTTGCGCAAGCATCTGCGTGACGGCCAGGCCGCCGAATCCGCCACCGATGTTCCACAGGAATTCTCGCCGCGAGTTTGTCATGTTCAGTCCACAAAGAGGAATTCGTTGCTGTTGAACAGGACGCGGCACGTTGCCGCCAAACCATGTTGCTGCGTGTAGGCGACCAGGAGCGGGTACTCTTCTTCGCCGGGTTCACGCAAATAGATCAACCGGCAGGCCTGCGCCACTTGCTCGTCGACGGTCGCATGGCTGGCTGTTAGTTTGTCGGCAAGAAGCTGGCTGTGATGCAGCACGAAGTCGTTGTTGAAAACGGTGAGCGATTGTAAGGCGGATACCGAAAACCCTCGCTGCGGCGATAACTGGCCAAGGTCCGGAAAATCCAGGGATTCCATGAACGGATCCGCAATCCCACGCCAGACAACCCGATATATGCTCCGCCTGGCCGCAGTCGGATCATTCCAGTCGAACGCGTCGTAATCCAAATACGGCGTTAACTGCGCACCCTGCGATTGCGTGAATTGCTGAATGCCGGGACCTCCCATCGTCAGGTCGATCCGGCCGGAGATCTGCAGGACAGCGTCACGCACCGATTCGGCATCGAGTCGACGACGGTTCATGCGCCAGAGGAGACGATTCTCGGCGTCAATGGCTAATGCCGGGAGGGCGAGGCTCCCGCCGAGCAGAGAGCGACGAACTCCCGGCTCAGCTCCCGGCTCAGCAGGAGCTTCGCCCTCCCGTGAAAGCAACTCTTGATCTGGCTCACGAGAAGACACACGTGACGTCCGCTGATACGCCGAAGACAGCAGAATCAAACGATGCAATTGTTTGAGCGAGCCCTTGGCGTCATCGCGAAACCACGCTGCCAGCCAGTCGAGCAATTCGGGGTGTGAAGGCGTGCCGCCCATGCGGCCAAAGTCGTTCGGTGTATCGCAGAGACCACGGCCGAAGTGAATCGACCACACGCGATTCACGACGCTTCGCCACGTGAGCGGATTGTCGGACGCTGCCAACCAATCTGCCAGCGCGGCGCGGCGCGACGCTTCGTCGTTCGGATCCTGCAACTCGAATCGACCGGCCAAGTTCCCAATGGCCGACAAAGCGCCGGGGCTGGCGACGTCGCCCGGCTTGTGGATGTCGCCACGACGCAGCACATGCACGACCTTGGGCGTCATCGGGGTGGCCAGTTTGTTCGCGTGCGAATAACTGCTCGATACCGCGTACACCGACGGCGGCGCGGGTAGTGCCGCGAGTTGCTTCTCGGCATGAAGTCGCAAGGCGTAGACGGCGATGGCCACTTGCTGCTCCTGCGTTCGTTGATCGCGTGGCAGCTTGACGGCAATCCGCACCGACTCCGGCAAAACTTCCGCCGTCGCACCGCTGGCATCGGTGGCGTAGAGCTTCAAACGCCCGATCAAATGCCCGCCGCCGTGCAGTTGCTTGAGCACAACGACAATTTGACTGGAAGGTTTCAGCTCCCGAGGCTCTTCGAGTTCAAACACGGCATGATGCGATTGGCCGACCTTGGGATAGATGCCCCACGCCGTTGCAACGTTGCCATCGAGGGCGTGAGCAATGGTCCAGCCTGCTTGATCCCAATCCGCCGTCGCTGCTCGAATTCCGAGCCGCATCGGTTCGGTCGCCTCGGCGTCCAGAACGAAGGCCTCAAATTCGGTCAGATGCAGGTTTCCGTTGTCCTGGCGGCCGGGACCTTTCATCGGCAGGCTGTCATCGGCCAGCACATCCAGCCGCAACGCGGTTAATTTTGTCAGCGACGTGGGCACTGTGATCGTGTAGGTATCTTTTTCAGGGCGGACATCCGACGCCAGTAGCGAATTGTCTTCAAGACGCTTCAACGTTGCGCCGTCGGACGACAAAAACATTGTCGGCGACAGTGGTTCCCAGGTTGCCGGTTTCTTACTGAACTCCTGTTCCCATCGGGCCACGACATCCGCGTGCTCCGGTGCAAGAAGCTTCGATCGGTCGTCACTTCTGGTTGCTGCCAGCAACTCGTTCCAGCGACGCCGTTCGTTCGCCACGGCCGGATCGGCGTCAAACTCGACGTCACCTTTCCCCACACCAGCAAACACCGCTTGCAGCGAGTAATAATCTTCCTGCGAGATGGGATCGAATTTGTGGTCGTGGCACCGTGCACAATTGGCGGTCGTGCTGGCGAAGGCAACAATGGTCTGCGCCACCATGTCGTCGCGGTCAAGATAATCGAAGGTGATCGGTGCGGTTCCAGCACGGCTTAGCTCCAACGGTCCCGCCGCGATGAACCCCAGCGCCGCTGTCAACTGAGTCTCGTCCGGATAGAACCGATCCGCCGCCAACTGTTCGCGAATGAACCGGGCCCACGGCGTGTCGCGGTTGAGGCTGTCAATGACGTAGTCGCGATATCGCCACGCATTCGGGCGGAACACGTCATGTTCGCAGCCGTGTGAATCCGCGAAGTGAACGGTATCAAGCCAATGCCGCGCCCAGCGTTCACCATAGCGGGGCGATTCCAGCAAACGATCCGCCAACTTTTCATAAGCCATGGGATCGGGATCAACCACGAACGCGGCAACCGCTTCCGGCGTGGGAGGCAAGCCATGCAGGTCAAGATACAAACGCCGGATCAACGTCCGCCGATCCGCCCGCGACGCCGGCGGCAATCCCTCCGCCCGTAGCCGCTGCTGTACAAACGCGTCGATCGCATTGCCGCCTTCGCCATCTTGCTGTGCCGCTTGCGGAACAGCGGGGCGTTTCAAAACGCGCAACGACCACCAGTCCATCGGATCGCTCGCGTCGTTCGACGCGAACTTCGTGTTTCGCGGGTCCGGTGCCCCGCGCTTGATCCACTCGACGAGCAGTTCGATGTTCGCATCCGATAGTTTCTCGTCCGGCGGCATTCGAAGCTTTGCGTCCCCGCGACGGACGGCTTTGATGAGCAAACTGTCTGCTGGATTACCCGGTACGATGGCCGGACCTCGACCTCCGCCCTCGGCCCAGCCGCTCTTCGAATCCAACGTCAGCCGGCCTTCCATCTCCCCGGCGGCATGCGAATGACACTCGAAGCAGTGCGACTTCAGCAGCGGTTCAATCTTCTCGGAGAAGAAACGTGTACCATCGACATCGCGTGCCGCGTCCTGTGCGATACCGCTGGCCACTGCCGCCAGCACGATCACAAATGCCGACGCAAGCGGCTGATACCTCGTCACTTGGTTTTGGTAATCGTTCACAGGCGGGCTACGTCTTACGACGCGGGCAAGGGGTGTGCGGGCGTGCCGTTTCCTGTTTGTCGGTCTGTTGACCAGCGAAACCGACCGATCAGACCCATCCATGATACTACATCTGTCCTTCCAACGGCGGAATCCGCAAAAGGGCCTGCGTGTCCTAATCGTGGGTTGCAAATACAAGCTCGACGCGCCAGCGAGTGAGTGCCACTGCCAAAAACCCACTCGCTGGCGGGTCGAGCTTGTATTCCAGACGATCGAAGCCACCGGGCAACACGCAGCCGAACCGGCTCAGCGGGAGCTTCGCCCACCCAAGACGTTCGGTTTCGGTCGTCAGCAATTTCACGTATTCGACGCGCGGCAAGGTAGCGGGCCGACGCGAGCGTTGCCTCGAGGCAGCGGCAGATCAAGATTTCAGCCACCCTGCTTCTTTGCCAAAGCCTTTCCGATGAAATCGGTCAGGCCAGGGCCGCGAAGCTCTGTGGCCGTCGCGAGGATCTCGCCGGTGTCGCCATCGACTAGCAGGACGAACGGGATGCCACCGACGTCGTAGAGTTCGCCGAGCGTCGTGTTCCACGCCTTTCCTTCGTAAAGATGTTGCCAAGACATCGCATGTTTTTCGGTGAACGCCGTCAGCTTGTCGGCCATGTCTTTGTTGTCGAAGCTGATGCCTAGAATATCGAAGCCCTGGTCGTGCCAGGTTTCGTATGCCTTCGTCACGTTCGGAAGTTCCGCGATGCACGGGCCGCACCAGGTCGCCCAGAAGTCCAACATCACGATCTTGCCCGCGTAGGACTTAGGAAACTCGATCTCCGTGCCGTCCATCGTGGTCATGTCGAATTCAATGGCTTTCTTGCCGATGGCCAAATCCGGCGGCAATGGAGTCAAGGGCTGGGGTGTTGGTGCTTCCGCAAGCTTGGCTGCACCATCCACGAGCGCCAGCACAAAGGTCGTGCCCGTGAAGTTGAAAGGCTGGCCAACGTAGACCGTCTCGCGCTTGTAGCTCCTCTTGTTGTTGGCGTCACGGTCGATCCAGAGATTGCTGTTGGCTTGAAGTTCACCAGCCACAAAAGTGGTAAAGGACTTTCCGTCGAGGTCCAGCGTGATCTCGTAACCGTAGTCGGCATAGAACATCATCGTGTTCTTGAGTTGGGCGCGCCGCGGATCATTCGGATCGAACCGGTACAAATTGATCGCGCCCAGTTTGCCGTCGCCAAGGTCCACTTGGGATTTGCCTTGGTACATGGTCAGGCCGCCGCTGGTCTTCGCGGTCCAGGAGGTTTCCGGATCGTTCGTGAAATCACCATCGCCGTCGGTGTCGATGAACAACGTCGCGGGCTTGCCCTCCGGTTCGTCGAGGATGAATCCCCAACTCTTGTCGCCAAGTTTGAGCGCCCCGTACTTGGGTGCCGTCAGGCTTTCCGGAGCTTTCTTGATCGACTCCGCCTTGCCGTCCATCTCCGCGCGGAGCGGACGGTAACTTCCAACCTTTGCCGTCGCCCCGCTCGCCACGAATTCCTTGCTAACATCGCCGGACGATGCACCAACAAGGGCCATCCATAAAAAAGTTGTGATCATCGAGATATCGCTCCTCAAGTGACTAATTCAAAACTGCTAAGCCAAGATGCCGGTGTGGACATGGCCGGCGACATCCGTCAAACGGAAGTCGCGTCCAGCGTACCGATGCGTTAGCCGCTCGTGGTCCATTCCCATCAGATGCAGCAGCGTAGCGTGCAGATCGTGAATGTGCATCTTGTTCTCGACGGCGTAGTAGCCGTACTCGTCGGTCGCCCCGTACTTGAAGCCGGCCTTCACCCCAGCACCCGCCATCCACATCGTGAAGCCTTCCGGGTTGTGATCTCGTCCATCATTGCCTTGGGCGACCGGAGTTCTGCCGAACTCACCGCCCCACATGACAAGCGTATCTTCGAGCAAACCCCGCTGCTTGAGATCCTTGAGCAAGCCGGCAATCGGCCGATCGACTTCGAGCGCGTTCTTGGAGTGTCCTTCACGGAGCTTGCCGTGCTGGTCCCATTGGACATTCGTGTCGCTGTGCGTGACTTGAATGAACCGCACGCCACGCTCGGCAAACCGACGGGCCAACAGACACTGACGGCCAAAGTCCTCGGTGATCGAATCGTCCAGTCCGTAGAGACGTCGCGTCGGACCTGTCTCGTCGGAAATGTCTTGAATCGCCGGCACTTCGGATTGCATTCGGAACGCCAGCTCGAACGAGTTGATCCTCGCCTCAAGCGCGGAATTTGGGCCCATTGTTTCAAGGTGGTCGCGATTGACTTTTGCGAGCATGTCGAGTTGCATCCGCTGGAGGTCGCGCGACCAACGCGGGCTCTGGATGTACTTGACTTGTGCTTCGGACGATGGCTTGCTGGCCACACCCAGCGGAACGCCCTGGCAGTAGGCGGGCAAGAACGCGGAACCCCAATTCTTGACCCCGCCATGTGCAAGGGTCGGGCAGATCGTGATGAAACCAGGCAGGTTGTCGTTCTCGGTCCCCAAGCCATACGTGACCCATGCTCCCATGCTCGGCCGCACGAACGTGTCGCTACCCGTATGCAGCTTGAGGAGCGCTCCACCATGCGCTGCGTTGGTACCATGCACGGAGTTCAAAATGCACAAGTCGTCGACACAATCAGCAACGTATGGAAACAGATCGCTGACCTCGATGCCGCTTTGACCACGTTTCCGGAACCGCCACGGCGACGCGAGCAGGTTTCCAGTCGCGGCGAATTGGACTCGCGGCTTGTCGAACGGAAGCGGCTTACCGTCATCCTTCTGAAGCTGCGGTTTGTAGTCAAAAGTATCGAGGTGCGAAGGGCCTCCTTTCATAAAAAGGAATATGACTCGCTTGGCACGGGCCGGAAAGTGCGATGTATGCGGAGCGAGCGGATTGGCCGCCGCTGCTTGGTTGCCGAGCATTGTCGCGAGCGCCAGATTGCCGAACCCAACGGCACTGGTTCGCAATAGCTGCCGACGCGAGACGCCCGCACCAAGCTCAGACGGATTTAGATAGCTGTTCATTGCGGTATCTAGTTTATTGCACGTGCAGGAACTCGCTGCACTCGATCATAACATGGCACAAGGCTTCCCAGCCCCGCAAGGGAGTCGCGGCCTCGCCCGAACCGGTGCTTACATCGTTGTCTTCTACGGCAGCCACGAATGCCAGTGCTTGCTCCGTTTCCGAGTTCGATGGTGGGCGTCCGAATGCCAATTCATACAGCCTCGTGACTCGGCCCTTCGGATCCGAGGGAACTTCCGTCGTCAGGCGTTCGGCAAACGCTTGGGAAGTTCGAGCGAGGAAGTCGCTGTTCATCAAGAACAACGCTTGCGGCGCGATCGTCGATGTCGAGCGATCACCGGTCGGCACGCTCGCGTCCGAGTAGTCGAACAGCGAGAACACATCGAACAAATGATTGCGGATCACGGGCAGATAGACCGAACGTCGAGTCGTGTCGTAGGTTGTCTCGTCTTTGGACGTGTGGTCGAAAACAAACGCGCGATTGGCGACGTGCAGCATCGAGCCGCCCATTTCCGTGTCGAGCAAGCCACTGACCGCGAGCAGCGAATCGCGAATGGCTTCGGCTTCGATTCGTCGCAAGTTGGCTCGCCACTGCAAGTGATTCTCTGGATCGATTCCAGCGGCCGCGGCGTTGTTTGCGGTGCTCATCTGATAAGTGCTGGACAAGACGATTTCACGATGCAACTCCTTCACTGACCAGCCGCTTTCCATCAGCCGCACGGACAAGAAATCGAGCAACGGTTGATTGACCGGCTGATCCCCCAGGTTGCCAAAGTTATCGGTCGAACCGACGAGGCCCCTGCCGAAATGCCAACGCCACATCCGATTTACGATCACTCGGCTGGTCAACGGATGTTCCGGGCGAACTAACCAGTGGGCGAGTTGTAGGCGTCCGCTCTGCTTTTCGCCGATGGCTGGCTGGCCGTCGAGCGTGATTACCTCGAGGACGCCACGTTCAATCTCCTTGCCCAACGACAGATGGCTGCCGCGAATGTGGACTTGCGTATTCATCGGCTCGGCATCGACGACGCCCATCGCCGTCGGCAGAACTGGCAAGGCGGCCTCGAGCGCGGTTAACTCGTCGCGCAATTGCTTGAGCTTGTCTTTGGATTCCTGCGAGTATCGCGATTCGGCATCCTTGGGAAGCGCGGCGTCATTGCTGAGTTGTCCTTGGAGTTCAGCGTTCGCCGCCTCCGTCACTTGTTGGATCGACGTTTTGTGTTCAGCGATCCTGCGATCGAGATCTTCTTTCCGGGCGATCTGATCAGCCGTCGCGATCGAGTTCTCATTCCATTTCGCGATGCGTTTGAACGACTCCATCGTGCGCGTGCTTTTGAAGATGCCGGCCAAGGCGTAATAGTCGTCGGTTCGGATCGGGTCGAACTTGTGGTCGTGGCACCGGGCACAGCCGAGCGTCAATCCCATGAAGGCGCGACCGATCGTATCGATCTGCTCGTCGATGATATCAACTTCCATCTTTCGTTCGTCACCTTCGGCCAACACCTTCGGACCCAGCGACAGAAAGCCGGTCGCGATGAGATGCTCGTATCGTTGCGGCTCTTGCCCGGCCGGCAGCAAGTCGCCAGCGAGTTGCTCCATGACGAACTCGTCAAATGGCTTGTCGGCGTTGAGCGATGCAATGACATAGTCGCGATATCGCCAAGCGTTTCCGTGTGCAATGTTCTCGTCCAGGCCGTTCGAGTCGGCGTAGCGCGCGACGTCAAGCCAATGTCGCCCCCACCGCTCGCCGTAATGCGTCGAGTTGAGCAATCGATCAACCACACGAGCGAAGGCCGCCGGCGACTCGTCAGCAAGGAACGCATCGACCTCGGCGGGAGTCGGCGGCAACCCAATCAAATCGAACGTGACCCGCCGGATCAGCGTTCGTTTGTCGGCCGCCGGTGCCGGCGCGAGTTGCTTCGACTCGAGCTGAGCCAAGACAAAGTGGTCGAGCGCCGCCTGCGGCCAGGCCGAATTCTGAACTTGCGGCAGGGCTGCCTTTTGCGGTGGCTGAAACGACCAGAACTGGCGAGCTTGCTCCATATCAATGGCACCGCGTCGCGGTTTTACGGATCCCGCGGCCTTTGGCAACACGGCACCACTCTCGATCCAACGACGAATGTCGGCAATCTGGTCATCTTCGAGCTTGCCGGAGGGCGGCATCTGAAGATCGTCCTCGCGGTAGCTCAGCGCGACCAGCAGCAAACTCTGGTCGGGATCACTCTCGACGATGGCTGGCCCCGCCGCGCCGCCCAGCAGAATCCCTTCGGTCGTGTCCAACCGCAATTCGGACTCTTGCAGCTTGGGTCCGTGACACTCGTAGCAGTGTTCGACGAACAGCGGTCGGATCTTCGTCTCGAAGAATCGCAGCTCATCTTGCTCTTCATCGTCGGCAAAGCCAGTGAGCGGAAGCAACAAGACGAGCAAGAGTTGCAAAATGCAGACACGAATTCGTGGCAACGAGGGCACCGTCAGGTCTCCACAGGAGTGCGATGGACGGTTTCCATTATAGCCGAGTTGCGGGGCTCTCCCAACTGCTACTGCCGTACGATGGCCTTCCAAGGCCGTCGATTTCCAATGAACTGACAGACTCGACGGCCTTGGAAGGCCATCGTACAATACCGGGCCATCGCATCAAAATCCTGTCTGCTCAATTGATAATTCGGTGCTAGCCTTCCCTTTGTCAAGGCTAGCATCAAATACTTTCTGTGACGGAAAGTTTTTCACGGGCGATGTCACGGAGGGAATTCACGATGGCTGACACACTGGTGTCGTTTAAGGAATGCTTTGAACTCGTCGCGGATGCAAGGGTCGTCGAACGTTCGACTTATTCCTTGCATTCGATTTTGTTGATCGCGGTCACGGCGACGATCGCGGGTGCCGATGGACCCGAAGACATGGCGAAGTTCGCTCGACACAAACGCGACTGGCTGAAACATTTCATTGACTTGAGTTCCGGCGTGCCTTCGCACGACACTATCGGGCGCGTGTTGGGGATGATCAAACCGAAACAATTCCAAGACGCCTTTCTCGCTTGGATCAGTTCGCTGCCCAGCCTGCACGACGCCGATGGCAAGCCGATCTTCATTCCCATTGATGGCAAGACCATGCGCGGCTCTTACACCAAGGCCGACAAATCCGACATGTTGCACATCGTCAGCGCGTGGGCCTCGGAACAAGGCATCACGTTGGGACAAGTCGCCGTCGATTCCAAGTCCAACGAAATTACGGCCATCCCGCAATTGCTGAAGATGCTGGAACTTCACGGTGCGATTGTGTCAATTGACGCCATGGGTTGCCAGCGAGAAATCGCCGCCAAGATCATCCACGGCGGCGGTGATTATGTGCTGCAAGTGAAAGGCAATCAGCCCACCTTGCAAGCAGCGATCGAAGCGTCGTTTGCCGACGCGGATAAAATCGACAACGCGGACGAAGCCGCAGCGACGAAGTCCAAAGCTCGCCGCCACACGACGCGCGAGAAATCTCGTGGGCGCGTGGAAGTGAGGCACTACACGATCAGGCCACTGCCCGAGTCGATGTCGTCGTTTGGTAAGAAGTGGAAGCAGCTAACATCGATCGGTCGCGTCGTTCTCGAAGTCGAGCGTGACGGCAAAGCGACGAGTGAGACGAGCTACTACATTTGCAGCATCGACGCGAAAGTGGGCGTGTTCCGCGAAAGTTCGCGCCGCCACTGGGGCATCGAGAACGGACTCCACTGGGTGATGGACGTGGTGTTTGGCGAGGACGGCAGTCGCATCCGTGTAGGCCACGCCGCCGAGAACATGAGCTTCCTCCGCCGCTTCGTCATCACGCCGTTGAAGCGAGACACTTCGAAGTCCAGTTTGAAACAGAAGAGGAAAGAAGGCGGCTGGGACACCGCGTTCCTCGAAAACCTCTTGTTTCGTTAACATTTTGATGCGATGGCCCTGTCGTACAATACGATCAGCGACCGTTAATCCTCAACCGATCCACAAAAGATCATGTTGCTCAACAAGGACGCAACCATGCACACCACACGTCGTGAGTTCCTCTTGGGAGCGATTGCCGGAGGCGCGGCACTGGGGCCAAAATGGCCGGCCGGTGGTCGCGTCGAGGCGTCCGAGGCGGCGGCGCTGGATGCCGCTCGTCGTCAGTCGGCGCACCGGCGACGACGTGTCATCTACAACAACGACGGCGACGACATCTGGGCGGAGGGAGCTGACACGGTCGAGCGGTTCCTCGCCGTTCGTCACACGCCGCTGTTGGAGACACACGTCGACAGCATTTACTACTCGACGACACAGAGCTTCAATCTGTTCACCCACGAGACGAAGGTAGCCGAAGTCTTCCGTTCAAAGGACGGCGCGTTCGCCGCCAACAATCTGACGAAGTTCCTGGAGCAGAAGACCGACGGGCTGCGGATGTCGAGTGAGTTCGCCCGCCAGCATGGGCTGGAAACCATCTGGACGTTACGGATGAACGATATCCACGATGCCTGGACCGCCCCGTTTCGGCCGCAATGGAAACGAGACGATCCCACGCGCGTCATGTCGACTCTCGAGGCAACGAAGGACTTCCAGGATCGACGTCGTTTGTGGAGCCTCGTCGATTTTGAACATCCGGACGTCGAGCCACGCCTGCTCGCGATCATCGAAGAAGTGTTGGTCAACTATCCGATTGATGGAGTCGAACTTGATTTCCTTCGAGCCCCGTTCTACTTCCGGACGAATTACGAGGGGCTGCCGGCGACCGAGGCGCAAGTCGCGATTCTAACTCGGCTCGTGCGAAACATCCGCAAGCTGGTTCTCCGAGAAAGCACCCGGCAAGGCAAGCCCTTTCTGCTGGCGGCACGCATTCCGTCGACGCCGAAGTTCTGTCGCAGGGTCGGGATCGACATCCACACGTGGCTCCAGGAGAAACTGATCGATGTGATATCGGTGGGAGGCGGATACATCACGTTCGATCTGGCGATCGAGGAGATGGTGCGACTGGGACAGCAGCACGACGTGCCGGTCTATCCGTGTCTCAGCCAATCGGGTTTGATGTACCGGCCGCCGCGAGGAAAGAGTGAGAAACAACCGGTCGAGGCCTGGTTCGGGGCGGCCGCCCGCTTGTGGCAAGACGGGGCGGGCGGCATCTACACCTTCAATTTGTTCCCAGGCCCAGGCGACGATGCCGAGCGCGTCTACGCGCGGAACGTGTTGCGGACGATCGGTTCCGCGGCGTCGCTCGGCTCGAAGACGCTGATGTATGCGATCTCGGATGCCGGTTCCTGGATGCCAGCGCATTATTGGGCGAAAGATGTCGCGGAGTATTCGCAAGCATTGCCGCTTCCGCTTCAAGCGAACGAGTTCGAACGGCGCTCTTTGCACGTGCCAGAGGATTTCAGCGGCGCGAGTTTCGACGTCACGGCGGAACTCCGTGTCGACTTCACCGGCCTCACGCCGGAAAGCACTCCCGAGATTCTCTTCGGCTCGGCGAACTTCGGACCGACCGGCGGCGGCGAGCAAGTTGCTGACGTGCGGCGGTACGTCTGCCAGGTTCCGCTACAGGCCATTCAGCCCGGCGCAAACCGAGTCATGGTCAAAACAAGTGCGACGGGAGCGATGCTGGTGGGCGCGGAATTGTGGATTCGGCGGTAGGGCGGACTATTCATCAGCCGCTAGGCGATAGCCTGCGGTTCGCGCGAACTTCGCGCGAACTTCGAGAGAACCGCACGCTAGCGCGTGGCGGCTGATTTGCGCGGTGTTTTGGGCAAGATAGCCGTAACTCTTTTTATGAACGTATGTTTTTAAGAATGCTGACCGGTTCATGAATAATTCGGGATAGGGCAATTACAGAGCAAAGCACAACATGTTTCCATCGCGGTCCTTGCAGTAAAGTCGCCCGCCGGAAAGGACGATGTGCGGCCAGACGTCGTTTTCAAGAATGCCTTCTTTTCGGGCGAGTTCCTTGTATTCATGGGGCGAATGATCCGCGGTTTCCACGAGAGCCAAATCGCCTCGTCGTCCCCAAATGATCAGCCGGCCATCCGTTGTGGCGATGCAGGTGGCCGCGTCACCGAAGCCTTTGCCGCCGCGCCAGACCGGTTTGCCGGTCTCGAAATTCAAGCAGTAAACGCCGCGCCAACACCAGTAGATGTGACCGTGGTGAATGACCGGCGCGCAAACACCGGACGCGTACGGCTGTTTCCAGATCTGCCTGGCCCCGGCGCGCGTGATGTCGATCCGGGCGATTGCGTACTGGTTGTATTCCGAAGTAATGATGACCGAGTTGTTCAACACGGTCGGAGTGGCCACGTTGTTGGCAAAGTCCGTCTCCCACGGAAACTCCGCGATTGTCTCGCCGGCATGGCCTGCGTCCAGCCGGACGACGAGCAGATGGTGAATCGTCAGCACGGCGACACACGGCAGCCCGTCGACAACGATCGGGACAATGCCTCCCGTGTGGCCGGCGGGATCCTTCGACTGCGATTTCCAGACTCGTTCTCCGGTCTGTTTCGAGAACGCCATCAGATTGCCTTCGTCGTCTCCGACCTCGGCGATGACTGCCTCACCGTGGAGGAGTGGGGCGGTCGTGTAGCCGTAGTCGCGAAGTTGTCGCCGGCCGACTTTAGGCCGCTGCTTGACTTCATAGGCATCGTAAAAATTGAGGCTCCAGACGCGTTCACCTTGGTTGCGTGTGTCCCAGCAATTCAGGTCGCCGTCGGTGCTGAGTGTGTAAAGGTAGCCCGTCTCGCTGTCGTAACTCGGGCAGGAAGAAGGGCCGGCGTACAGCCCCTTGTCGCCTTCGCTGTGCCTGCCGTATCGCGGGCAGCGGTACGACTGTTCCCAGATCTTACGGCCGTGCAAAGCGTCGATGCAGTAAACATGGTCCTGGTCTTCGTCCCAGCCCATCGTGTACAGCTTGTTCCCGACGACGATGGGTCCGCTGCCCCCAGAGTTGACGTTCGTCCGCCAGACGGGTTTGTCCGGTGGCCAAGTGCCTTCGGTCCAGCGAGAGGATTCGTTGACGTTTCCATTACGTCCGAGCCCGCGCCAGTGCGGCCAATCCTCGCCGCGAGCAACTGCCTCGGATGCGAGCAATGTCAAACAGAAGAGGAGACGGCAAACGATTCGTGAGTGTTTCGGCACGGCGATCTCCACGGGGAGCGGTTGAGCTGCGGGATGCTGTTCGCGTTCGTCATGATGCCCGAGAAGGATGTACACCGCAAGTTTTGAAGTTGCGCACTTTTAAGTGCCGGAGGCACGATACAACCTCTGCCGGTGGCGTGAGCCACCGGAACCAAGTCAACGAAAGACTGCAGGCCCAGCGGGCCGACACTGTGCGTCTGTGTCGGCCCTTCAGGCCTGCGTTCTCCTCACGCTTGGCAACCGGTGGTTGACACCACCGGCAAAGGATATACCGACCCTTCGGGCCTAATACGCGCGTAAACGCACACCAGCGACAGGGTCGCCCGGCTAGCGGGCGGCTTGGCGTTGGGCTTGGCGGCGGAGGGCTCGG
>JAQBZB010000248.1 GCA_027622275.1 Planctomycetota bacterium | reverse complement strand
CAAAACGGAAATCCTGGCTCTATGCTATCCTGCACGCGTCGGGATGGCCAAAACGGAAATCCTGGCTTAACGAACCTCCCGGAGTCTCATGCCATTAAAGGACCCCACCCAAGACCCTCGTTTTCAGATCGAGTTCGACTTCTGGGACCATGAGCTGTCTCTGGAAGGCCAGTTTCCTGAAGACATGTGTCACCGCCTCGGGCTAGACGGACAGTCGCATCTTGTCTACCCTACCTATCTCGATGCGCTCATAAAAGATCACTACACGCCGGCGGATCGCCTTCAAGTGCTGGACGTGGGCTCCGGTCCGGTCTCGATGTTAGGCTTCGGCCACACGAAAGGAGACTTTCAACTAACAGCAGCGGACCCCCTAGGCCGAAAGTATACGGAAGCGCTCAGCAAGTATGGTTATTCCTTGCCGTACGACCTGGTTCAGTGCTTCGGTGAGGAGCTTACGGATTGCTTCGGAGGGAATCGTTTTCACATCGTCTGGATGCACAATGCCCTGGACCATTCGCAACAGCCCGACATCGTCGTACGCCAACTCGTTGAAGTGTTGCGGACAGGTGGCTATCTTCTGATACAGGGATGGAGCCGGGAGGGAACGAGCCAAGGCTGGAACGGCCTGCATCAGCATGACCTCTTCGTAGCGCCAGAAGGACGACTCATGTGTGAGCCCCAGGGGGGTAAAGCTAAATGTATTACCGACGGTTTGCCCATCACGGTCGTCGAATCTTCCGAACCAACTTCGGTGCCCCAGCAGTGGATAAAGCTCGTGTTCCGAAAGATCAACGCATCACCCGCCGGCGAAGCGGTTCGCTGACCCTCCTCGGAAGCGGGGACGACCTTTGTTTGCGGTCTCCCATTCGACGCCTAAGGCAGACGCACTCCAGGCCGAAGTTCCAGGCCCGAACCCAGGTGAACTGCCAGTAAGGAAAGGACTTGGCGTGGTTTTGCAGCCACTAATATTCTCAAAGTCGCATTGCATTGCATTGTATTCTGGAAATGTTTTGTGATCAGTTATGCGACCACGCTCTGGTGCAGTTCACGCACCCACCACCACTCGCCGCTACAACGGCAAGACCTATACCTCCCACCTGCCCCGCCGCTCGTTCCGCATCGGCAAACAGGTCCAACACGAAACCTCCGGCAACCTCTCGCATCGGCCCTCGCCGCTCATCGAGATCATCCGCCGCTCGCTCGCCGCTGCAACCTTCCTCGTGAAGTTATTACGAACGCCGCCACTACCCGCTCACGGCGTTCGGCCACAGCCGTGACCGCAAGCCTGGCAAGCCGATCATCGTCTACGGCGTTTTGTGCGACGGAGAAGGACGCCCGGTGGCGGCCCAGGTCTATCCCGGCAACACGGCCGATCCGACGACCGTTCCCGACGAGGCCGAAACACTCAAGCGCCGCTTTGGCCTGTCGCGAGCTGTCCGCGCCATGCTGACCCAGACGCAGATCGAGCGTCTGCGCGAGCATCCCGGCCATTCGCTCTCTGGTCGAGGGGGGCGACTTGCAGTTGTCGCCGTTTGACGAGCACAACTTGACCCAGATCGCCTCGCCCGACTACCCCGGCGAACGGCTCATCGCCTGCTATAACCCATTGTTGGCCGACCAGCGGAAGCCCAAGCGCGAGGAGTTACTGGCGGCGACCGAGCAAGAGTTGGAGCGGATCGCGGCCGACACCCGCAGGCCGTTGACGGCGGCCACGATCGGCGTCAAGCTGGGCCGTGTGCTGAACCACTTCCAGGTCGCCGCACTTTCAAACCCGGATCACCGACGGCGAGTTCACATGGTCGCGGCGTGCAGACTCGATTCGCCGCGAAGCCGACCTGGACGGCATTTATGTGATTCGCACGAGTGAAAACGAAGCGAGCTTGTCGGCGCGGGACACAGTGCACGCGTACAAGTCACTGGCCCAAGTCGAGCGGGTGTTTCGCTGTCTCAAGACGGACCTGAGAGTGCGGCCGATCTGTCATCGCACGCCCGAACGGGTGCGTGCGCACACCTTTGTGTGCCTGCTGGGCCTACTACGTGGAGTGGCACATGCGAGTCGCGTTGGCGACGCGACGCGGTGGTGCCAGCTGAACCTTCGGCGGCGGCAAAAAAGAGAAAGGCTGTCGGGAGCACCTCTGACGGCTTGCCTCTGCACAGCTTCAAGACCTTGCTCCACGCCCTGGCGACGCGTTGCCGCAACACCTGCCGGGTCGCCGACGCCGGGCCCGGCGTCTTGTTCGAGCTGCTCACCATAGCGACTCCCCTGCAGCGCCGCGCATTTGAGTTGCCCGGCCTGTCGCCAGAAACGCGCGCCCCGCTTGACGCCTTTGCGCTGTGAAATCAATCGATTAGCGCCCATTCGGGGCTGGAACTTCGGGTTAGGCGCTGGTTCCGTAAGCAACGGGCTTATCGCTTGAGGCGAATCAATCTTAAGTCTTCGAAATACAGCGTCGCGCCGTGTCGGTTTGTCGCTGCCCCGGCCATCGTCATCGTGACGCTTAGCTCCGTGCCTCCTTTTGGCACGTCAAACCTTTCATCAAGCAAAGCCCGCTCAGCTGGATCGTACTGCTTGCGAAATACCTCGTGGGTCTTACCGTCCGATGCAATGAGTGCCACACGTAGGAGCACCGGGAACGCTGATTCCTCTCGGAGCCGAACGCCGCCGCGTAGCCGGTATTCACCTTCGCCGATGGGCACCCTCAGGGTCGTGGCCGTATCGCTGCCTGGAGGGTGTGCCGTCATTTCGAACAGTTCGCCCTCTCCATGCACCAGGATGTGAGCCCACGTCGGCTGACCAGGCCATTCCACCGTGGCGAAGGTGGCCTTCTCCAGAAGATCAAGCGCGGTAAACTCTTGCGCCGATACCGGCGTTTCGCTCGGCACCGCCGGCTCAGGCATCGCCCGCGATCCGTTGGATGGCAATCCGAAAACAAAAATGGCGCCGCCGGCGGCAATCGCGACATGCTGCCGGCCTCCCGATTCATAGGTGATAGGTGCGGCCCGCACTCGGCCACCCGTCTGAAACTCCCAACGCAACTGACCAGTCTTGGCATCCAGAGCGTAAAACGGGCCAGCAACGGAGCCACCAAAGACCAATCCTCCTGCTGTCGATAACAAACCTTGCATGGACGGATACAGGCGATAGTCCCATTTCACATCCCCTGTCTCCGGATCGATTGCGCGGACTGCACTATAAACATCCGTCGCTTCCGGGACTACTCCCTGAGCTCCGCCCCAAAATCGCGCTCCTGGTTGGTATTCAACCTTGCGCTTGGTGAAGAAGCCGGGCAGCTCCTTGACGGGCACGTAAAAGAAACCCGTCAGAGGACTGTATGTGGAACTATTCCAGTTGGTGGCGGCCACCGGCCAAACGACAACTCCTTCCTCGGTCGGGATGGCCTCGGGACGAACGAGAGGGCGCCCCGCATCATCCAAACCTTTCGCCCAAGTTTGCTTAGCGAACGCCTTACCCAATAGGAACTCGCCCGTCTCGCGATCAAGGACATAGAAGAAACCGTTGCGGTTGGCGAACAACACAAGCTTCCTTTGCTTACCCCGGAAGTTGCGGTCGACGAGAACGGGAATTTCCGTGGAATCCCAATCCCAGACGTCATGAGGAGTGAATTGAAAATGCCAGCGCAGGCGCCCCGTATCGGCTACCAGGGCAATCAGGCTATTGGTGTACAGATTGTCGCCTGCTCGGCCGTCGCCGTTCCAAACCGGACCCGGATTTCCAATTCCCCAGTAAATCAGGTCCAATTCGGCGTCATAAGAACCTGTCATCCAGGTGGCACCGCCGCCCGTTTTCCAGCTTTCCCCTTCCCACGTTTCGTTGCCCGGTTCTCCGGGCTCGGGAATCGTCCAGAAACGCCACACGCGGGTTCCGGTCTCAAGGTCGTAGGCATCCAGGAAGCCGCGAATGCCAAACTCCCCGCCTGCGATTCCCACAATCAGCTTATCCTTCACAACAAGTGGAGCCGAGGTGATAGAGTACCCGTGCTGCGGGTTCGCGACCGTCACATCCCAGACAACCTTCCCCGTGCGGGCGTCGAGCGCGACTACGTGCGCGTCGATGGTCCCCATATAGAGTGTGTTGCCTGAGATCGCCAGTCCCCGATTCACGCGGCCACAACAGAGAGGAACGTGGGAAGGCAGCGGATGCTCGTACCTCCAGCGCACCCGGCCCGATGCGGCGTCCAGCGCCACGACGATGTTCTCTTGTAGCGTGACATACATCGTTTCGCCTACGACCAACGGGGAGCATTCAAATAAGCCCCTCTGGTCGGTCTGGTATACCCAAATCGGAACCAACCGATCCACGTTGGCGTTGCTGATCTCACGAAGCCGCGAGAAACGCTGGCTCGAGTAGCTTCCCGAGTAAGTGAGCCATTGCTCCGCTGCCGAACCCATGCCGGGGGCGTGCGACTCCGAGACGCCGGCGGGTCCATGCGATACCTCCACTTCTCCAACGGACTCGGACTCGGCCCCATCGCTGAGTGTCCGCAAATACGTCACAACGTCGGAGACGTCCTGCGGGCTGAGTTCTTGACGAAACCCCGGCATGACCGTCCCCTCAACGCCTGCTCGGATTACTTGTTCCACTTCGGAATCCGAGAGGCGGCCGATGCGGTCTGAGGTCGTAAGGGGCGGAGCTGTACCATCACGGCCGGTCTGCCCGTGACACGCGCTGCAGTGCGTCTCATACAGTAAACGCCCCGGATCATCGGCGCCAGCTGCGCTCTCGGTCGGGGCACACCCGACCATAACCAGATGCGCCAAGCCGACGGCTAGAAAAAGCCCCGTCTGGAGAGCGGCGGCGACAACCGACCACAGCCTTTTCGCACTGTTTTGTTCTTCCGACTTCATCTCGACAGGAATGTCTCTCTTAAGCGCTTGAGGCACAACCGCTAGCGCAGCGAAACGAACGATCCTACGCGTAGTCCGAATCATGCACGATCGGATACAGTTGGGGTCTCTTGCGATATGCATCGAACGATGTGTAAAGCCAGGTCGGCCATCGCAGATCCTTGGGTAGGTCGTCGGAGATCGTGCGGTGCTCGACTTTTTCACCCACGACGAGCAGTTCGGGCCCGAAGAACTCATCTCCCAACTCCGTGAACCCCTGACTACGCACGACCGCCAAGAGGGAACGCTCAGCGTCGCTCATAAATTCCGCGTTCGTTGAGAAATACTGGGCCTTGAATCCGCAGCACGACATCGCCGACTCGACATCAGCCGGGGTCCACTCCCGGTTATGCCGCTGATAAATCGACGCAGGCTTGATCTCGTGTTCCGTCGCCGGTGATCGCCCGGACAAGAGCAGGAGCATGCGGAATGCGCCGATGGCATTGGGCGTGGCCAGCACGATATGACCACCGACCCGGGTCACTCTGTTGATCTCAAGCAGAGTCCAGAGCGGATCGACAATCAGATGCTCAATCACATCATTAAGAAACACGAGCCCAAAGTAGCTGTCGCCACAAGGAAGCTGATCTTTGTCGCACTCGAAACGATGACAGGCGATCTCGTGGCCGTCGTAGTCAAGCGACGCGCCGCTCATCTCAGCGACGGAGTAGGGCATCGCGTTCGCTATATAGTGCCGCACGGCGGGGAAAAGAATACCCCAGCCGGACGCGATATCCAGGCTCGGCCCGCTGTAACGCAAGTCACACGCCAAAACGTTTCGGACGATACGGTGGAGCCGCGCCACACTGCCATCGATATAGCTTTGGCGGGCCGCACTGCCGTCTCGGTAGGTTTCGCTCTGTCGAAGGCAGGAAGAGAACTCCTCTACCTCCAACGCTTTAGTCGGAATCGAAATCAACTTCACAGTAAAGGCGTCCCCGCGGTGTGTCGCACAACACGCCGGCCAAACCGGCTGCGGACTTCGTTCGGATTCGTTCTCTTGAACCTTAGAGTATATTACAACGGGAGGCCCTACTCGTGTCCATTCACAAGCGCCCGGTCCGGCAAGTGCCGAACCGGGCGCAAACTCCAAAAACGTGATAGGCAGAGCCGGAACGCGTCTGAATCTCGTCCGCCCCCCCTTTGCTTAATCCAGAGAGTCCGGCGAAACCGTCTTGGGCTCCATGGCGCTCATCCGAGCGTTCAAGTCGTCGATCGTCTTCTGCTGCGCGATCGTGTAGAGTGTCAACTCCTCAACCTTCTCAAGCAGCTTCATCTGCATCCCGGTCATGTCCAGACCATCTTTCTTGATCTGCTCGGCGGAAGGAATGTTCGGCAAATGCCGTTCTTCTTCCACGAACTTCGCCAGTTCTTTGAGTGGTCTGAGTTCGTAACCCGGGTCAAAGACGTAGTCGGGGACGTTGAGCTGTCCGCCCCCAGCCACGAAATTGCCGTCGATTACGAAGTTCCCCGTTGCCGCGCTCATCGTGAAATCAAAACCCGACCCGATGGGAGCATATGCGAAGTTCCCACTTGTCTGGACTGTGAAGAGCCATTGCCGCGCCGAGTTGGACATCTTGAAATTGGTCATGCTCGCCCCTGTATTTTCTAAGGTCAGCATGTCAATCTTCGTCGCGCTATTCCGTCTTACGTGGAGCGAAGACGTCGGCGAGTACGTGCCGAAGCCGACGTTGCCGCTGGTGGCGACATCGATGGAACTGGCCGGCGCGCCCGGCCGGAGCCGGAACGGCAGCTTCGAGAAACCCGTCACGTCGACCTCGCGAACAAAGAAACCCGCCTCGTTGCCGGCAATATCCCAGATCTGGGCCGGCCAGCCGGACGTGCCGTCTTGCTCCAGCCGCAGCGTCGGTGTGTTGCCGGTCTTGACATGCAGATCGACTGCCGGGCTATTGGTGCCGAATCCGATTCTGCCGGCGTCGTCGACATATAGGGCGTGATTGGTGGCGGAGCCACCCGCTTCAATCGTAAAAGGGGTCGGGCCATTGAGACCGGTGGTGGCTTCGATCGAAAACTTGTTTAGGCAGCCGGCACAATGGTCGTTGAAGATCAGCGACCAATCCTGGGTCGGGTAGCCGCCCGTACTGGTGTCCACGGCCGAAATTCGCAGGTTGTTCTCCTTGATTATAATCGTGTACAAGCCGAAGACCTCGCCGTTGACGCAATCGAAACCGATACAGGCGCTGCCGTCAATGATGACGTCCTCAAGGTGAACGATGTCCGCCGCTGCTGTCGGGATCAACAAGAAGCAGGCGACGGCCGCCGGTAGCGCCGTGATGAGTTTTTGTCGCATTGTTTTCATGATTATTCTCCTGTCCTGTTCTTAGATGGTCCCGCCGTTACTGGGTGGCGGCTCCTGTGTCTGTACCTTCGGTCTCGTTCGGGTCAAGAATGCCGCCGAAACGCACGGTGAAAGCGCCCGATTCGGTCGGAAGCTGGAATCTGCGGCCATTGCCGGCCAAGCCGACGCGGCCTCGAGTGGCGCGTTGAGAGGCCTCCACGGCGTCCTGGGACCTACCGTTGGTGCCGTCGTCAACCGCTGTCAGACGGGTCGAATTCAGGCGTAGTTCCCACTTGTAAATGCCGTCCGGCAGGGCGTTGCCCTCGTCGTCACGCGCATCGAAGGAGGGCCTCTCGCCCGGACCGAAGGTTCTCCGGATGTTGATGTCGTTTCCAGAGACGGTCAGGACCCCACCGTTGTTCTCCACGTTGGGAGACAGGCTCAACCCCGAGGGTGTAATGCTTGCGGTAGCCACCTCCGCCGGGCTCGCCGGAAGGGGCGCCAGAAGGACCATCGCCACCGCGATGGCCAAGTACGTCAGTTTTCTATTCATGATGTGATTCATAATGTTCTCCTTTCCGGTTCGTCCGGCGATCGGACCTGAGCCCGGTCGCTCAAACTATTCTGTTACCCAGGATTTCCGTTTTGGCCATCTCGGCACAGTCAGGGTACTCTAATCCGCAGTCCGGATGCAAGGACTTCGTTCTCCTCTCACAATCGATGCTCCGTTCGCTCCTGTTTCGGTCGCCCAATGCCGGTCGATCGCCGTGTTCCAGCTCGCTGGAGGGCTTTTCGCCGACACTGCTCCTAGGAGTTCCCTCTTCAGCAACCCAGCGTCTCTTGTCCGTCGCAGCCCGTCACCCGTTACCCACTCGGCAACGGCAGCGACCAGATCCTCCGCAGCATGTCGCCGAACAGCCTGCGGTTGAGGTGCCCCTCGGCCAGCAGCAACCAGTAGTAGCGGGCATGCTGGACCAGCCGACCACCGGTCTTCATCAGCCGCTGCTGCAAGCTCGTCAGCGACCAGCTCTTGATCCGGCTCGGCAGCCCCAGCCGCCGCCACAGGTTGCCCAGGTTGTAGGCCAACACCGCCAGTTGCAACCGCACTTCGTTCGACCGGAAGCGATGGCACGACAGCCGCGTCCAGCTCGTTGCCTGCTTGCCTTCCTTGATCCACTGCTCCGCCGTGCCGCGCTTGTTGTAGAAGCGCACCACCGAGCGGCTCGGCAACTTCATGTTGGTCACGATGAAGCCGGGCCTCCCAAACAACTCGCCGGGATGAAGCTCGACCTTGGCGACGATCCGTCTCGGCTGCGACCAACTCGCGGCCTGATAGCGGAAGCTCTTGTACCGCACCAGCGGCTTCGTGCTCGGCCGGCCCGGCGACCGGAACAGCAGGTCGGCGACCTCCGTCTCCAGGTTCTTGTTCGCTCTTCCAGCGCTTCGTAGATTTCCGGTTTGGCGAAGGCGGCGTCGGCGCGGAACGTCACTCGCTTGCCTTCGGCCTGTTGGCGCTCGATCTCGGGCAGCAGTAGCTCGTCCCAGTCCTCAGCGCTGGAGACGTTGCCCGGCCGCAGCTTCGCCGCCAGGCAATCGCCGTGCTGGTTGAACAGCAATAGCGGGTGATAGCAGACGGACTCATAGTGGCCGTTGTAGGCGCTGCCCTCTTGTTGACCATGGACCGGGCTCTCGGTCGAGTCCATGTCGAGCACCACGCGCTCGCAATCGTCTGAGACCTCGGCTTGAGCGATCAGCTCGCGGTTCACCGCCATCAGCCCGATCAGATTCTCGTCGCCGGCGAGCATGCCGGTCTCGAAGCTCTGCCGCCGCGAGGTCAGCGCCCCGCCGCGATCCCAGTTCTTCTTCGAGCCGAGTAGCCGGAAGGTCGGATCGGCGGACACCCGCACGGCGTCGTTGAGATCCTCGTAGCCCGCCAGCCGCGAGTAGACCGACTGCCGCACCAGATCCGCCAGCGGGAACTTCTTGTTGTCGCCCTGCCGCGTGTCGCAGAGATGCTCGTCGATCAGCTTGCCCAAACCGAGCCGCTCGTCGAGCTCCCGGACCAGCAGCAGCCCGCCGTCGGAGGTGACCCGCGAGCCTTGGAAATCGACCTTCAAAGAACCGTTGAACGAAAGCTGAAACGGCTTGTTTTCTTTTTCACCCATTGGGTGTTGGCCTCCGTGCGTCCTGACAGGGCTTGAACCCCTATGAATAAAGACGCTGAAGGCCGCTGGAAGGTCGGGATGACGAAATCAAATTGGAAATGCGGGTCAAACGGAACACAGCGAAGGAAGGTTGGTGTCCTTCCTCCCTGCCCAAGGCGGCAGCGGGGCATCGACGATTGCCTTGCATGTTGCCACCGCGGTAGCGCAAAGCCGGCAAGGAGAGTGTCTCCTGGTCGATTTCGACTTGCACACTGGGACTGTGGGGTTCCAATTGGGTCTCCAGCCCAAGCATTCTCTGATCTCGGTGATGTCCCAACCAGAGTTGTCCGAGGAGACATTGCGGCAAGCAGGCACGAGGGCGAAAGGGCTCGACATAATTGTCAGCAGTACGGACGCGGAAATCCTCGAGCCAAGCGTATTTCGAAAAACCAACGAGTTCTTGTCCATCGTCCAAGAAACGTACAGGTACGCGTTTGTTGACCTTCCGGCGGCGACCTTATCGTCGGCTGTCGATGTGCTGAAGCGCTCTCATCTGGTGTATCTTGTTTGCACACCCGAGATCACCTCCCTGCATTTAGCATTGCGCAAGGTCTCGTATTTGGATACCTGCGGCGTGCCCGCCGACAACGTGCGGCTTCTCATCAATAGGGCAAGTTCGTGGGGCGGACTGGATATGTCCAGGATAGAGAAGGTCGTGGGAAAGCCCGTCGAGTGGCTGATCGACAATGACTATCCAGCCATTCGCGAATCCGCTTTGCGGGGTGGACTTGTTTCACCGGAGTCCGCATTGAGTGCCCAGTTTGCCCATCTGGCGATCGGCATCGTTCATGAGCTTGCCTGCGAACCGGCAACGGTACCAGGACCAAGCGGAGAAAACAACGACGTCTTGAATAGCAGAGTCTTCGCATGAAATGCCACGCCAATAAAAGAGAGATGTTTTTGACCGGAGACATAGTTTCCTATACATGACCTAGCCACGCTGGGTGGTCTCATGACTTCGCCTTCTACCAATAACGCAGACCTGCTCCCGATCGGGGATATTGTTTGGAATCCCAGAGATCAGACGCTCGGGTTTCTGTCCCTCTGCGGTGCAGTCGTCGCCATGAATTTTCTCTTCGCCTTGTTTGAGCTGACTTCCCCGTTCGGCTGGGTACTCCTCACAGTCGATCTTGCGGCCGTTGCTGTCGTTGCGAGGATCTGGATTGAGACAAGACAAGACGGGAGTCGACATGTGATGTGGTCTCCAATACTTTGCGTATGTGGCGGTCTGGCGGCGACGAGTCTGCTGTGCCACCTCGTGGTGAGTAGGGATATTTCACAATTGACAGTACTTGCCGTCACTCTAATTTCTTTGAGGTGGGGCAAGAAGGTCGGAAAGCAGGTACAACAGTGGCGGTACGACTCGGAGGAGAGTCATCGTCGGAAGCTGGATGAACAAAGGCTAAGCAATCGAGTGGAGGAGAAGCAACGCCTCGCGGTGGAGGCTTCGGGCAGCGGGTATTGGTATTGGGACCTCGCGACGGATGAGGTTCAGTTCTCGCAGTCTTGGGCGACGATGCTGGGATACACGAGCGAAGACATGGGCAGGAATCCGGAAGGATGGTTCAACCGTGTCCATGCGCACTATGTGCCTGAACTCAAGGAAGCTTTATCGGCGCATCTGTATGGGAGAACGGATCGTTTCCAGGCCCAGTATCGAATCCAGCATCGGGACGGGACATACTTGTGGGTCTTGAATCGAGGCCTTGCTGTACGGAATCCCGATGGCTCACCCGTTGGAATCTCCGGTTCCCAGATCGACATTACACAGCTTGTCGATGTCGAGAAAAGCATTGTAGATGAGGCATTCAAGGATCGCCTGACAGGTCTTCCGAACCGCCAAGCCTTCCTGATTCGTCTAGAGCGAGCGCTGGCGGACACAAAGAAGACTCGAATGGGTCCGCTGGCCGTGATGTTTCTGGACCTGGACCGATTCAAAGTGATCAACGATACCTTGGGTCATTTGGTGGGTGACCAGTTGTTGGCCGCCGTTTCATCTCGACTCCGAAACTGTGTTCGTGAGGCAAGAGGTGATATGGTTGCCCGTTTCGGCGGTGATGAGTTCGTCGTCATTCTCGAGGAACTTCAATCCAAGGCAGAGGCCTTGAACGTCGCCGAGCGTATGCTGGAAGCGATGGTAGGCCCGTTCCGCATAGGTAAACATGAAATCCGAACCGGTGTCAGTATCGGCATAGCTGTCAGCGACCCGCAGACGGAACGTGCGGAGAATCTCCTGCGGAACGCCGATGCAGCAATGTACCATGCCAAACTATCGAGTCGTGAAAAAGTCGCATTCTTCAACACGAGCATGCATGCCCGTGTCATGCGGCTCAACCAGCTTCAGAACGACCTCGCCGAGGCCGTCAAACGAGGAGAGTTGGTGCTTCACTACCAGCCGATTGTGTCGGCGACAACTGGAAAGATCGAAGCGGCCGAGGCGCTCGTTCGCTGGCGCCATTCGAGCGGGGAACTCATCGGCCCGAATGAGTTCATCCCGATCGCGGAAGAAACCGGGCTGATTGAATCGATCGGTGAGTGGGTTCTTCGGACAGCTTGCGCCGAGGCCGTGAAATGGGATAGTGTGGGGCGACTTCCACTGAGAATCAGCGTCAATGTGTCTCCCTTACAACTGGTCAGCGAGTCACTGGCTTCGTTGGTAAATAGCATTGTCACCGAGTCGGGACTGCGACCAGATCTGCTCGAACTCGAGTTCACTGAGACAGCTTTGATGAGCAACGTTCCCTTAGTGTCTCGGACGATCGATCAGCTCTCAGCCTTCGGCGTGAGCGTTTCCCTTGATGACTTCGGCACTGGCTATTCGTCTCTTGATCAGCTGCGGCGATTCCCATTTCACACGGTTAAGATGGATCGTTCGCTCGTAGCTGGGTTGACAACCGATTCGCGCGCAGCCGCCGTCGCGAAGGGTCTGATCAACTTGGTCCATCAGCTTGGAGCACAAGTTACCGCCGAGGGAGTCGAAACGGAAAGACAGCTCTCGTTCCTGAAAGCGCAGTCATGTGACCGGATCCAAGGGTATTACGCAAGCCGGCCCCTGGATGCAAACGCGTTTGCTGCACTGTTGGAAGCCGATTTCAATCTCTATCGAATGCTTGAACCTGCCAAAGTGGGCTGACATCTGTCGATGAGCTCGGAGGCAAAGCCCCGGCCCGCGGCTACTTCAACGACAGAGGTATCGGCGGCAGGGCAGGGCGCGTCATTCCGTTGGCGGGTGAACTGTTCGAAGTCGCCAAGGAGCATGCCGACCGGTTCACGCAGCGCTTCGGGGAGACGCGACCCGAGGACTACCTGTTTGCGTTCGGGCAGTCATCACCGAAAGACGCGACTGCGACCAGTTCTCAGCATCGAGAAATCGTGGTACACGGCCCTGCGGGACTGGGGGTTAAGTGCCGGTTCCACGACCTGCGGCACAGGGCACACCAACCAAGACGGCCGAAGCGGACGTTCCTGAAAGCGCGATGATGGCCCTGGCTGTCCACCTAAGCCGGGCTATGCCGCAACGCTACTCTCACGTTAGAATGGAGGCGAGGCGGCAGGCTGTAGAGGCCATGCCGACGGCGAAGAGAGAGCCAACGAAGAATGTCGTACCCACGAAATCACCGACAGTCGCCGCTCCTAAGACGGGCCAGCAGTAGGGAAGTCTTTTATTATCAACAAAGGGCGCGTAGCTCAGGCGGATAGAGCATCTGCCTTCTAAGCAGAGGGTCGCAGGTTCGAGTCCTGCCGCGCCCACCAGCTTACTGCGTAAGCTACTCAAACACAAGCACTTAGGCATTGTGCTCCTTTGACCTGTCAACCGACAGAAAAGGAGAAAAGGACGCATGCCTACTACACTTTCAACTCTGTTCGGGCAATTCTGCCGAGAACGCCAGTACCTCCACAATGTCACACCCAAGATCCTCGACTGGTACGGGTGTTCCTGGACCGCATTCAGCCAGCACATCGATGCTGAGCTACCAAACGATCAGTTGACCGAGAAAATGCTCAAAGAGGCCGCAATCGGTCTGCGAGAAGCCGGGCTCAAGCCGGTGAGCATCAATACGTACCTCCGCTGCATCAACGCTTGGCTCCGCTGGATGCACCAAGAGGGACACATGCAGGAACGAATGAAGGTCACTGGGCCGAAAACGGAGCAGAGGGTGCTTCCTGTGCTCAGTTCAGGTCAGATTCGGCAAATCGTCCAGTGGAAACCGAAGCACGCCAGTCATAAGCGGCTGTACCTCGTGGCGCTTCTCATTCTCGATTCCGGCCTGAGGATCTCCGAAGTCCTAGGCATCAGCCGAGACGACATCAGTCTGGAGCAGTCAACAATTCGGGTCATGGGAAAAGGCCGACGTGAACGTGTGGTCCCGATTTCAGTAGAGCTACGCAAGCATCTTTTCCGCTGGATGCAGCACCACCAGCACGAACTCGTATTCAGTGGGCGGCATGGCTCCCGGCTGACGGTCCGATACGTCCAGCGCCAGTTTAAGTGGCTCCAGGAGAAGCTCAAGATCGAGGGAGTGCGCATGAGCCCACACACGTTGCGGCACACGTTCGCCACCCACTACATCCGCTCAGGTGGTGGAGAGTTCCGGCTCCAGAGAATGCTCGGTCACAGCACGCTCGAAATGACCCGCCGATATGTCAACCTCCAGATCGAGGATCTTCAGG
>JAQBZB010000247.1 GCA_027622275.1 Planctomycetota bacterium | reverse complement strand
CGCCGCGTCCCACACCTTGACCGTCCCGTCCCAACTCGCCGAGGCGAGCCGCAGCCCGTCCGCGCTGAACGCCACGCTCAAGGCCCCGCCGGTGTGTCCTTTCAGCGTGAGCGACTCCTGGCCCGTCGTCGCGTCCCACACCTTGACCGTCTGGTCCGCACTCGCCGAGGCCAGCCGCTGCCCGTCCGGGCTGAACGCCACACTCGTGACATCGCCGGTGTGTCCTATCAGCGTGAGCAACTCCTGGCCCGTCGCCGCGTCCCACACCTTGACCGTGTTGTCCTCACTCACCGAGGCCAGCCGCTGCCCGTCCGGGCTGAACGCCACGCTCGTGACCCAATCGGTGTGTCCTTTCAGTGTGAGCGACTCCTGCCCGGTGGCCGCGTCCCACACCTTGACCGTCTGGTCCCCACTCGCCGAGGCCAGCCGCTGCCCGTCCAGGCTAAACGCCACGCTATGGACCCCGCCGCCGGTGTGTCCTTTCAGCGTGAGCGACTCCTGGCCCGTGGCCGCGTCCCACACCTTGACCGTCCCGTCCCACCTCGCCGAGGCCAGCCGCAGCCCGTCCGGGCTGAACGCCACGCTCAAGACCCCGCCGGTGTGTCCTTTCAGATCCAGCAGGTAGGAGTGCGCCAAGCGGTCCCAGTAGTACCACTCGAAGCCGCGCAGATCTGGTTCGCTTGGCTTCGGTGCGTGCTCGTCGAGCAGTTCCAGGAGCGGTCCGACATGGGCATCTTCCCAGGCCGCTTGAGCGAGGTTCATGTGTGAGAAGTAGAGGTTTCGGCGAGCCTCAAGTGTCTTCTCGTCGGCCCGAGCCTTCTCGGCGATGGCCTCAGCGGCTTTCTCGTCGGCTCGACCTTTCTCCGCGATGGCCTCAAGCGCCTTCTCGTCGGCCCGGGCCTTCTCGGCGAGGGCCTCGGCGGCTTTCGCGTCGGCGAGTTGTGCGTTGGTTGTGGCCGAGATCTTTGCCTTGCGTTCCTCGCTGTAAGCCTGGGCCAATTGCCGGTTCTTGCCGCCGACGACCGTGGCAATGACCAGCAGGCTGGTCAGGCCGACCAGTAGTGTGGCCGCCAGGGCGGCGACGCTCTTGGGATGTTTTCGCAGCCAGCGGCGGGCGCGGAGGTGGACCGGTTCGGCGTGGGCCGCGACCGGTTCGTCGGCCAGATAGCGTTCCACGTCGTCGGCCAGCTCTTGCGGCGAGGCGTATCGGTCCGCGGGACGCAGCGCCATCGCCTTTACACAGATGGCGTCCAACGGCTTGGGAACCCGCGGGTGTACTTCGCACGGACGAGGGAACTCGCCGGCTTGGACCTTGCGCAGAGTCTCGCCCAGTTCCTGCGAAGGGAACGCCGAGCGGCCGGTCAGGACGTAATACAGCGTGGCACCGAGCGAGTAGACGTCCGAAGGCGGGCCAAGCTGATCGAGTTTGCCCGCCGCCTGTTCCGGCGGCATGTAGGCGGGCGTGCCGATGGCTTGCCCCATCATCGTCGGCGCACTGCCGCTGCCCGATGACGGCCGCAGCGTGTGTTCGTCCCCGGCCTTCGACTGCTCATCGCGTCCCTGCACTTTGGCGAGGCCCCAGTCGACGACCAGCGTCTCGCCGTACTTGCCCAGCATGATGTTGCCGGGTTTCAAGTCGCGGTGCAGCACGCCGCGCGAATGGGCGTATTCGACCGCGTTGCAGACGTCGATGAACCGGCCCAGCAGCTTGCGGAACTCCAGCTCGCGTTCACCCGCTGTTTGAGGCGGGCCGGAGGAATCGCCGGCGTGAAACCGGTCGGCGGCTTGCTGGAGGTTGTCGCCACCGATGAAGCGCATGGCGTAGAACGGCCGGCCGTCGGCGTACTGGCCGAGTCCATAGACCGGCACGATCCCTGGGTGCTCCAGCCCGCCGGTGATCTCCGCTTCCAGGAGGAAGCGAGCGCGGCTGTCCGGTGCGTCGGCGTACTGCTGCTGAATCTGCTTCAGCGCGACCTGTCGGTGCAGCTCGCCGTCCTGTGCCACGAACACTTCTCCCAGTCCGCCCTTGGCGTGCGGCCGGAGAATGACGAACCGGGTTCCGGCGGACGTCGATGCGCCGACGGTCGCGTAGGGGTCGGCGGCTTCACGGTCCCTGCCGACCAGCGACAACGAAGCTTCCACTTCCACGTCAGCCGCGCCGAGCGACTGCAACTCGTCGCGCAGCGAACCCAACGAACTCAACGCCGTGAGACTCTTTTGCGCGTCGTCGCCGTGACGCTCAAGGTGTTTTCTTGTTAGCGCTGCCAGTAACTCGTGCTCGTCCTGCTGGAGCGCCTGCCGCTGGAGCAAGATCTCGCCGAGCGGCTGGGATTTGTCGGTCAGCCAAACACTGACCGCCGCGATCAGATCCTCGCGTGAGATGAAGTCGTTCTGCAGGGCCAGGAAACCGAACAGCAGATTTCGATCTGTGTTATTGACGGGCATGGCAGTCGGCTTGCTCGCGGCGAGGTTCGATCGGCTTGTTCGGGATGCACGCGCATTGTAGCCGAAAGCAGAGTGCCTGGCACAAGCGTACCACCTCTTCAACTCGAACTAGAAACGGGAACTAGAAACGGGGCTAAGTCCAATGAGGCAGCATCCTACTGGCCACTTTGTTGGTCAGCCGTTTCGCTTGGATAATTCGCTTTGAATGAGCCGAATGAGTTGCTATGATAGCGGAGCCTGCCGGACATCGACTCGAAGCACCTTCGAAGCCCAGCCGATGCCAAACACAAACCTACCCGAACATATCGAGGTCGCGACGATGCTGACTTTCCCCGATCAAGTTTCACGAAGAAGCTTCCTGCAAGTCGGAGCCTTGACCGGACTGGGCGTTTCGCTGCCCATCGCCTTGGCGAGCAAACAGCTGGCGGCGGCTCAGGGGCGACATGAATCGGACATCAACTGCATCGTTATTTGGACACGAGGCGGAACCAGTCACCACGACACCTACGATCCGAAACCGGAAGCACCCGTGGCCGTACGCGGCGAATTCGGGGTGATCGACACGGCGATTCCCGGCGTTCAGTTCACCGAGATCTGTCCGAATATGGCCAAGCACGCCGATCGGTTTGCGTTGCTACGGGGCTGGAACCCGCGTAATGGCAGTCACGGCTCGGCCGATCAATGGGTCATGTCAGGGCGGCGGTTCAATCAGGCGGTCGCTTATCCGACGTACGGATCGGTGGCGAGCTACTATCACGGCTTCAAGAATGCGATGCCTCCCTTCATCCAACTCGGCACGGACGTTGACAGTCGCTTCGGGGGTGGGAAAGCTGGCGTACTCGGGCACGAGTACAATCCGTTCGTGATCGATTCTGATCCGAACAGCGACAAGTTCACCGTCCGCGATATCACGCCGCCGAATGGCATTTCGCTGGAACGAGTCGATCGTCGCAAAAGGATGCTCGCCGCCGTCGACTCGCTGCAACGCCAAGCCGAACTTCAGCCCGCAGCCTTCAAGGCGCTCGACGAGCAATACGAAACCGCATTGAACATGATTACCGCCCAGGAAACCAAGCAAGCGTTCGACATCGCTTCGGAAGACGAGAAGTTGCGCGAAGCCTATGGCAAGAATCGCTTCGGTCAGAATTGCTTGTTGGCGCGGCGGCTGATCGAAGCAGGCGTGCGGTTCGTCACGGTGACCGATGGCGGCTGGGACACGCATCAAAACAATTTCAAGTCGCTCAAGGACAGCCGCATCCCGCCCGTCGATCAAGCGTTGCCGCAGTTGCTGATCGATTTGCAAGAGCGCGGCCTGCTCGACACGACACTCGTCTGTTGGCTGACGGACTTTGGCCGCACGCCGAACATCAACTCAGCCAGCGGCCGCGATCATTGGGCGACGGCCGGCTTCGCCATCATGGCCGGAGCCGGCGTCCCTGTCGGACACGTATTGGGTGCGACCGATGGCGAGGGCGGCTACGTCACACGCGACGAGTACTGGAGCGACGACATCGCCACCACGATCTACATGAAGCTCGGCATCCCCCACGAGTTAATCGCCCAAGCCCCCGACGGCCGCCCCATCCGCCTGATCGAAGGCAAGTCGATCCGCGAGTGGATGTAGCGGCGAATTCGGCGGACGCCGTCGATGTTTTTGATTTCGGGCTTAAAGTTCATTCTGAATCTGCTTCAGCTGCTCAACCACTCCAAGGCGCTCGGCCCATTTGCTGAGGTAGTCGAAATCGATGGCGTCGCCCTGAATCAATAGGACGCCCTTGATGTCGCGGATGTGTTTGTCGGAACCGCCTTCACGGAAGTACTCCAGCTTCTTTAGGATCGCGTCCTCCGGTGTGGCAAATCGAACTTGATGACCGGCGTCGTCGATCGGCACCATGACGCCGCGACTGAACCGAGATCGATTGAATTCATTGTCGGAGGGGACCATGAAATCGATCTTGAGCCCGGACGCGGGATGAATCACGTTGAACTGAGTCCGTCGCCTCACTGCTTCCTTCACGGCGATCAGCGAGCAGTAGAACTCCGGTGCCGGGAAAGCCGCACACAACGATTCGACGTGAGCGGGCTGCAAATCCGCCACGATATCCACGTCGTTGGTAAATCTAGCTTCGCCGTGCGTGATCGTCGCCATCGAGCCAGTGACGAGATACGGCACGCCCAACTGTTGAAGCGTATCAGCGGCAAAGCGTAGTAGTTCAAACGAGTCCATGCGACAATCTGCTGGCGATCTCGCGATTCACTTCGTCGTCTGACCAGTCGCGATGTTCTCGGCGAACACCGGCCTCGACCAGTTTACGAGCAGCACGCCACATCCCGCACCCGATCTGCAGGCGTTCGGCTGGTGTTTTCTGGCGACAGACCGCCACCATCTCCGCTGAGATACAGTTTTCTTCGAACGCGCTCACTTCTTCGGCAACCGACTGAAAAGTTGAGTCTGTCATTTCCATAATCCAGCTTCGGGTGAGACGATGGAGGCATTCGAGTTACATAGAAGAACTATACGAGTGGGTGATGCTCGCTGCAATTACTCTTCGCTGTCGGGGCGTAATTTCACGACCATCGCAGTCTGGCTCAAGCCCACATCGATTAAGTTAGATGCTCGTTGGGAATACGGGTTGCAGGTGCTTGGACAACGCGTTGTGCCGGGCTTTTCGACTTCCGAGGTCAGAAGCCGCCCGTTCCACATGTTTCACGTACGCAGCAAAGTCATCGTTTGGAGCAGTTTCACCGCTGATTATTGCGTCAACAGTCGTTGCAAACTCCTGCAAGAGCCTCCCGAGTTCCGCACGCTTTTCCGAACTCAATGGCAGAAGAGTGGCATGGTCAGTCAAGCAGAGAAACAGAGTGTAAAAATCAGACTTCTTTCTCCACCTGGATTTCTGCAACTCCGGAATGACCTGTTCGAGTTCTCCGAGCACTTTCATAAAAATGTTCTTTACTCGGCCCGCGTCATCGAATGCCATCTCGTACTGCTGATAGTAATCCTCTAAGTTCTTTTTCTTGTTCTGAAATCCATTTAGCAAAGCAACCGCGAGCTCGCTAATGAACTCAACGTCTAACATTCGGCGAGTGTCATTGGCCGAGAATATGCCAGCTGAGCTCCAGAACTCAAAATTGGCAATCTCCTCCATTAGCGATATGAATGAGCCCCAATATGTCGCGTGGCGCAATTCCTGCGCGTTAAGCGTCACGTTGTTTCTGTTGATCCTCTGAAAAATGGAACGGAGCTCTTCATCCGGCATTTCTGGTAACACACGTACGACAAAGTTGTATTCGTAGAGCTTTTTGCGGTCGATCGACGCAGGTCTTCAAAGCCAAGTCCAGGCCACGATGGACTTTCGTCATTTAGCTCGAACTCCCCAGCGATATAGGACAAGACGGCTCGAATGCGCTGCTGTCCGTCGACGATGATATGCTTCTGGTCACCATTCGATTCCGTGATTTCTTGCATGTACAATTCGGGAATTGGGTATTCAAGCAAGATGGTGTCGATCAACGAACTCCTTTGCCGCTCGGACCAGACTGGATTGCGCTGAAACGGAGCCTTGATGACAAGGTCTCCTGTATCAGCAATCTTCTTAAACCAGACAACAGTATGCTGGGTTGTAGCGAGATATTTCTGCATTACTAAACTCTTGTGATAATTGACTCACGTAGTGACTTTATTCCTTGCGTATGGTACCCACGCAGGGAATCGAAATCCGTGTAAATCCGCATATTGACGGTCCGGCCATTTGTGGGTGTTAGCTGTCCGACAACGGAGGCGGCTTGTAGCCAATCAAGTCCAAACGGAAGTACACCGAGAAGGCGGTCTGTCGCAATGGTACCCCAATAAACATATCCGGAGGCGTGTGCATCCCATGAGTTCCGCGTACGAGCATCGACGCGGTACCGTCGGCTACCGTTCATTCTCAAGTAGCGCCACGCAATGTTGAAATGGAGTGATGAGACGACCGCAACATCAACATCCGAGTCGTCGCCGAAAACCTTGAAGTTTTTGTTGGGATTGGGGCTGATTCCGGTAGCTGCGCTGCCAACTAACGTAATACATGCAGGGTCAACGTCGAGTTTCTCCCCGAGGGTTCTTTTCCAATCGATGAACTGTCGGCGATTGCCTGAAAAGATGTGCGGAATCCTGTCGAATAGGAACTCTTCGACGAACTGCGACGGAGCGACCGACGTCAGTTGTTGCAAAAGAGTTTCGCGGTCCATTCGTGAATTCATCCTATGGCAGCGAACAAATAGTAGGCGGAATGCAGCCGAATGCTGCTCTTGCTGAGGCTTGATTCTGGATAATGCATCGGTGAGTGTCAATCACGATGACGCGTCGACAGTGCAAATCCAACGGCATTCAGTTGGCGAAGGGGCTCTCGCCCCTCGGTTGGTTCGCTCCATCGCGATACCGACACATGGCATCACCGATCGATCTTGGTTACGCGTCGGTTGCGATGGGGCTACGTCGACTTCCCGAAACGCAGAAACCGCCCGGGCATTCGCTCTGATTCCGATTGCTGCGGCTGGCCGTCGCGGATGATCGCTTCGCCGTTGACGAAGACCTGCTCGATGCCCTTTGTGGGAACGCTCGGCGACTCGAAGGTGGCTTCGTCGGCGATCGTCCGCGGGTCGAAGACGACGAGGTCGGCGAACTTGGTCGCGGCCAAGGTGCCGCGGTCGACTAGCTTGTAGCGTGCGGCGGCGACGCTGGAGAGTTTGGCGACGGCTTCTTCGAGCGTGAACAATTTCAAGTCGCGGACGCAGCGGCCGAGGAAGCGGCCGACGGAGCCGTACATGCGGGGATGGACCTGAGCGTCGGGGAAGTAAATGCCGTCGGTGCCCATCATGTAGAGTTCGTGTTGCAGAAACGGCCAAATGAGCGCGTCATCCCCTTCGTCCATCACACACAACACCGCCAATCGTTCTTCAATCAGCAGCTCGATCAACGCAATATCATCCGGCTTGCCCGATTGGTCGACGTACTCTTGCAACGTCTGGCCTTGGTGACGCGAGTTCTCTTTGCTGCCGACCCAGGCGATGCGGATGTGGTCGAGATCCAGCCGCAACGCCTTCAGACCTTCGCGGAATCGTTGTCGGATCTCCGGTTGATGCAGTCGATGGATAGCGGCGAGCGGGCCGTCTTCCCACGCTTCGTACGGCAGGAAGTAACTCAACATTGTCGAGCCGGGCTGGTACGGATAGATATCGAACGTGACATCGACGTCGCGGCGAGCTTCGGCGAGCAGTTCAAAGATTTGTGCGTGCGTGTACGGCGACTGCACCTTGAGATGCGAGATATGAACCGGGACGTTCGCTCGCCGGCCGATCTCAAACGCCTCGTGCAGCGCGGGGAACAAGCCCTGTTTGTACCGCATGTGCGTGCAGTAGATGCCGCCGTAGTCCGACATGGCCGAGCACGCCTCGACCAATTCGTCGGTTGTCGAGAAACATTGGACGATATAGTCGAGCCCGGTCGAGAGGCCGACCGCACCTTCCTCCATCCCGCGGCGAATCTCGTAGCAGATCTGCCGCATCTGAAAGTCATCGACCTGGCTGCGTCCAAAGCCGCAGATCATCGAGCGGATGTTCGCGTAGGGGAGATGCGCGGCGGCGTTTTGCGCGGTGCGGCCGTCGAGCAACTGCATGTACTCGCCCCAACTCTCCCAGCCGCGATATTCATCGAGCCGCAAACCGTTTAGCGCACGCAGGTAAAAGATCCATTGTGCGGCGGTACTCGCGTTGACCGGCGCGTAGGAGATTCCGTCGACCATCAGAATCTCAGTGGTAAAACCTTGCAGCGTCTTGGGCGACAGGTGCGGAGTCTTCAGCAGCCAGCCGTCGCTGTGGTTATGGACGTCGATGAAGCCGGGCGCCACGATCTTGTTGGCGGCGTCGATGGTCTCGCCCGCCGATGCGTTTGACAGATCGCCAATCGCGGCAATCCGATCTCCTTGCAGGCCGACATCCGCCCGATACCGAGGACGCTTCGTCCCGTCGATCACTTCAGCGTTGCGGATTATCGTGTCGAACAAGGCGGCCTCGCCTTCAAGCGTCGGTTTCTGGAGATTGTGATGCTGCGAACGCCGTCAATTCGGGAACCAGCGAGTCCATCTCGGTTTGCAAATCGCCGAACACCTCTGTCGCTCGTTCGAGCTGGCCGTCGCGGCCCATGATTTCCAGTTCGAACGACAGTTGGCCGGCCTGCGTCGGGCCGAAGTATCGGAGGCAACCCTTCAACGTATGAGCGAATCGTCGCAATTCGACAAATGCCTCCGACTCGATGGACGACTGAATCCCAACGATCAGCTTGGGATACTCCTCGAAGAAGAGATCGACCACCTCGACCAGCAAATCGGGGCTGCCGCCAACCGCGGCGCGAGCGTGAATCCAATCGACTTTCCCGTTCATTTGCTATCTCGTTGCAGGTCGGATCGAACCGAACAGCATACGCGACAGGCTGTCGCTGGGTAAGCCGTGGGTAGCATGATGTTAGTGGTCGATCGCGCGTCGCAGCAGGTTCTCGGTGATCTTCTGCACGCGTTCGTCCGGCCCGTGCGGCCGCGACCAATGCGACCACGGAAGGATATGGCCCGGCGGCGTAGCAAGCGCCTGAGCCCAATAGATTGTCGAGGCATTGAAGACGAAGTTGTCTTTCGGCCCCGGAAAGATTGTTGACGTCCAATGGCCCAGCCGCGTGCCGCCCGCCCAGACCTTCCCTTCCGCGACGACTTCCAGCCCCGATCGCTCGAGATCCGGATCGCCGTGGAACTCCCAACCGACGAGCCCCGGAATCGCCTCGCCGCTTTTCATGCCGGTGCCCGCGAAGATCCAGTGTCCTGGCTTTGTACAGACCCAATCGCCGCCGCCGTTAAACGGCACAACGGTTCTCGCTCCGATGATGCGGCGTTCGTCGGGCTCGTTCGTTTCAAACGGGCCGAGTATTTTGCCGTACGCTTCGAGTTCCTCTTGGCGAAGCGGGCCATAGCTGGCGACGCGCTCGATCCTTCGTCGCTCGCGACCGCTCGCGTTGCTTGAAAACTCGCTGACCATGTAAACCGAGTTGCCGCTCAGCCAAAGAACGTTCAGCCCTTTGTCAATCGCTTGCTCGACGGTCTGATACTGAGCCAGATCCCAATACTCGTCGTGCCCCACGCTCAGCAGGCACTTCGTCCTTTCAACGAACGCGGGATCGACTAGATCGCTGTTGCTGCAATACGTGACGTCATAGCCGTGCTGTTCGAGCCAGTAGCAGAGTGGATACTCCCATAAAAGGAATTCGCCGGAACCGATCGACAACGGATGGTCAAAGATCTGGCAGTATTTGCCGTACGGGCGATCAAAGCCCGACGCTACGCCCGGCGCGTGGGCTCCGTCGGGATGCGTATACAGCGATTCGTTGACTGGCCAACGATTGTAGGCTTGCCAGGTGTTGTCTGAACATTGAAAGAGGATGTCGGCCGGACGCTGATCGCGGACGATAAAGATGACATAGCTTTGCCAATACGGCTCGTCCCCTGCAGCCACCGTCGTCAGCTTGCCGAGATACACGCTGCTGGTCCACGACTCCGGAACGGTGATTTCAACACTCGGTTCCCAATTACATTCGCGTAGCCGTTTGTCGCCGATCTCAGGCGTCGGCTGGACGGTTCCGGCGAGCGGGCCGTGCGATTGCATGAGCCTCGCGCCGGCTCCTTGGTAATAACCCATGCGATAGATGTCGAGTGTGAACTTCCGAGCCGGATCGGTGCTGACGAAGATCTTTAGTTTGTCGCCGGCCTCGACGGACTGATGCGAGCAGTAGCCCTCGACGAGCGACGTACGGTACTCGCCTTGATTAATCCGCACGCGAGTCAGTTGCCAATCGCGCGATCCGGTGTCGGCATTTTCCCGCTGGACGGCGTTGGCCGCCAAGGTCGGCTGGGTTCCGCTGGCTGCCGTACCAAGTCCCGCGATGGTCGCTGCCTTGAGAAGTTGTCGGCGGTCAATTGACGAGTCCATCAGAGACCCTCTCAAGTTCCACTAGGTTTAAGAAGTATTCACGTCTCGGCGTGATTGCTGTTAGCGGGCACGAGGCGGTGTGGGTGAGGCTGCTTCGAACACCGCAATGCTCGCCGTAAAACCATGCAAGAAGTTCTTGCCGCCGACCGGGCCCATCTCGCCGGCCGCGAAGAAACCGGCGAGCGGGATGTTGCCTAGCGCGTCGCCAATCGCATCGGCGTCGTGGTTCGGACCGGGGAAGAGCCGTGTGCCGCGACCGTTGCAGGTGAACAGCAATGCGGCGCGCGGATCAGCATTCGGCACCCGCTTGATCGCCGCCAGCATTTGCTTTAACTCGCCATCGGCTGTGTCGGCATCGCGGACGTGGAACTGGACGGTTTGGCCGGCGCGGACGTAGTCGCCGATCACAATAGCGCCGCTCTCCTGATCGACTCCCATGACGTTGCGCACTAGAAAGTCGCCTTGCTCGAACGTCTCTTGATACTCGCTGACCACGCGACCGACATGCAGTCCGCGACGCAGCATCTCTTGCTCGTGCGTGGCCAAGGTTGCATAGACTTCGATCAACCGCTGATAGGCAGGCGCTCCGCCGAGTTGTTGAATCACGTTGCGTTCGGCCTTGGTGATGACAAAGTGCTCGCCGATCGGGCGGCAACCTTGCGAGACGATCGAGCGAATCGCGACATCGCCGTGAACCAGCACCGCGACGGCGCCATCGCGATAGACATTCGGCCCGATGAACAAACAGTTCTCGCCGGGTGAAGTCGCCGCGCTGGCCATGCCGCCGATCACGGGAATGCCCGGTTGATCCTCGTTGATCCGTTCCAGTAGCAGCTCCGGCGGGAAGTTGAATGGGTCGCCCAACGTCAACAGCGCCGAACCCGCCGGCCACACGTCCGGCAACTCGTCAGGCCAGCCAACAATCGTGCCGCCTTCCGCGGTGCGAACAAACTCAAGTCGCATCGGCAACACCGTCGTGGCCGGCAGGGATGCAACCCACAGCGACATCGCCGACGCCATTTCGATTTCGGTTCCCACACTGACGATCGATTCGCCCGAGCAGCCGATCACACAGTCGGTACCAAGCCGCTCACACAGTCTTGATGCGAGTTGGTCCGCCGCGGCGATGTGATTGGCCGAGACAAACAACAAGGCCAGCGACGGCTCGCCACCCAATTGTTCATGGGCGAGAGCGGCGACTTCGTCGAGCGCGGCCAACGAGTTTGGATTGGTAGATAAAGCCGAAGCGAATGCAAGAGACATGAAATGCGTCCAGATGCTGCACTGGGAATTACGGTCGCTTTGAGCGGATGCTTGTTAGTTGGCCACTCACTCTAATGAAAGCGTCTACCCGCGTCGATGGTCTTCGTGGCCCGGATTGGCGAACCGAACCTGGAAGAAACAGAGCTGATTCACTGGGTCAAACTACCGTTTCCGCCAGCGGTACCGATGGTCATGCGTGGTGAAATCACTCCTGCACCAAGCGGTGTCTTGATCTTGAAAGTCGCGTTAAAAAAGATCGCAGAAATTTGCTTGACTTGTCCATGCACAAGTCGCTACGATACACAAGTCCTTCTCGATGACGATTCGTTTTATGGTGTGTTTCCTCTTTCTACGGGAGGGCGCTTATGCAAGATCCACCAGGAATGTTTTTATGAGGTAGTTGCAATTCCGCGGTACCTCACGGCCCCTATTTCAAGTTAAAGAGAGACTGCCTCGTTGAAGGCCCGTTCTGTTGCTTGAAGCGATTTGCTTTTGATATCGTCCTGCGGTTCCACTTATGTTGCTCCGCCTTGTTCGACAGATGAGCTGGAGCTAGTGGCACGCCTGAGAAGGGCATTGCTTGATCGAATCAGAGGCGTCTTGTTCCAACCGGCAGTTCCGTTCTCTCAGGAATCCATGCGGCCCTCGTCCTCTTTTTGCGGCGAGGGCCGTTCTTTTTTGTACGATGGCCTTCCGAGGCCCCGCCGGAACGAAAGCACGTGCTCGACGTAGCAGAAGTTAGGAGACTTCTGGATTCTGAATTCTTCCGAGTTCAGCTACATGGATTCTGTTCATGGCCGAGACCTTCGATGTGATTGTTGTCGGTGCGGGCGGCAGCGGTTTGGCCGCCGCCCATTCCGCAGCCGAGCACGGTGGGCGCGTTCTTGTTTTGGAGAAACGCCCGCAGCCCGGCGGAACGACAGGCATCGCAGTTGGTTCGTTTACGGCGGCCGGCACGAGCCTGCAACGCCAAGCTGGTGTTGACGATAGCCCAGAGCTGCATATCGAAGACGCCGGCAACTTTCCGCCTGAAGAGATTGAAGCTCGTAACGCCGCCGCCTTGCGAGCCTTTTTCTTGCGCGAAGCAGCGCCGACATTCGAGTGGCTGCGGGGGCTCGGCCTGTCGTTTGTTGGCCCGCGTCCCGAACCACCCAACCGCAACCCGCGGATGCACAATGTCGTGCCAGGTGCCAAGGCGTATATCGCCGCACTGCAACTTGGTTTGCGGCGAAAGGGAGCAATCTTGCTCGCAAATGCCTCCGTGGAAGGCCTCCTACGCGATGGCGGTCGTGTCGTTGGTGTGCAGGCGGTTGTCGATGGGAAGACACACGATTACCACGCAAGGCATGGCGTCATTCTGGCAGCTGGTGACTACGCCAACAACAGAAACATGATCGCGAAGCACAAAGGCGAGCAGTATCGCGAGATCGAAGGCATCAACCCGTTCGCCGGCGGTGATGGACACAAGCTCGCCGCGGACGCCGGCGCGCAACTCGTCAACATGGATGTCACTTACGGCCCCGAGTTGCGGTTTGTGCCGTCCAGCAAGCGGCCCTTCCAACAGTGGCTGCCTGCAAGCGGAATCGCGGCTCGTCTGATGGGTGCCGTGGCGGCCCGCCTGCCGAATTGGGTGATGCGTGCGATGATCAAGCGATTGTTGGTGACTTGGCAGCATCCCGAGAACGCCTTGTTCGACGATGGCGCGATCCTGTTGAACCGCGCTGGTCAACGATTCGTGGACGAGACGAAGTACCCCGACCGCGAAATCGCGCTCGCGGCGCAGCCAGGAAAGATCGGGTACCTACTGCTGGATGGCAGACTCATCGAACGGTATTCCGCGTGGCCGCACTTCATCTCGACGGCACCGGACATCGCCTACGCGTACGTCGCCGACTATCAGCGGCTACGACCCGACGTCACTCACCGGGGCAAGAGCCTTGACGAAGTCGCGCGGCGAGCCGGTCTCGATCCCGCCGCCGTCCGTCGATCGCTGCAAACCTACAACGATTCTTTGCGTGAGCGCGGCGATCCCAAGCTGCCTTTGGAGGAGGAGCCGTGGGTTCTCTTTGGCCCTGTGAAAGCCTACTTCACGACGACTGAAGGAGGAGCCGTCGTCAACCAGCAGATGCAAGTCCTTGACGAGTGTGGAAGCATCATTCCAGGTTTGTACGCCGTCGGCCAAAACGGGCTCTCCGGAATGATCCTCTGGAGCCACGGGCTGCACATTGCCTGGGCGATGACCAGCGGACGGCTTGCCGGAGCGTCCATCATGGAAGACGCAGGCCGCCGCGACAGATCGCCATGAATCGCGCCGGCTTAGGAATTGTCCCGAAATAGATTCCAGTTTTAGCGGTACGGCGCGAGCCGTC
>JAQBZB010000246.1 GCA_027622275.1 Planctomycetota bacterium | reverse complement strand
CGCATGAAGTATCGCGGCGAGCGAAGCGCATCGTCCGCTCGCGAGAGCGGACGCGGATTGAAACTCGCTATGAAGGGGTAGTTGTCGTTCGCACCCAGATCGTCCGCTCGCGAGAGCGGACGCGGATTGAAACTGGTGGACGATCGAGGGCGTCCCCATCGATCGTGCATCGTCCGCTCGCGAGAGCGGACGCGGATTGAAACCGCAGCACCAGCACTTGCATGTGCGTTAGGCTGGTATCGTCCGCTCGCGAGAGCGGACGCGGATTGAAACATAACGCTTGCCACTACGATCGACAACTTCGTCGCATCGTCCGCTCGCGAGAGCGGACGCGGATTGAAACGATCTCGTCACTCGGTGGACGCTACAGCCTATCGATCGTCCGCTCACGTGAGCGGACGCGCAGCACGGCGATACCAAGCTCGAGCAAGCGGTTCGACAGTGGCTCGAACATTGCCCCACCGAAGAAACTTCCGCCGACACCGTGTAACAGAATCACGGCGTCAATCCATTCGCTGTCACCAACAGGCAGAGCCAACGATCCATCCAGCCGCAATCCGTCCGACGTTTTCGCACGCACCAACTCGACTAGCATGTCAGTTCTTTCCTAGCGCAAAAACAAGGACGAACCAAAGGCTCGTCCCAAACAGGTTCTTCTGCCGGTAGGATGGACTTCCCGTCCGTCCATCTTCCACGAAAGGACGGACGGGAAGTCCATCCTACGGCCACTGAATCCAGACCACTTACGTCTGATTGGCCGGCGTATTGATCGTGCTCAACTGCGAAAGAACCTGAAGTACACCGTTCAGATGCGCGAGTCGGGGGCCGAAACGATCGACGAATTCGTTCAACATGAACTCGCCGTCCAACAGGGAATCCTCGTTATCGAGAACTTCGTCCGTCAGATTACGCAGGAATTGGGTCTGGACACGACTGAGCGTTTCCGCCGCCGTGCGACAGCAGCGAGCTAATTCAGGATTCGCCTCTTTCCACTGCCCGAGTTCGTTCTGGCGTTGGCGTTGATTGACATTTTGCTGCTGGATGAATTCTTCCAAAAGCTTGCTCTGCTTCGCTTGCCCAGCCACTAACTGCCGCAACAGGGCTACCATGACCGCATTGGGGTCGTAGCTGTTGGTGGGTGCCCCGGAACCGGTGTCGGCCGATACATCGATGCGGAACAGGGGGGGGAACTCGTTCGACTCACTCGCCATGGTGTTCTATCTCCTCAAGTCATAAGAGTCCTCAGTATAGACGATTGTGTTTCGAAGTCGAGCCTTTGACAAACAGACGTTCTCATGCTGCCGCGGCCACGCGTTTAATCGCGAAACGATTCTTTGGATTTGCAAAATCGGTGCTTGACTTCCGCGACCGCATCGCGCAGCCCAATCACACTCCGGCCTCACAATCCGAAAACCCGTTAAAGTCCGTCTCTCGTCCTACCCGATTGATCTCGAAGGCGAGCACCGTCCTCTGATTCCACAACATTTGCGCCACAAACTCGCCCATCGTTCGCAAGGGGAAACGCATTCCATGTCCGCTAGCGGCTCTAAGTCTGTGCCGTCGGTTGGTTTCTTGACGGTTCAAGAGTACACCGACCTGGGTTTGATCGGCGGCTATCTGATCTTGAACGCGGTAGGACGCCCACTCGAGTTTCACTGTACTGCCCCCGTCCGTCCGAATCGCGCCCAGGAGATTCTCTACGGCCCAACGCTAGCTCCGTTCCTGTACGGCGAGCAAATCGGTCAGACGCTTGTTGCGAAAGGCAAGAGCCGTCCGATGTTCGTCTGTACCGACGTCGAGCCGGTATTGAGTGTTCGCGAGTTCGTGTCGGTCCCCGTCGTGCTCATCACGGCAGGTGGTGACGAATCGAATCGGCAACATCGCCTGGATGCTTCCCACGCGGTGCCACCGGCACCAAAGAGCCGGAAGCTGTGCGAGTTCCAACTAGCCCACCATCAAGCCGCCGTCGCCGAAGATCACGCCCGCGATCGGGACAACATCGTCGAACAATGGCGGCCACACACGGAGGCAGTAGACTTACTCGAACCCTTCAGTCGTCTGCGCGAGGCGATTGAAGAAGCACAGCGCGGAGCCACTCGTGCGTAACCTCGGATGTCGCTCCGCCAACCCTTCAAGTTCTCTCGGATCAGCGCGTGACACAATCGGCTCTGACAAACCGGCACGACTCTCCAGCGATCGAAACAACTTCGTTTGATCTGTCGCTTCCCGTAAGTTCGTTCGCAACGGGCTGGGGCGCGGCACTCACCCGGACTCAAAAGATCGATGTCGTGACAACGGAGTGTACCGCCGAGCCGCCGAAAACGATCTCGTTCCGGCTGGGGTGCCCGGCGGTCAAAACGTACAGCTACGCGTTTCCCGAGTTGCCCGAGTGGCGAACAGAACCGACGGGAAAGAAATCACAGACGTCGAAGAAGTCCCGCCCCCAGGCCGACAACCATGCAGGCCGCACGCGGCTCAAACCGCCGACCGACATCGTCAAGCTCGAAGATCGACTCTACTACATGCTGCAACCGCCGCTGGAGACGATCCTCTCCTCCGAATCGATGCACATGCCGTTCGAGCCGTTCCCGTATCAATATCAAGGCATCGCTTTCCTGTACCCGCGCTTTGCCGCAATCTTGGCCGACGAGATGGGGCTCGGAAAAACCATGCAAGCCATCACGTCGATGCGACTGTTGCTGCGCGCCGGCGAACTTCGCAAGGTGTTGTTAATCTGTCCGAAGCCGCTTGTTTCCAACTGGAAGCGCGAGTTTACCATGTGGGCACCGGAGATTCCTCTGTGCGTAATCGAAGGCGACCAGACACGGCGGCATTGGCAATGGCGTCACCAAGCCGCACCGCTGAAGATCGCCAACTACGAATTACTGATGCGCGACCGTGACGTCGTTCTCGACTCCGGTCTCCATTTTGATTTGGTTGTGCTGGACGAGGCCCAGCGGATTAAGAATCGGTCCAGCACGACCAGCCAGATCACTCGCGCCATCTCGCGTTCGCGCAGTTGGGCACTGACCGGGACGCCCGTCGAGAACAGCTCCGAAGATCTCGTCGGCATCTTCGAGTTCCTGTCGCCCGGCTACCTGCAATCCGGTATGACCGCCCGCCGCATGGCGAAAGCCGCGGGCGATTACATCTTGCGTCGCACGAAGGAAAAAGTGCTGACCGATTTGCCGCCCAAGCTGTATCGCGACGCCGAACTCGACCTCACGCCCGATCAATGGTGTTCCTACAAGAGCGCCGAAGAAGACGGAGTGATTCAGCTGGAAGGGCTCGGCGCCGAACTCACGATTCAACACGTCTTTGAGCTTGTCTTGCGTCTGAAACAGATTTGCAACTTCGATCCGGCCACCGGTGCCAGCAGTAAACTCGAACGGCTGGAAGCCGACCTCGAAGAAGTTGCCGCCAGCGGCCGGAAGGCGATCGTCTTCAGCCAATGGGTGGGCGTCCTCGAAAAGCTCCGCGATCGGTTACGCCGTTTCGGCACGCTTGAATACCACGGCAAGATCCCGGCGAAGAAGCGCGAGACGGTCATCTCTCAGTTCAAGGAAGATCCGTCAAAGCACGTCATTCTGATGAGCTACGGAGCCGGCAGCGTCGGACTCAATCTTCAATTCTGTCGTTACGTGTTTTTATTTGATCGCTGGTGGAACCCGGCCGTCGAGGACCAGGCGATCAACCGCGCTCACCGCATCGGTGCCGCCGGCTCGGTCACCGTCAACCGCATGTTGACACTCGGCACGATCGAAGAACGCATCAACCAGATCCTGGAAGAGAAGCGCGCCCTCTTTGAGGCGATCCTATCTCAAACCGCCGCGCCCCGCAGTCTCGGCTTGAGCCAAGACGAAGTCTTCGGCCTGTTCGACTTGAAGTCCCGCCGCAGCGATCAACGCCGCGCGGCCTAAACTCCCAGTGTTGCGTACCGCGTCGGACTCCGTTCCGCCTACTCGTACTCCCACTTGATTGCCCACGGATCGTGCGTGCGGGCTTGGAAGGCTTTCAACTCCTCGATCATCTCGGCGAGTAGCTGTTTGTGGTTTGGATCGTCGGCCAGGTTTTGGCCTTCGTCGGGATCGGCCTTCAAGTCGTAAAGTTCAAACTTGGGGCGATGCATGTAGGTGTCGACGGTCTTGGCTCCATAAGGGGCGTCCGGGCCGAGCTTGTACTGGGCTTGCCAGGTCGGCGCAGCCCACAGGTCGGAAGCGAACGGGAACGAGAGCGGATGCGCGATGTTCCAAATCAGCTTGTACTGCCGCGAGCGAACAACTCGCATCGGATAGTACATCTGAATCTCGTGAAAGGTGTGAGAAGCGTAGACGGTGTCCCAGCCTGCCGTCTGCTCTTGCTCGAGCGTGGGCAGGAAGCTTCGCCCGTGGAACGTGCCCTGCTTGGTCTGATTCGTTTGCTGGGTACCTCGCGCTGGCGGATCGAGCTTCGCCAGAATCGGACGCTTCACCGTTCCCGTCTGTTGGTTCAAGACACCGGCAAAGTCCAAGATCGTCGGTGTGATGTCGATCCAGCTGACCATCGCATCGCTGACGACGCCTCGCTTTTCGTGATGAGGATTTCGGACCAGACAGGGCGAACGCATGCCGCCTTCGTAAACGGTCGTCTTGGCACCGGGCATCGCGATGCCGTGATCCGAGATGTAAATGAACAGTGTGTCGTCCCATTCGCCCGCCTCGTTCAAGATTTCGATGAGCCGGCCAAGTCCCTGATCGATCCGCGAAATCGATTGGTAGTATTGCGCAATCTCCGCGCGGCAGGTCGGCGTGTCCGGCAAGAAGCCGGGGACAAGCACGTCATCGGGATCGTAGATCACTTCTTCGATGCCCGGATAGCCCGTGGAGTCTGGGCTCGGGTTGCCGAAGCGGTTGGGTTCATGAGGCAGCTCCGTCGCTTCGCCGCCACCGCGATGCGGATCGGAGGTGCAGAAATAAAGAAAGAACGGCTGATCGCTGTCAGCTTCGATGAGACTTTTGCAGTTGTCCGCCATCTCGACCGGGCTGCGCGAGTTGCCTGGGATGAACTCGTCGAACGCATAGACCGATTCCGGGGCGACGTGATACTTGCCGCAACTCGCCGTTCGATAGCCGGCTTTGCTCAGGTACACCGGCAGCCCGACGATGTTCGAATAGGCATTGAACTTGTGATACGAATGCTCGTGGCCGTATTGCCCGTTGGCGTGGTTGTGCAGACCGCTGAGGATTACGGAGCGGCTCGCCGAGCAACTGGCCGTCGTGCAAAAGGCGTGCGTGAACCGCGTGCCGTCGCGCGCGATGGCGTCCATATTGGGCGTTTGAATGACGGAGTTTCCATAGCAGCCCATGTCTTGGCTTTGATCATCGGTCACAAACAGCACGACGTTCCGCGGCGCGGCGTCGACGGGTGAAGCAACAAGGCCAAGCAAGACAGCGGCGAGTATCAGACGAATGCGCATCTCAAAGCTCCTCAGCTTCTGCTAACAATGACAAGTTCGTATTTCAAAACCGGGAGGGCGAGGCTCCCGCCGAGCCGAGACTCCGCAAGTACAGGCTCAGCAGGAGCTTCGCCCTCCCGACATCCCGCCCTCCCGACATCCCGGATTTGAAATACGCTCAAGTCAGGTGAGGTGGCTGCTTGACCAGCAACCGAACGATGCAGAGTAACTAGGCAGAGTAACTAGGCAGAGTAACTGGAATGTCACGACTAATCAACAAACCAAACCTTGATCGAATCCAGATCGACGTCCCAAGTTACCGCTGTCCGCCGCCTTCGGGTATCGGCCACGCCCATCCGGCCGTGTATCCGCCGTCGACGTACAGCGTTTGGCCGGTCATGAACGAAGCGGCAGGTGATGCCAGGAAGATCGCCGTCCCGACCATGTCTTCCGGGACGCCAAGTCGCCTTTGCGGCGTGTTCGCCTTGCCCCACGCTTGCAGCTTCTCGTCGGACCAGAGCTTTTGCGTTAGATCAGTCAGGATGAAGCCCGGTGCGATGCCGTTAACGCGCACACCACTCGGCCCCCATTCCACAGCGAGGCCGCGCGTCATGTGCGCGATGCCCGCTTTGCTCATCGCGTACGGCAGCACGTCTTTCAGCGGCCGATCGGTGTTGATCGACGCGATATTGATCTGACACCCCGAACCTCGCTCGACCATGTGTCGGCCGACGGCTTGCGAGAGCAAGAAGGCTCCCTTCAGGTTAATGTCCAAGATGAAATCGTAATCGTCTTCCGAGACATCGAGCGCCGGCTTGCGGCGATTCACGCCTGCCACGTTGACGAGCGTATCGATGTGCCCGAAGTCCGCAATGACCTTGGCAACCAGCCGTTCGATATCCGCCAGCTTGGCCACATCGCAGACAATCGGCGTGACGCTGCCGGCCTTCGCGCTGATCTGTTCGGCAGCTGCAACCAACGACAACTCGTCACGGCCGGTGATAATGACTTTGGCGTCACGCTCCGCGAACCCTTGTGCGATCGCGCGGCCGATGCCGCGACTGCCGCCCGAGACGATGACAACTTGGTTGCTGACGGCGAAAAGTGTGTCGTTCATGAGGGTGTCCGGGAAGGAAGCTAAGGAAATCGTTCTAAGCGGGCTGCATTCTGCGGCGACCGATACCCGCCGTCAACCTGCCCCACACAACTCGTTCCCAGGCTCCCGCCTGTCGAGCACCGCGACGTTCTGGTCGATCGACGGCGGCGGTTCCGGTTGCGTCTGGTCGGACGAGGGCGTCCAACCTACAAACAGTATCACCATCCGGCTGCCGACAGCGCTGTCAGAACGGAGACAATTCGGTAGACTGCGAACTGACGCGTAAACGCCCCTCTTGGACATCCAAGCTCACGGAAAGGCGCACATGCCGCTCGCCCACGTAACACTCGCCGTTCGCGACGTCACACAGACCAGCCAGTTCTTCGAGACCGTCTTCGGGTGGCAGCCGATTCATCGGCCCGACAACATCGCGGGGACGGCGGGGGGGTTGGATATCGGCGATGGCAACCAAATCCACCTGTTACAGTTTCCCGACTTCGAGCCGTCCGCATTCGAAGCAGAATATGGACGCCACATCGCGGTCTTCTTTCCAGGAACTGGATTCCGCGAACTCAAGCAGCGCTTGGCCGATGCGGGGGCGGAGTTAATCTCGGCGAAACGGCCGACTCCGTTCGAGCGGTTCTTCTTTCGTGAGCCGAATGGCTACGTGTTCGAGGTGATTGATCGTGACGGATACGAAGCCGAATAGCTCACGACGGAGACTTCACGCGATCGCCGGTTCGGCGGCAGCGTGCGCACGGCGGTTCGGATACAGAAGCCACCGGAGTGATTGGAGCAAGTCGAGTGTCTCCGAACCGCTAGCGTGTGTTTGAAGCCTTTGGCTCAGCAGCTTGAACACCCAGCGCCCGGCAGGCCAACGAATTCGCATCACATCGCCACACGTTTCCAGCAGCTGATAGACACGCGCTCGCGTGACGCCCAACTCCAGCGACTGATCGCGAACGCCTTCCGGGAATGCCTCGATACCCAATCGCCCTGCCGCCAACCGATGAACGGTCTCGCCGGCGTCGCGCTCAATCTGATTCAGCAGCGGCAATATCAGATGCTGGCGAATGTCTTGAGCGGTCGGAAGCTCTTCGCTCGACAAGGCACCGTACAGCCACTGCTCGATGGGCGGGACGAATGCCGGTGTCAGTTGTGCCAGGACGCGTGTCGAACGCGTCGAGTTGCCGAGCAGGCTGTGGACGGCGTGAAACACTTCAAGTACCGCCGTCACCCGCTTATCGCCGTGTGTCTTCAAGGAACGCAGCTCGTCGATGGTGTATCGCAAGTACTCGCCAAGTTGCTTCGTCCAGATCACGGTCGGCAGCGTCTGTAGCGAAGGAGCGAGACGACCAAGCGGTTCGGCCTGCAAATGATGATGCCGGACGGTCTCTTGCCACTGAGCCCACATCACCTGGGATACCAGCTCAGGATCGAAGGCTTCTTGATGCAGGGCAATCGAGTCGACCGTCGTGGTCGTGACCGCTGCGGGCGGCGTTTCTCCCGCTTCCAAAGTTCGCTGTAAAAGCATCACGAGCGCAGTAAACTTCTTTCGCCCGACGCCCGGAGTTGCCAGCAAGCTGTCATACGAAGCCTCGGTGAGCTGTCGAACCGTCCGGTCCAGCAACGCATAGGGCAATCGACGATCCGAAGCCACGGCCCAGTGCGCAATCGGCAGATCGAGCTGACCAGCCGGGGCTTCGGCGAAGCGAGTTGCCAAGTCCTCGAACCGTGCCCTAAGCGTAATATCCTCGGTCGAAACCGTACGACGAGGCGGTAGTTCATGCGAGCTTGTGGCGTACATCCGTGTGGCATCCATGCTGTAGATTCTGGTCGAAGTTGAAGTGCCGTGAGTATCCAGGCGGGTACATCCGGGTGGATGCAAGCTAGGGAGGCTAATTCGATAAAACTTAGGTGGGATCGGCGACATGGCTCTTTTCCCAACCATCGCCAACGTCATTCTGAAGGTGCGGCACGAGAGCGTCAAGGCGGCGACAGCCGCCCGGCCCTAAGACAAGTCGCACCCGGTGGTTAAGGATCGATCGAGAAATAACTGTCGTGTAACAACTGAGCGGCACGGCGCTAGCCACTGGTTCTTCGTGCGCCGTGAAACACCGGCGGCTAGCGCCGTGCCGCTCACCTGAATTCGGACAGGTATTTCTCGAACGGTCCTAAGCCGAATTCTTGGGCGGAAAGAACGCCATGACGCCGTGGTCCTTGGAGACGCGGCAAACCAGAGCTTCGTCGTGAGTAATCGTTGGTTCCCACAACAGGAAACTCCCATGCGTTTCGTCGTCGTCGACCTCCACAAGAAGACTACCAGCATTTGCGTCGTCGCGGAAGTTCGCAGCCAACTTCAAGTCCTTGACCATAAGCGATTCGTTGGTCGCCCCGCGGACATGAACACCAAATGCCTCCCGACGCAGGGATGCACGGCCCTGGAAGCCTCGATTCGTGTCGGTGGCGACTTGCGACGCCGCATGTCGCTGTCGATACTGATGGGCTGTTTCGTACAGAGTCATTCCTTCGATTGGAGTCCAACGATGCGTCTTCTCGCGACGGCTTTGTTCTCGGTCAGTCTTGCGGTCACGATGGTTCATGCGGATGCCCCGATCTTCTCGGGGCCGCAAGTCGGCGAGCGGTTGGTGCCGTTCACCGCGCGTGGCACGCTCGGCGAGGTCGCCGGTAAAGAGTTCGATCTTGTAACGACGGCTGACGGAAAGCCGACGCTGCTGATTTTCGTTCACGAAGTCACTCGGCCGTCGGTTGGCTTGACGCGATTGATCATGAACTACGCGGCGACGCGGGCGAAAGATGACTTGGTGAGTGGTGTTGTGTTCCTAAGTGCCGATCCGACCGACACCGAGAACTGGATGAAGCGGGCGTCGAATGCCCTGCCGAAGGACGTCGCCATCGGCATCTCGACGGACGGACAGGAAGGCCCCGGAGCCTACGGATTGAATCGCAACGTCGCGCTCACGGTACTGGTCGGCAAAGAGAATCAAGTGACGGCTAACTTCGCGCTGGTCCAGCCGAGTATCCAAGCCGACGCGCCGAAGATCGCGAAAGAGATCGTCGAGGTTCTCGGTGGCGGCAAGACACCGACGCTCGCCGAGTTGGGAGCCCGTGGCTACGACGAGCCGGCAAACTCTCGCGTCAACGATCCCAAACTCGATTCTCTGCTGCGTTCGTTGATCCAGAAGACGGCGACGGCGGAACAGGTCCAGGAGGCCATCCAGGCGATCGAGACGTATGTCGCTGACAAGCCAGCGGCGCAACAACGAATCGGCGAGACCGCCCGGCGCATCATCGATGCCGGCAAGCTGGACAGCTACGGGACACCGCCAGCGCAGGCTCAGTTAAAGGTGTGGGCCAAGAAGTATCCGGCGAAGGAGTCTCCACCGAAGCGAACTCCTCGCGGTGAAACCCCGCCATCTCCCTAGCAAGGCCCGCGACGCAAGTTCGAATATTGATTAGAATCAAACGATGCGGCCTGGATTGATCGAGGGCCTACTTCTGGATGAACTCTTCAGTCGTGGTGTGAAGCTATGAATTCGATTCGCGTGTCCGTCTCGTTATTCTGTTTGTTGGCGTTGTTCGTTCTCGGGTGCGGCCCGGCGGCACCTCCCGCTGCCCCGCCAAACGCGACCGGGAATAAGATCGCCCAGCAACTGGCCGCCGCCCCGCAGCAGGCTCCCACGACGGCAAACAAAACACCGCAGAGTCGCCACGAGTCGCCGAATGAACGGAAGCGGTTCAGCGAGCGTCCGGAGACGGAAAGCGAGTTTGACTTCGGCTTCAAGGGTTCGGCGGGCGACTACTCGTTTCAAGGCGGAAGTGCCTTTTCATCACCGGGCAAGAACGAATCGCGGGAAGGCTTGTCCGGTTCCAAGATCGTCGAGCGAGTCGCTTCGTTGCTGAAGGATTCCATCGACTACGGTCCGACGCTCGCGGTGTGGGTGATCGATGAATCAAAGAGCGCCCGGGGGCTCGTGCAAACCATCAGCAGCATGGTCGAGCAACCCTACGCCCGCTTGAAGCCGGAAGCCGATGCGCAACGGTTCCTGACAGCGGTCTGTACTTTCGGCGGGCAAGTCCATTTCCCGGTCGATAGTCCTTCGCCCGATCCGGCGTCGCTAACCAGCGCGATTGGCGCGATGCCAACGGACTCGACCGGCAAGGAGATGTTGTTCACCGCCGTTGGCGAGGCCCTGAAGAAGTACACCCGTTATCGGACCGAGGAGCGCCGCGAAGTCATGTTTTTCATCGTCACCGACGAAGCAGGCGACGATCAGAACCTCGTCGACACGTTGATCGAAGCGCCGAGCCGATACGGCATCCCGATCTACGCGATCGGTGTTCCCGCTCCGTTTGGCCGCGCGGCGGCGCTGGACGCTTCCGTCGAGAATGTCGGCGACAAAACGGCGATCAGGCAGGGGCCCGAGTCTCGCTATGGGGAACACATCGAGCTTGGATTTTGGGGTGGCATGAATGATTTTCGCATGATGGATTCGGGCTTCGGTCCGTTCGCTTTGGAACGACTCTGCCGCGGAGCAGGCGGTCGCTACATCGCTGTTCGGCCACCGACAAGTGGTTACTCGTTCCAAGGAGCCACGGTCAACGAATGGCCTTCTGGCGGTATCTGGCAGCCCGATCCAAACATCATGCAAAAGTACGCGCCCGAGTACGTCAGCGAGGCGGACTATCAAAAGCTCCTGCAAAGCAACGCAGCTTGTATGGCTTTGCACGATGCCGCGAAGGTGGCGGCCGTTGAGTTCACCCAGTTGCCGGAAGTTACGTTCGTGAAGCGGGATGAAGCTCAACTGGCCAACGACGTGGCCCGTGCACAGCAGTTTGCGGCGAAGTTAGAACAGGGTGTCGATCGGCTGTACGATGCGATCGAGAAGGGCGAGACCGGTCGCGCCAAGCTGACGTCACCGCGTTGGCAAGCCGCCTACGATGTTGCCATGGGACGAGCCGCCGCCGCCAAATCACGAGTCGATGGCTACAACGCGATGTTGGCCGAACTGAAGCGTGGCAAGAACTTCGAGAACGCGGCCAGCAATACGTGGGAGCTGACAACCGCCGAAACCAATGACGCGACGAGCGCGTTAAAAAAGCTCGGCGAGAAGGCGAAGATGTATCTCGAACGAGTCGTCGCCGAACACCCCGGGACTCCCTGGGCAAAACTCGCCGAACGCGAACTGCAAACCCCATTCGGTTGGCAGTGGACGGAGCGGTAAGTGCTTTCGTGCGGATTGTCCAAGAACCCGACGAACAGCGTGGTTCGCCGGGCCTCCGGCGAGAACATTTTCGAACAACCCTGCATTGTTCTATTCCTTTCCGCCGGAGGCCCGGCGGACCACACTCAATCAACCGCCACAATGCGGTTTTGCGCTGCGACTTTCAGCACCTTCGAGTAATGATTGACGCTGATGCCGGGGCCGATCGGCGTGGGAACATTCAACAACAGTTCGGTGCAGCCCAGCGTATTGTGAGCGATGAACGCCAATCGCAAAGCCGAGATGGCGTGCGCTGCGTCGAACGCGCTGGCGTCCGGCACGAGCACGGGGCCGGTATCAACCTGGAAAAACATTTCGCGTTCGCTCGCGTTGATCACTTTCACCGGATACTCCAGCCGCACGCGCGCACCGTCGGGAGTCGAGAACTCGGACTGCGAAACGAGCGGCCGGTTGGCAAGCACCGCGGCGACAATCTCTTCCGTCGTCGCCATGTGTTGGCCCGATGATTCCCGCACATCGATGCGCAGGTCCGTGAAGGCGTCCGCGCACTTGCCCACCTGACGCTCGGGCTGCTCGCCCAGAGTCGGCGGGCTGAGCATCACGCCACGGTTGTTCCGGTCCCAACTCTTGATGACCAGAAACTCGTCGCTCGACGCAACGATACACATGTCGGCCGCTGGATCATGCCAGATGTTTTCCCGCACGTGGACCTGTTCCGCTTTGCACGAAGCACCAAGCACATAATCCACCGATCGTGCGTCGGCTCCCTCGCCGCGTGTGACCCGGCAACGGCATTCGAGCGGGAACCTCGCGTTGTTCAATGTGAACGGCGGCGGTTGGCTGATCGTCTTGGGTTGGATCTGATTCAGATCGATCCGGAATCGGATAAACGACCGCGCAAAGTCGGTGACGAGGAGGCCGTTTCCGGCGCGGGGCTGATCTTGGGCGTTGGCCACCTTATGTCGAGTCATGTTGGTTCCTCTTGAGCGGATTCGTGGTGGAGCACTGGCACGGCCGAATCGGAATCGCGAATCAATGCCGATGGCTCGACTGTGGTCGCGGGTTTTGTCCGGCGACGCGACCGCACCCAACGCCACCACGCGACGGACTGCACGACAATCATCACCAACAGCACGGCCGCCGCCAATAGGTAGGGCACGCGCTGATTCACCAGCGTACCGAGTACGCCACCAACGATTGTACCGATCGACATTCCGACAGCCAGAGTCGCCTCATGAATTCCGGCGGCCAGCGCGCGACGTTCGTGGGAGCTGCCGGCTGTGCTGTAGAACAATCCAGAGAAGTAGTTGTAGCCGACAAGTTGTCCCAGCAGCGTCAATCCAGCCAACAGCGTGACGGCCGACTCGGCCCGCGCGATCACGATCAACCCGACCGCCGCGAGAAGCTGTGATGCCAGCGCAGTGCTGAGGCGATAATGCCAAAACGTCACGTGATGCATGACCAAATAAGTCGCGATAACGACCAAACGCCAACTCGCCAGGAGTTTGCCGTGATCGTCCGGCGGCACGCCAATGGCCACTGCCAAATCCGGCAGCAAGTGAATCACCATACTGCCGCCAAACATGCCGCCCAAGTTGGCGACCCAACTCAGTCGCTTGAAGGCGGCCGCCAACTCGATGGCGTCATGTTCCGCGGGCGTCCGGTCGTTTGATACTTCGCACAGCGGGACGACTCGACGCGCGGCGGCGAATGCCAGAATCAAATTCAACATGGAGACCGAGAACGCCGTGCCGTACGTCCAATTTGCACCCCATGCAAACAGCGAACCGGCCGTCAACTGGCCGCACATCATGCCGAGGTTCCACGCCACGCAAAACAGAATCAGTGTGCGACTCACCCCGTGACGATTGGCGTGGGCATCGACTCCTTGATTCAGCCAGCCGACCAACGGCGGGTAAATACATCCCAACCCGATCCCCAGCAGCCAATAGCCCGGCAAGAACCAAAGCTGTGTCGGATCGCCCACCGCGCATGCGCCGATGCTCGCGCCGATGGTGACCGCTCCGGAGACAAACACGATGCGGCCGTCGCAGCGGTGCGCCAGCCATCCGCCGAGGATGCTGCCGACCCCAGCGCTGAACGACAGCCCGGCTCCGACGACGCCGAGATACCACGACTCTGCCTGCCCCTCCGCCAAGCCGCGCGACACCGCGAAGATCACGACGAAGGCGGCGAAGTCGGTCAGCCCGCAGATCAAGTACAGCAGCAATTTGAATCGAGAATTCACAATCGCGAGTTTTCCGGAGCTGGCTCTTACAACCTGTGGACAAACTAATTTCCCGAGGGCGAATTGGGAGAGCGAATCGGGAGGGCGAGGCTCCTGCCG
>JAQBZB010000245.1 GCA_027622275.1 Planctomycetota bacterium | reverse complement strand
TGCCCAGCGTGTTTGGCGAACCGCCCCGCGAAGAAGAAGTCGAGCGTGGTTATCCGTGGTACGTCAGCCGCTCGGGGCTCGGGCTTTCCTCGCCGTCGCAACCGGCGGGTTAGAAAGTCAGGCGATGATGGAGCAAAGTTTCCGGGAAGGGGCAAGGGCCGCTCCTACCGCGACTCGCTGCGTTGCGTCAGCCGATCTCGCCAGAATCTGTTACCGCCTCAGTTATGTCATTTCCAATCGCGAATAACGGCGATACAACTTTTGCAACTCCTTCCTCAGTGGTGCCAACCGCTGTCGATCAGCTTCCGGTATCTCTCTTGGCTCCGCGAGCACGTAGGCATGCACTTCGTCTTTGAGTACCTGCCTGCAATAGCCGAGCATCGTGAGTTTATCTTCCATTGACTTTGTGTCGTAACACTTTAGGAGCGACATGACACTTCGACGGTACTCGGGATGCATAAAAAACAGGGCGTGAGCCAACTCGTGCTTCATGCCTCCTAGCTGTGGCGTGAGCGCCATCAATTCATGGATCTCTTCGACGAACAGTCGCCGCTGCGTGTCGTCATCGGGAGCCTCCATGATCAGGAACGACCTTTGAGCACGGTGGACTCCGTACTCGGCCGTGGAAGCTAGCCGGGTATAAGAAACAACTTCGTTTGGATCCAGTTCGAGGAGACCTCGGAAAGACTTGGACTGTCGTGCGACGTCAATAAGATCGGCCTGCCAAAATAGAGGCTTTTTCCTCATCTTATCGTCCTCGGACTTCGCTTCCTTCAAAATCTCGGCGATGATGTTCGCGACCAACCGTGGACTCGAATCTGCTCCATCCGCACGGTACTTTACGAGCAAGTCCCAGCTGCCCTGCAGATCGTACATAGCGATTAGCTTCACGGACTGGAGTTGAAGCTTCTCGAACTTCTGCTGTGTTGTCTCGCTGGCGAGACTTTGTCGTATGAAGCGACGGGACCGTGTGCATTCAACAACGCTCATCAGCAAAAAGAAAAGGTTGGATCGGTCGCCCGCAAATTCTGTCATTTGGTGAACGCGCTCGCCTCGGACCGACCAATCGGCGTTGCACCTGTCATTCGACATTACCTCCAAATTAGATAAGTTACCGCGAATCCAACCAACAAGCTGATTTTCATATCTCTTCTTAATATCTCGGAGCGACTTGAAGATTTCCCCCTTGATTTCAGCCAGTTCCGCAATTGTTACAGTTTCCTTTTCCGACACCAGCTTTTTGAAACGGGTGTAACCGGCGTTCCGCATCTCAACACGCGAGCGTTGGCGGAGTGTAGCCTTGGAGCAAGTTCCGATTCGGGTGCGTGCGGGCGACTTCGTTTTTCATGTCCCAGTCTACAAATGTTCGCCAGTGGTCGCTTTGAAATGCCGCACGCACATTCAACATCGAGCGAGCGCCCTCGAGCGCCCAACGCATTCCGCTTCGTTCCATGCGATCTTTCAACAGGTGACGGCAAGCACCTTCGATCACTCCCGACGCGATCGGGTAGCCACGACGAAGGTACTCGTCGTAACGCATCCGATCCTTGTTCTTCTCAAGATAACCACAAATACGTCCCAGCGATTTGAGTTTCTCGCCCCTCAAGCCGCGACGTGTCCCCAACGAGCGAAGCCCTTGAATCCCCCCCCCACTTCTCCGCGCAGGATCTTTAACAATCGCTCACGGGTGAAAGCTCGCCGAGCGGAGTCCGCCTTCTCAAATAGACTGGCCGCCGCCCAGACGTAGGCCAACGCATGCAGAATGTCCAGAATCGGAATCGTCCGAGCACCAAAGTTGAAGTGCAATTTCATCGTCAGCCGACTCCGGGAAATGCGCCGTGGTGTTCTTGTTTTGAGGCTGGGGGCGTTGCTTCTTGGGCGAATCCTCATCCGGCTCGTCGCGAAACAAGGCCGCCGTGATATCTTCGGCGGTTCGGACATACGGATCGACCGAGTAGACGCTCGTCACGGTGGCCATTCGCCGGTTGCCAGGGTTCTTCTTGGCGGTCTCAAACGCGGCCACCTTCTCACGGTCGCTCTTGACGAACGGTACGCCTTTGCAATCGGCTGTGGCGACCAGCAGTTTCCCTTCGCTGCCTTCGTCGGGCAGCGGCAGATCGGCGAGGAATTCACCGGCGGAACTTCCCATCTGCCCGTTGATCCGCTCAGCCGTATCGACGCTGAAATTGCTGCCCAGGAATTGGCCCAGATTCTTCATCGCTTGATCGTATGCCTGATCGACGCCGAGCATCTGCGAAAACTCCCGTAACAAGAACGACCAGCGGCTGGCCGGTAAGGAAAGCCGGGCACTGATCGGACGCAGGCTGATCGACTTGTTTTTTCCGGCCATATAAGTGAATTGATCGAAAACGTGCTCGCCAAAGATGGACCGCAGTTTAGTGGTGGACTTTGTTTCGCTGCGTCGAGCCGTTTTGCCGTCATGGGTTTGGAGTGTTTCGCCGAGATCGCCGTCACCTTGCAATGCCAGCGGCAAATCGAGGGCTTGACGCCCGATTTCGAGCACGCTGGTCAACACGGTCCTTTCCACGCGATCGAAACTATCGCCGTCCTGGGCGGCTGTTTCCACATTCGCCTTGAGTTGATCGACCAGCGAGTTGAGTTGCTTGGCGATCTGTTCGGGGTTGCGTTGCTGAGCAGATTCGACGATTTTCATGGTGGCGGCCTCCTTGCCTTTGTGAACCGGATAGTGAGCACCCGAATCATGGCAGGTAGGCCGCTTTTTGTTTACACCGATTCCCTCAACCGCCCAAACCAACCGGCGGAAAGCCGGTTACACCCGGCCGAGTTGAACGATCTGTTGGTGCGTTTGCGTGTGAGGTAACATTAGACGGAGGAGCCAAAGGTGTTTTAATGGTTACCGCAAGAAACGTTTATGCCATGTTGGACAACGAAACTCTTTGGGATACGGCCGCCACATGCGACAGCATTCTGACCGGAGCGGGAATTGCCTATTCAGTTTGCGGTGGCGTGGCGGTCTGCCTGCACGGATATCAACGCAACACGGTTGATCTCGATTTGGTCGTGCGCCGTGACGATACATCGCGCGTCCGCCAATTGCTGAAGGAAGCGGGATTTGATTGGCAGCAGGAGGCGAAGGAGTTTCGTACTAAGGCCGGCATCGCCGTTCAGTTTCTCATCTCGGGCGACAGCGCGGGTGGCGAGGTGAAAATCGCGGAGCCCACTGGCGACGAGAATGTCGAGGTCCTTGAGGGACTGACGGTACTGCGATTGTCGCGGCTGATCGAAATGAAGCTCGCCTGCGGCGCGGCCAACGTGCGCCGCACACATAAAGATTTCGCCGATGTTGTGGAACTGATCGCCATTCGCAAGTTGGACGGCTCGTTTTCGCGGTTCTTGCACAAATCGTTGCGAAAGGCCTTTCGGGAGCTTGTTAAGAATGCACGCGGAGGCGGCTAGTGGATATCAAGATTCCACAGCTCTCGCTGGTCGTGCTCATCGGTCCCAGCGGATCGGGCAAGAGCACGTTCGCGCAAAAACACTTCTTGAAAACCGAAGTGCTGTCATCCGACTTCTGCCGAGGGCTGGTCAGCGACGACGAGAACGATCAGGCGGCGACCAATGATGCGTTTGATGTGCTGAATTTCGTCGCATCGAAACGGTTGGCGGCAGGTCGATTAACTGTCATCGACGCTACGAACGTCCAGCCAGAAGCTCGTAAGCCGCTCGTGAAGCTGGCCCGTGAATTTCATGTGCTGCCAGTTGCCCTCGTCTTGAATCTGCCAGAGAAGGTCTGCACGCAGCGGAACAAAGACCCACCGGATCGCACGTTCGGGCCTCATGTCATCCGACAGCAGCGGTCCCAACTTCGTCAGTCTTTGCGGAAGCTCAAACGAGAAGGATTCCGTCATGTTTTCGAGTTCGAATCACCGCGCGACGTTGAATCGGCGACCATCGAGCGAGTTCCGCTGTGGAATGATAAGCGAGATGAGCATGGACCTTTCGACATCATTGGTGATTTGCATGGTTGTGCTGACGAGCTTGAAGAGTTGCTTGCTGAACTGGGCTACGTCAAGTCCGAGCCGGTGAGCGACGATCCAGGCTGGAGCAAGCTCTGTTATTCGCATCCCGCTGGCCGGATGGTTGAGGTTCGGGATCGACTCAAGACAACAAACACGAATCTCGCCCGTTGCACAACAGCCTACCGTCAATACTGCTGGAAGGCGGACTCAATTGACGATCTCAAGCTCGCCCCGTTTCATCTGTTGGCGACGGAAAACGGTGTCCACGTCGGCGAGAACCATCAATGGCACATGGCACAGCTTGCCAACATTTGTAATGCGGACGACAAACTCTTGCTCGCAACCGACAATAAGATGATTGACGTGACCAACCCTGATGATGTTGCGACCGGCGTGCAGTGGTGGCGTGATCTCACAGAGCGGGGCGGCGAGGGAATGGTAGTCAAACCGCTCGATTTCATCACCAAGGGAAAGAAGGGGCTGAATCAGCCAGCCGTCAAATGCCGAGGCCGTGAGTACCTGCGCATCATCTACGGCCCCGATTACGACACCGAGGCGAATCTTAAGCGACTCCGCAACCGGCACCTTGGCCGCAAAAGATCGCTGGCGATCAGAGAATTCGCCCTTGGTATCGAGGCACTCGAACGGTTCGTGCGGAAGGAACCGCTGCGTCGAGTTCACGAATGCGTGTTCGGCGTACTTGCACTGGAGAGTGAGCCAGTCGATCCACGGCTCTGATGTTTCAGGGGAATCAGATTGTAAGGAAACCTCGAAGGACTTCGCAGCCTTGCGAAATACTCGAAGCTGCCCATCGAACGCATCAACTACCGGCCCGCCAAACTCGACTGTACCACGGTGGGGATTACAGAGCTGATCCGACGTAGTGGCATCCCCAAGAGTTGTCTCGTGCCGGGAACCGGCAACGGGAAGGTCTGGAAGTTCACCGCCGTAGCATCGAATTGGATCGAAAATTGATGACCACAGAGCGCCCCGATTTTCGATCAAATTGGATACGCTTTGGTCACATGCCGAATTGAGTACAAGTGCCACAAAAAAGAAAACGCCATAAACCGTTCTGATTTATGACGTTCTGAGTACGCCCGGAGGGATTCGAACCCCCAACCCTCGGTTCCGAAGACCGATGCGCTATCCAATTGCGCCACGGGCGCGTGGCTTGTATCTCGGAATGAAACTGCAAACAGTCGTTCGCTCGGGTTCCGAGTTCCCATTCTTTATACCACTCGTTGTCATCCAAGAGGCAACAGAGCCGCTAACCCTTGCGCCGCTAAGATTAATGTATGAAAGCGTTTTCTGTCTACCCCGCGAAGCCGAAGTCACCCGCCGACTTGGGGTTGCTGACGCCCGGTGCAGAGCCGTCTGTTTCAACCGGCTGTCCGGGACGATGGTGTGCTCGAAAACGCCCGTGCTGCGATGGGTGAATTCAGTCATGAGTGGCCGCTTCGTCGCGGACTGCTACAATCATCGAGGCCAGTCACCGATTCACACGGCCGGTCGGACGCTTCTGGTTCCTTTCGATAAGCGCCACTTGATGATTACACCACCAACCAGTCCAAACACGTCCGACGCCGATGTGGCGGTTCGAATTGCGTTGGTCCGCGAGATGACCGAAGCTGCACGTAACGGCGCGATCGGCTGGAGCGTTCGCGATCGCCGACTTCGAACATTGTTCCGCATCCATGAAAACAGCCGCGCATTTGACAGTTCGCGACCGTGCTAGATTCACGTGCCGCCCCAGTCGGCCAAGAATCGCACGTGGGTGAGAGTCAGAGACAGGGAGACAACGTGAAGTGAGTGGTATTGCAAAGACGTTTCGAGAGTTGCATCGTGTGGGGCACTCCCGCTCGTTATCCTTCCTTCTTCCTCTCGCTGTGCCTGTTTTGATGTGCAGTGTTGGTTTCGCGGAGGACGCTCGCGTCGACTACCAGAAGCAGATCAAGCCTGTCCTGCGCGAGCGATGTTTTGCCTGCCACGGGGCGGTCAAGCAGGAGGGCGGTTTGCGTCTCGATACGGCGGCATTGGCCATCAAAGGCGGTGACAGTGGAGCGGCAATTCAGCCGGGCAATGCCGACGCGAGCCTGTTGCTTCAACGAATCTCAGCAGCGGACGAGTCCGAACGCATGCCGCCGGAAGGTGAGCAGCTGAAGCCCGATCAAATTGCCGCACTGCGGGACTGGATCGCTCAGAACGCACTCGCCCCAACCGATGAACAACCCGAGCGCGATCCGCGGGAGCACTGGGCGTTCAAGACTCCCGTACGCCCAGCGATTCCAGAGGTCGAGTCGCCGCCGTGGAAACGCAATCCGGTCGACGCCTTCATCGCGCGCGAACATCAGAAACACGGGCTCACACCGCAGTCGGCGGCGGACAAACGTGTCTGGTTGCGGCGCGTGTCGTTGGATCTGATTGGCCTGCCGCCGACTCCAGAAGAAGTCGCTGCGTTCCTTGCGGATCAGTCGATGGAAGCTCATGACCGAGTCGTGACGCGGCTGCTCGACAGTCCGCAGTACGGCCAGCGCTGGGGGCGGCACTGGATGGATATCTGGCGCTACAGCGACTGGTGGGGGCTCGGTGCCGAAGTCCGCAATTCGCAAAAGCATATCTGGCATTGGCGCGACTGGATTGTCGAATCGCTCAACGCGGATAAAGGCTACGACCAGATGCTGCGGGAAATGCTCGCGGCGGATGAACTCTATCCCAATGACCTCGATCGGCTGCGGGCGACCGGATTTCTGGCTCGGCAGTACTTCATCTTCAACCGGACGGCCTGGCTGGACGAGACGATCGAACACTCTGCCAAGGCGATGCTCGGGCTGACGTTCAATTGCGCGAAGTGTCACGATCACAAGTACGACCCGCTCTCGCAGCTTGAGTACTATCAGTTGCGGGCCATCTTCGAACCGTATCAGGTGCGAACCGAAATGGTTTCCGGCGAACTCGATTTTGAGAAGGACGGCATCCCGCGCGCGTTCGATGCTCACCTCGACGTGCCGACTTACTTGCATGTGCGCGGCGATGATCGCAATCCGGACAAGAGCCGCACGCTCGAACCGGGCCTGCCAGAATTCCTTACCTCGGACGAGTTGCGACTGGTAATTGAACCGGTCGAACTGCCGATTGAGGCGACGCATCCAGGCCTGCGCCCCTTCGTACTGGAGACCTATCGCAAGCTCGCGGGAGGACGAATTGCGGAAGCTCGCGCGGCGGTCGATGTGGCAACGAAGTCAACCGCGGGTCCGATGCCGGTCGATCAAGCCAAGTTCGCCCTGACGATTGCCGAGAAGGTACTGACAACAGCCGACGCTGAACTGGCCTCGATCGAAGCTCGAGCCGTAGCAGATCGGGCTCGTTACCTGGGCTCCGAATCAAATGCCGACGCGTCACAGGCAAGCAAGGATCTCGCGCTCGCCGCGACGAAGTCGGAACGCGTCTTCGCCGCAGCTCGCGCTGACGAAGAACTGAGTCGCGCGGAACTGGCTGTGTTGCAAGCGGCCGTCGACAAGCGGGCCGATGCCGAGAAGAAACTTGCCGCCGTAAAGGCTGTCTTCGAGACCGCGAGCAAAGCGATTGACATGCCCAGCGAGGCCTATACGCCGCTGGCTGGCGCGAAGAAGACGCAGGAGGATTATCAGAATCGCAACGCTGGCACGCCGTTCCCCACCACCAGCACCGGGCGACGTTCCGCCTTTGCGAAGTGGCTGACTGACCCGCGTCATCCGCTGCCGCCGCGCGTTGCGGTCAATCACATTTGGATGCGGCACATGGGCACGCCGCTGGTGCCGACGGTGTTCGACTTCGGCCGCAAGGGAACTCCGCCGACACATCCCGAGTTGCTCGACTGGCTGGCCGTGGAACTCGTCGAGCACGACTGGAGCATGAAGCACATCCATCGACTGATCGTGACGTCGCAGGCATATCGGCTGTCGTCGTCGAGTGCCGGAGCCGTTGACGCGACATTCGCCGCCGATCCCGACAACCGCTTCTACTGGCGGATGAACCCCGTTCGCATGGAGGCACAGGTCGTGCGGGACAGCCTGCTGTATCTGGCTGGTGAACTCGACCTGTCGCTGGGCGGCCCGTCGCTTCCGGCCAACGATGAAACCTCGCGCCGCCGCAGTCTCTACTTCGTGCATTCACACAACGACCATCAGAAGTTTCTGTCGATGTTCGACGACGCCAGCGTGTTGGACTGCTACCGGCGCTCGGAGAGCATCGTCCCGCAACAGGCTCTGGCCCTCGAAAACAGCCCGCTGGCCACCGCCATGGCCGGAAAGATCGCCGAACGAATCGCCACCGCCAACCCGTCCGCATCGGACGCCGAGTTCATCCGCATGGCGTTCGTGACCGTGTTGTCAACTGAGCCATCCGAGTCCGAACAAGCCTTGATCGCCGAGCTGCTGCCCAAACTAACTGCCGCCGCTCGCGCCACGAATCGTCCCGAGTCGCAGGCTCGCGTCGCGGTGATCCATGCGCTGTTGAATCACAATGATTTCGTGACAATCCGTTGAATAACAACTGGATACTCAAATGACCAATTCACGCTTTCCACACTCCCCCTCACCGTGTCTCTGCACCTCCCGTTCGCGCCGCACGTTCCTGTCCGACATCGGCATGGGATTCACCGGCCTGGCGCTCGGCGCAATGCTCGCGCAGGACGGCATCGTTCGAGCCACGGAAGCCGAAGCCTGGCAGCCGCCAAACGGCCAGCCGCACTTCACGCCCAAAGCGAAGAGCGTTGTCTGGCTCTTTATGAACGGAGGCTTTTCTCATCTCGAGTCGTTCGACCCGAAGCCGGAAGTGACGAAGTACGCCGGCAAGTCGATTCTCGACACGCCGTACGCCGACACGCAAGATCCAGAGCGGCTGAATCGACGCGAGGTTGCCTTCAATGTCGAATTGCGTCACACGCTGTATCCGCTGCAGATCGGATATCGGAAGTACGGCCAGAGCGGCATTGAACTGAGCGACTGGGTGCCGCATGTGGGAAGCTGTGTAGACGATATCGCCGTCGTTCGCTCCCTGTGGACCACCGACGACAACCACGGCGCTCAGACTCAGTTTCACTCGGGCCGCCACATGCTGGACGGCGAATTCCCGACGCTCGGTGCCTGGGTGCATTACGGACTGGGTTCGATCAACGACAACCTGCCGCAGTTCATCTCGATGGGAAACCGCGAATACTGGAACGCCAAGGACGGGCACTACCTGGGACCAGCTCATGATGCTGTTCCCATCCGAGTCGATCCCAGCAACCCGCTGGACTTCGGCAAGCCCGCCAGCGGCCTGGACCGGGCCGAGCAGCAGTTGGGCTTCGAGCTGGTCGGCGGCTTGAACAAGCTGCGGTCGGTCGAGTACCCCAACGACCCCGCACTCGCCGCGCGCATCAAGGCTTATGAGCTGGCCTTCCACATGCAGACGTCGGTCCCCGAAACGCTGACCTTCAGCGACGAAACGCAAGCGACTCAAGAGCTGTACGGCTTGAACGACACGGCCACGCGGAGCTTCGGCGAGCAGATGCTGGCGACGCGGCGATTCATCGAACGGGGCGTGCGATTCATTCAAGTACAGCACGGAGCCGGTGGTGCCGGCGTCTGGGACGCTCACGGTGGTTTGAAGGCGAATCACGCGGGCAACTTCAAAGCGGTCGACAAGCCCGTCGCCGGTTTGCTCAAGGATTTGAAGCAGCGCGGGCTGCTCGAATCGACCATCGTGATCTTTGCGACCGAGTTTGGTCGGACGCCGGCGTCACAAGGATCGGACGGCCGCGATCATCACCCGTACGGCTTCTCGGTCTGGATGGCGGGTGGTGGTATCAAAGGGGGTATCGCACACGGCGCGACCGACGAAATCGGCTTCCACGCGGTCGAGAACCGTCACTACGTAACCGACATCCACGCCACGATCCTGCGACAGCTTGGCCTCGACTCGCGCCGGTTGGAAATCCCCGGCCGCAAACGCCTGGAGATCGACCACGGTATTCCGATCACTGAAATCCTCGCATGAGGCTGGAGGCGAAGCCGTCACAAAGCGATTCACGATGCGGGACAGATAACTCACGCCGCAACACTCGACCCTTGGAACGTGACCAGGCCTTGCCGTTGCCTACTTCGCGGCGTTTGTCCGTTTTGGAATTGGCAGAATCATGCGGACTCGTTTCCGGTAATTTTCGTAGCCTTGGCCCAAGGTAGCGACCAAGTCCCTTTCCTCAAGGTGAAGGCCAATGAAGATGTACAGGGTCATTGTCGCCGACAACATCAGATGGGTCATCGTCATCGTCGCAGTGAACCAGATTCCGATCAAGATGCCCAATTGCAGCGGGTGGCGGACGATCTTGTACAGGAATCGGTCGGTGAATTCCGGTGACGGTCGAGGCCTGCCAATGAAGTAGTAATACACCTGCTGTAATCCAAACAGTTCAAAGTGATTGATCACAAACGAGGCGGCAACGACTAGTCCCCAGCCGAATAACTGGATCGCGATTAAAGCAGCCTGAGCGATCTGGTTGTCAACGCGTCCCCGAGATCGGCTGCCAACAGAAACAAATCAAGAAGAAGACAACGCCCGACAAGAGAACGTACGTGCTGCGTTCGGCGGCTGGCGGAATCACCTTGATCCACGCTTCCTTGAACCAAGGACGAGCCATCACGGAATGTTGCAGTCCCAGCAATATCATGAGGCCCGTGTTGACCAAAAGGGCAACCGCCAGCGGTCCAGCTTCTCCCGAATCGATGTGAAAGGGAAGAAAGTCCCAACCACCGACATATAGGATAAAGAAGACCAGCCCGCCCATGCCAAAAGCGTAGCACACGAAACCGTAGAAGAGGAACAATGAGCGGATCATCTCAATGCACTTTCATTAACGTGATGACAGTCTAACAACGGCATCACGGACGGCCGGGAGTGTTTCCTGCTCCAATTCTCTCCTACTCGTGACGCAGCGCCTCGATGGGGTCCATGTAGGCGGCTTGCCGAGCTGGATAGACTCCGAACAGGAGCCCCACGCCGAGCGAAATGACCAGCGATAATGCTACTGACCAAGGCGCGATGCGAGGTTCGAATGTGTGAATAATAGGTGGCACGAGATCAGGGGACAGCATCGTGAGGCCTGTTCTCAATCCTCGAAACAACGGGCCGCACATCAGCCCGAACAGGACTCCCAGCAGACCACCGCTGACAGTTAGCACAATCGTTTCGGTGAGAAACTGTTGGATGATGTGCTGTCGCGTCGCGCCTAGCGCGCGTCGGATGCCAATTTCGCGGGTTCGTTCCGTCACCGTGGCCAGCATGATGTTCATGATGCCGATTCCACCAACGAGCAGTGAAATGCCGGCGATCACAACCAGCAGAGCATTGAACATGGCTCTCGTTCTCGCCACTTGCCGCAATAGTTCCTTCGGTATCACAACGGCGTAGTCTTCCGTCTCGTGGAACATGCTCAGGAGGGTTTCGACGATGGCGGCTGTTTCGTCCACGTCTTCGATATTATCGACGGTCAGCGTGATCTGACTGAGTTCGACAACCTCGCCCGTAAAGCTGCCGGGAGTGCGCGTCATGACAAAATCGCCGATGCGCTGCCGAAGAGTATCCAGCGGGATGTAAGCATCCAGTTTGTAGTCCCTGGCTTCCAGGCTTCCTCCGATTGCTGCTGAAGCAGCACGCGGCTTCGTCTGTCCAATCACTACGTAGACGTCGCTTCCCACCCATACGGCTTGTCCAATTGGGTTCTCGTAGGGGAACAAACGCTGTGCCGTCTCAGCCGCCAAAACAACGACGTTCTCTCCTTGATCGCGATCGTGGAGCCATCGACCGCGATCAATGGTGAGTTTGTTGAGTTCAAGGTAATCGACGGTGCATCCGACGAGTTTTGCGTCGGCGGTGTGATCTTTCACGCGGATTTCACGGCGAAGCTCGCGCATCGGTATTGCGCGGCGGATGTTGGGGATGTTGGAGAGCATCCGGCGGTAGTCAGCTCGGAGCAGGCCATACGTTTTGACGCGGCTGTTCTCGTCCCCATTATCGCCTGCATTCGGCTCAATGCTGCGGGCGATAATGTTCGTTGCGCCAAGATCCTTAATCTGCTGCTGTGCCTGATAACTGACACCTTCCCCCATCGCCACTAACCAGATCACCGTTGTCGTGCCGATGAAGATCCCCAAGGCCGCCAGCCCAGCGCGCATTCGATGCAGCAACAAGCTCTTCAATCCTAGTTGGAGCGTCTGGAGAAAAAAGCCCTTCATCGGTTGATCACTCGATCAGCATTGGATCGTAAATTAAACCGGGATCTTTGGGCCGAAGGCATTGTCCTTACCCACATCTATAGGTCGATTTTGAGTTTACTGGCAACGAAGACATAGGTGTTTAGTTTCTCCCAGCCTCGCCAGAGTGTGATCCATCCGGGGTCGCCGTCGCCCTTGCGTCCTAAGAATCCTCCAAGCTTCGCGACCTCGCGATAAAACTGTCCAACCGTCAGATCGTGAACACGCTTCAATCCTGGGCGCGCTAGTTTCAACATCTGAAGCCACATGCGAGGTATCACACGCTGTGCCGGAACTTCTGGGTTGGTGCGGGCAAGTGACTTCAACTGCAACAAGCGAATCGCGACCACGCTCGTCAGACCAACGAACGCTTCCAAACGACCGGCCGACTTCAATTGTCGTGACTCGGTCGCGCAACCCGTCTTGATCGCCTTGTGATATTCCTCCACCAGCCAGCGCAGTTCGTAGTAACCGATCACCGTCCAGGCGTCCTCGAAAGTCATGACTGGCAGCGAGGTGAACAGCACCCAGCGGATCGGCGTCACGCCTTGTGGAGCATCGACCTCAACGACTTCGATCACGTTCATGGCGATCGGAGCTTGATGCCGTGCTCGCACCCAAGGACTCACGTGCCGAGGACGCGGGATCTTGATCCGGCCGACGCGAACTTCGATCTGCGCATCGCGAGCGGCTTGGTCAGGACGCGCTCGAAGCGACAGTGTGTAGTGGCCCAACGTCTGCAACTGCGGAAGATAATCTTTCAACGGCATGCGTTCTTCCGACTCGCCCGCCAAAACGTAACGACTCATCTTCGAGGCACGGATCACCCACTGGCCATGATTATCGAGCAACCGGCAGTAGACTTCAAAGTTGTCACCGCCGCGGTCAAAGACATGCACGTACTCGACATCGTCGCCCTGCGATTCCTTGTTCTGCGCTTCATCATTCTGCGCTTCACCATTCTGCGCTTCACCATTCTGCGCTTCATCATTCTGCGCTTCACCATTCTGCGCTTCACCGTTGCGCGGCTTGCCAATCTGATCGATCACCGTACCCCACACTTCCGACTCACGCTTGCGTTTCTTGATCTGGGCAGAGTTCTCGCGTTTCTTCGACTTCGGCTTCTTCTCTCGGTAGTGAATCGTCTGACCAGCGACTCCGATGATCTCTTCGCTTTCGGCGTGGACCAGCAACGCGTTGTGCAACAAAAAGCCTTGACCACTGCCATTGCCCGTCGGGCCGATGCCTTCGATTTCTCGGTCTTTGCCAAAATCGAATTCCGTCGTGTCGCCGATCACCAAACAGCGTCCCTTCGCGGCTTGCTTGGTCAGCTCCCAATGCGGCCGCGCGAGCGCCTCGAACGTCACTTCGTCGCCGTCGAACAGCCGGTCAGCGGCCTTCAAGTCACTCCATCGTTCGATCTGATTGGGAAGGCTGGCCGACGGATGGTTGCCAACTTGCTCGGCGACTTGGACCAAACGCTTCGTTCTCCTCTTGTCTCCGAGTTCACACGTTCCAAAATTCAATTGAGCCCAATCAGCTACCGATTGCATCGCACGACCTCCGTGAATGAGATGACAGCATCGCTTGTTTAGTATCCCCCCTGCGATGCTCGAAAGCCTTGCCTCCTGCACGGCGTCGGTCTCTTCTACGCGACGCTCCACCAATTGGTTTCCTTCTGCTCGCAACTCCAAACATGACCACCGCTTCGCCACGCTAGCAACTCAACGATTGCACGCGCTAGCACATCCACGACAGCAGCCATAAAATGTGGGTACGGACAAGGCGGGAGCCTCGCCCTGGGCAGTTGAAAATGTGGGATTGACTTGACGATTGGAGGCATCGCGACCATCCCGATTTTCTGTCAATCGCCCACGGCCCAAAGGGCCAGCCCTATGTCAGCCCAGGGCAAGCGCAACGGCGAAGCCGTGGAGCGTCGCCCTGGGTGCAATGGTC
>JAQBZB010000244.1 GCA_027622275.1 Planctomycetota bacterium | reverse complement strand
GCAAACCGGAGGGCTTGCGCCCTGCCGCTACACTCGCAATTCGGTAACTTATTTTGGGACGACTCCTAACGTGATTTCTTCGAGCGGCTCGGTAGGCGCGTCGAGAAACAGATCGACCAGCAACTTGGCCAGGCCGTCCAGATCGGCGACGATCTTGCAGTAGGGCGAATCGGGACCGGCTCCTACCTTGGCCAGCTCTCGCCGATTCAGCGTACTCTTACCGGCCAGCGGCATGCCCCGGTCGGCTTCCCGGCGTCGCTGTTGGCCTTCCAAATCTTGCTTGCCAACGCAAGCGGCGAGCAACGGGTCGGCCCGCAGCCGATCGTGATCAAGCACATCTTCGTATCCCAAGCAGAGACCATAAATCCTTTGGCGGACGAGATCGAGTACGGAATGTTCGATCGCCTCTTGATCGCGATGATCGGTAAAACAGTCGGCATACTGTTCGAGCACGCGAAACATTCGATCGACCTCAGCGATCAGCGGCACGCCGCCGTCGCTGACAATATTTCCCCCTTCAAAATCGGCGGTCAAAACCCGCTCGCCGAGCCCGTGAAATTCGATTCGTGATTCGTTACACTGTGTTTGCACGAGGAACCCTCCATGATTTGTCGTAAGTTGTTTTTGGAAAATCAAGTTATGACAAATCTGGGGGCCTCGCGCTAGCCATGTTATGAGAAATGCGGGCTATGTGCTCAGAACGATCAAGCCGTCGCGCGGTATGCGTTGGATGGGCTGCCCAATCAGGTCATGGCCGCCGAATACAAACTGGCGTTGCCCGCCGAGGCTGAACTGATTGCTGAGCTGGAAAAAACGCAACGGCAATTCGCGCGTCGATCGGCAAACGCGACAACACGGAATGTGCCGAAGGCAATCAAGAAAGCGGCAGGCAAACGCACGAAGAAAACGACCAGGAAGACACGGAAGAAATCCAGCGACCGTTGATCGCGAGCAGACGGCAATGAATCCACGGAAACAAAGATGGCGAAGAAGAAAGCTGTAAAAAGCAAGTCGAGCAAACAGACTCAAAAGAAGAGTGCGAGGAAGGAACTTGTTCCCGCGCGAGGCTTGGCGCGACTGGATGACGTCGGCTTGCCGGATGGTTACGGGCCGGTGCTCGCCGAGTTGAAAACGCGGGTCCGGTCGGCGCAGCTTAAGGCGGCTGTGTCGGTTAATCGCGAGTTGATTCTGCTCTATTGGCACATCGGCAGCGAAATTCTTCGCTGCCAGAACGAGCAGGGCTGGCGATTACCAACTTCGATCGCACGTTGCCGCCGGAACAGTCGGACCTCGCCCGCGAAGTGTTGAAGGATCCGTACACGTTCGACTTCCTTACGCTCGCCGACGATGCGGTCGAGCGTGACCTCGAACGCGGATTAGTGCGGCACATTGAAAAAGTTCCTGCTGAAACTCGGCGTCGGCTTGGCGTTCGTCGGGCGGCAGGTGCGGCTGGATATTGGCGGTGATGAGTATGCGGTGGATTTGCTGTTTTATCACCTCAGGCTGCGGTGCTTTTTCGTCATCGACCTGAAAATGAAACCTTTCAAGCCGGAAGACGCGGGTAAGATGAACTAGGTCAGCGTGCATGACCCACCAACAAGGATTGAATGCGGCAATGTGGCACAATTCCAAATCCATGAAATACATTTCGAAGAAATTCATCGCGAAGACTGTTCTGCTCGTGCCGCTGCTCTCGGTCTCCGCGTTGTCGCTCCTGGCTGCGGGCGCATCGCGGGCCGACGAGCCCGTCGCGGCGGTCCTGCATTGGAAGCTCAGCGACGATTTTCGCGGCAAGGCAGACAAGGCGAATCCTAATAGTGATCGCGATGACCAGCCGACCTGGCATTTTCTGCGGACGAACGAGTTCAATGGTCCAGTCGAAACACGCCAGTGGTTGCGCAATGGCAAATACGTTCCGCTTACCGAGCAGGGCGACAATCTCTTTGAATCGCCGCTCGACGGTTGGGCTTATCGCGCGGGACAGCGACTGGCACCGCTAGTGGGAAAGATCACCGCCGACTACGACGTGGGGCTGAAGTTCAAAGCGGGCGACATGCTCATCGCCCCAGGGCCGGAACATGCCGTTGTGATTGGCTGGCGCAGCCCGGTGGCGGGAATGCTCGAAATCCAAGGCGCGTTTGAGCACGCACAGAACTGCTGCGGCGTGAACTCGCAAATCAAGTGGTACATCGAGCGCGGCTCCGCACCAGATGAGATTGGTTTCCAGCCAACCCCATTGGCTGCGGGAAGTTCCGACTTCGGCAGCCCGAACCAGGTCGGCAAATTCCACATCAAAGATCAGCCGATCCAGCCCGGCGAGTTCGTCTACTTCACTGTTGATGCGGTTGCGGACGGAACGGGCACTCCGCATCACGGTGACGCAACGCGGTTCGACGTGACTCTGACGGTTCGCGATGCGAAGCGGCCGCCACCGCCGTCGTTCGAGAAAGATGTCCTGCCAATTCTTGCTCAGAAATGTCACGACTGTCACGGAGCGGATGTGCAGGAGGCGAAGCTGGATCTCCGCACGCTGTCCGCCATGATCCAGGGAGGCGAGAGCGGCCCGGCGATTGTCTCCGGCGATCCCGGCGGCAGCCTGCTCGTCGATCTGCTGGCACGCGACCAGATGCCTCCTGAGGGGAGCGAAAAACTGACTGCCACGGAGTTGGCCAGTATCCGGCGCTGGGTCAAAGCCCGCACGCCCGCCGAGGAAAAGGTCGTAGCACTGCCGCCCCGGACGCACGTCAGCAAGGAAGACCGGTCGTTCTGGGCTTTTCAGCCGCCTCGGAAGTCTGACGTTCCGCAAGTGCAGCACGCGGAACGCGTTCGCTCGCCGATCGACGCGTTCTTGATCTCGAAGCTGGAAGCCAGGGGGCTGACGTTCTCTCCGGAAGCCGATCGTGCCACGCTGATTCGCCGGGCGTATTTCGATTTGATCGGCCTGCCTCCAGAGCCAGGGGCGGTGCAGGCGTTCGTGGATGACCCACGGCCCGATGCCTACGAACATCTCGTCGACGAGTTGTTGACGTCGCCCCACTACGGCGAGCGTTGGGGCCGGCACTGGCTCGACGCGGCGGGCTACGTCGATAACCGGCTGTTCGATGGGGACCTGTCCACGATCTATCCCAACGAAGGCATCTGGCGTTACCGCGACTATGTGGTCAACGCGCTGAACGATGACAAACCGTACGATCGCTTCCTCACCGAGCAGCTCGCGGGTGACGAACTGGTCGATTGGCGTCGCGCCGATTCGTTCACGCCCGAGACGCTTTCACTGCTGTCGGCCACGGGATATCTGCGCTGTGTCGAAGACCACACCAGCGAGCCGCAGTACGGCATCGACAAACGTTATGAAGTCATCAATCAGGTGATCGACATGTTCTCGACGTCAGTGCTCGGCCTGACGATGGAGTGTTGCCGCTGCCATAACCACAAGTATGACCCATTGCCTCAGCGCGACTATTACCGCCTGATGGCCTGCTTCGAACCGGCGTTCAACGTCCATGACTGGAAGCGACCGCAGGAGCGGTTCTTGGCGGATGTCTCGCTGACGCAGCGAGCTGCGATTGAGACGCACAACGCCGCACTCGACAAGCAGATCGCCGACCTCCAGCCTGCTCTGAAGGCAGCCGAGGAGGCCAAGGAGGAAGCCCGGACCGCCGAACTCAAGAAGCAAATCGGCGACTTGCAGGGACAGCGAAAGTCCTACGGCAAAGTCCAGGCCCTATGGGATGTCGGTCCCGCGCCGACATCGCGCGTCCATCGGCGAGGAAATGTGCATGCTCCAGGCGTCCTGGTCCAGGCTGGCTTTCCCGAGATCCTGCAGCCGCCTGGAAGTTCGCTCGCGGCCACAGCGGGCGATGTGTCCGGCGAGTCAAGCGGTCGGCGGCTGGCCCTCGCCCGTTGGCTGACGCGGCCCGAACATCCACTGACGGGGCGAGTCATTGTCAACCGCGTCTGGCATCATCATTTCGGACGCGGCATCGTCGAGACGCCCGGGAACTTCGGCCGATCGGGAAGCCCCCCGACGCATCCGGAACTCCTGGATTGGTTGACGGTCGATTTTGTCGAGCACGGCTGGAGCCTCAAACGCCTGCACAAGCGGATCATGCTGTCGAGTGCCTGGCGGCAATCCTCGCGCCGACCGCGTGTTGGTCCTGACATCTCAATCAGCCGCCTAGCCCCCGGTTCAGATCCAAAACCGAAACAGGAACCGGACGCTAGCGCGTTCCGGCTGATTACGTTGGGCGAACAGATCGACCCCGGAAACGCCCTGCTCTGGCGGATGAACCTGCGTCGATTGGAATCCGAAATCGTTCGCGACTCGATCCTGACCGCCTCCGGCGCGCTGGATCGCACGGCGGGCGGCCCCCCCGTCGAGATCACCAAACCCGCGGACGGCCTGTCGGAAACCGCGTCACATCGGCGCAGTCTCTACCTGTTCGCCCGGCGGGTTTATCCACTGAAGTTCCTGGAGATCTTCGACGCGCCCATCATGCCCGTGAACTGTACTCAGCGGATGAGTTCGGCGACCGTGCTGCAATCGCTGGCCCAGCTCAACAGTGAGTTCCTGTTCGAACAGGCGGACCGCATGGCCCAGCGGGTGGTCGATTCCGCCAGAGCCGATTCCGCCGCGCAAATCGAATTCGCGTTCCAACTGGCACTCTCGCGAAAACCCCAGGCCGCGGAGTTGAAACACAGCCTGGCGTTTGTCCGCGAACAGGCGAAGAATCACGAATCGACTAACACCGCAGCGGACAAGGCGACCCGGATGGCCCTGGCCGACCTGTGTCACATGTTGTTGTCAACCAGCGAGTTTCTCTACGTGGAGTAATCGAATCATGACGGTCTCTCGACGTGAAGTATTGAAATCGCTCGGCGGCGGCTTCGGGACGTTGGCCCTGGCCGGTGTCATGAGCGATGCCCGTCTGCTGGCTGCGGAGTCGGGGCCTGCGAAATCAGGGACCGCCGCGAACCGCCACGGCCACACCCTCGCCCCGCGCGATGGGCATTTCCCCGCGAAGGCCAGGGCGATTATTCAACTGTTCCAAAACGGTGGTCCGTCGCAGATGGACCTGTTCGACAATAAACCGGAACTCTCGAAACGCAACGGCCAGCCACATCCCGAACAGGTCGAAACGTTTCAGCTCGGCAACAAAAACGTGCTCATGGGGACGGCGTTCAAGTTCGCTCGCCACGGCCAGAGCGGCATGGAGTTCTCGGAGTTGATTCCGCACCTGTCGTCAGTCGCGGACGATCTGTGTCTGGTGCGGTCGATGTTCACGGAGAACAACAATCATCCGTTCGCCATCAACATGATGCAGACGGGCAAGACGTTCTGGGGACGCCCGGCGATGGGGTCGTGGATCGGTTACGGCCTGGGATCCGAGAATCAGAACCTGCCGGGATACATCGTGCTGCGTGATCCGGCGGGCTACAACACCTCGGGCAAGATGGTTTGGTCGAGCGGTTGGCTGCCCGCGGTGTATCAGGGGACCGAGTTCAGTTCCTCGGGGACGCCGGTCCTCCACTTGCAGCCCTCTCGGAAGATCTCCGCGAACGCCCAGTCGCGCTCGCGCGAGTTCCTCGCACAGCTCAACTCGCTGCACTTGGCCGAGCACCCGCGCGAATCGGAGCTAGAGGCGCGGATCCAGAACTTCGAACTGGCCGCGCGGATGCAGTTGTCTGCCACCAATATTCTCGATCTGTCGCAGGAGACCAAGGCGACCCGCAAGTTGTACGGCCTCGACAATCCCGCGACTGCCGGTTACGGAACGCGCTGTCTGATGGGTCGCCGGCTGGTCGAATCAGGCGTGCGGTTCGTGCAGGTCTTCCCGCCGCTCAGTCCCAGTTTCCAGCCGTGGGACAACCACGGGGATCTGAAGAACGGACTCAAAACAATCTGCGGCCACGTCGATCAGCCGAGTGCCGCGCTGATCACGGATCTGAAACAGCGCGGGTTGTTGGAAGATGTCATTGTCCAATGGACTGGCGAGTTCGGACGCTTGCCGATCACCGAGGGATCCGACGGCCGCGACCACAACCGCCACGCTTTCAGCCTGCTGATGGCGGGCGGCGGCTTCAAGGCGGGGCACGTTCACGGGGCCACCGACGAGTTTGGCTACAAGTCCGTCGAAAACCGCGTCAGCGTCCCTGACCTGCATGCCACGATCCTGCATCAACTGGGCCTCGATCATACTCGGCTCAGCTTCACTCACAACGGCCGTCCCGAGCGACTGACCGACCCCGAAGTCACCGGTGCGCGCGTCGTCAAAGAGGTCCTCGCATGAAACTGTTACGCCCGCATCTTCGAAAAACGCCTCCGAACAAATCGCAGTCAAGTCCAACGGAATCAAGCTGCGGCCTATGAAACAGGAAGGCAACTGGTGGGTCTCTGCTCTTACCCCGCAACAGGACGCAACCTGCTCGCGCTGGACGGCGCCAAGCCGGGTGGACGCGAGCACGCAATCTCGCTGGAGAAAGTCGAAGTCCATATCAAATACCAGCCGAACCGCCGTGGTACGGACCCGTATGCCCGGTGGTGTGGGAGGGCGGGAGCCGCAAGGCTCCCGCCCTCTATCCCGATTCGAAAACTAGTCGTGAGTTGCTTCGAGGGTTTTGAACGCCAAGGGCCAAGGTGGGCGAAGGAACCCAAGGGCGCGAACATCGTTCAGCCAAAAGCCGAACGGCGAGCGGCGACCAAGCGTGCTGCCGCCAATGATGCGACAAAGGCGAGTCAGCGCGGTCTCGGAAAGTTCAGCAATCGCTGTCTTACCAGTTAAGATTTCGTGACGCGCGTCATCGTTTGTTTCAATCGCTCGCAGCATTCCTTCGAGTGCTTGCTCGATGAGCCAGTACTCCAACTGAACACGGGTCCACTCCGTCCGTTCGTACGAACCGAGTTCGCGTGTTGCGAGGTGGGCGCGAGCCGTGGCCATCGCCTGATCGACAATCCCGACGACCACACTCGTGAACAGACAACCGATGAATCCGCCAGCGTTTGCCGCGACGGGCAGGAGACTGTGTGACCAGGCCATGCGCGTCGCCGGAAAGCGATCGAAGGCCAGGCTGTGACTTTGCGTCGCAATCATCCCGTGTCCGTCCCATTCGGCAATCAAGGTCACGCCCTGGGAACCATCCCACGGCACGTCGCGCAAGTCGACAAAGAACCATTCCGGCGAATCTGCTCCCTCCGGAGTTGCCGTCGTCACCATCAAGGACATGATCCCCAAGCCGCTTCCGAAGTGCTTTTGACCGGAAATGAAGTAGGCGGTTTCGCCTGTCGCGTGCAACGCATTGGTGCGACTTTGCGTAATGTCACCACCGCTGCCTGGCTCGGACGTGATCGTCCCCCACCAGTGTCCGTCGCGAACCGACGAGAAGATTTCTCGACATTGCTGTTGCCACAACGGCCGCTCCGACAGTTCCGCGGGCGCGGTTAGCCAGTATGACAACACGGCCGGATGCATGGCGCAAACGAGTGCGACCGACGCATCACCGTGGGCAAGTGTTCGAAGCAGCTCGCAAATCGGACGCGTCGATTCCGCCACCGATTGCCACAAGCCGCCTTCATCGACGGGCAAGCCGATCAGCGGCAATCCTGCTTCGCGCAGATGATCGAAGTCCGCCTGTTCGAGATGCCGGCGCAACTGTCTCGTCGCACGATCAGTCGCGAAAGCTTCAGCGATCGAGGCAATGTTGTTCCGTAGCTGGGAGAAACTCATGGCTGGCCGATGGTCCTTACGTCGAATCGCCGTCTCGGATCAGAATAGCATGTTCGATTCACCACCCGCCCGCTGAACTCAGTCCGTCGCGTAAGGCGGCTGCTCGTCGACAATCTCCGATAAAGCATTGTTCGCCGCCCGTTGTTCCGCTTCCTTCTTGTTCCGTCCCCAAGCTGGTTCGTAGCGATGCCCGCCCACTTGAGCCGCGACCTGAAAACACTTGGCGTGATCGGGGCCTTTCTCGTCGAGAAGTTGATAAACGGGCGTACTGCCGAATTCACGTTGGGCAAGTTGCTGCAGCTGCGATTTGAAGTTCCCTTCCAGTTCGCCCGCCTCCGCCAGCTCAATTTCCGGGCCCACAGTTGCTTCGATGAACCGCCGTACCTCGACATCTCCGCCATCCAGATAAATGGCGGCGACCAGCGCCTCGTAGACATCGGCCAACAGCGAAGCGGGCAGATCCGAGTGTTGTGCCATTCCCTTGCCGAGAATCAAACATTCCTGGAATCCGAGCGACTCACTCAGCTTGGCGCACGATACGCGGCTCACGACGATCGATTTGATCTTGGTGAGGTCACCTTCGAGATAATCGGGGAAACGTCGATAGAGCATTTCACAGACGATCGCTCCCAGAATCGCGTCCCCGAGAAACTCGAGGCGTTCGTTCGACGCCAGCCGATGTTCCGCACCCGAGGCATGCGTCAACGCGGCCAGCAACAAGGATTGGTCGTTGAACTGGTAATCAATGATCGACTCGCAGCGAGCCAGCTTCCATTGCTGTTCAGACTCTGGTGACGAGAAGTCAGTCATCCCTGATAAGTCGACAATCTGGATCTGAAGGAAGGTGGAACAGCAATGACCGGCGGGGAGAACCTCCACCGGAGCTGCATTCTAACCAATTGAATTGGGCAACCTTCTCTGTAGTTATTCCGAGCGCAAAGTTATCACCGGCCTCGCCCTTTGTCAACGGAAAACCTGTCGACGCGCACGGCGCACATTCATAAGCGTCGGCCTCAGGTTCCGCCAGATCCAATCGTCGAGATTTCGCGTAGCGCAACATCCGAGCAGGGTTTCAGCCGCATTGGTCCCCCAAGTTTCCACACTATAATAATTCGCTCATTCCATTGGCTCGGGTCGAATCGAGCGATTGAAGAGTACTCACTCAGGGGCCTTCCCACGAAGTACACACTCAAAGCGAATTCGCCGAAACGCGTTTTCGATTCCCATGATCAACACGCTTTACCTTCCCGAGCTGCGAGAAATGCTCTCCGAGCAGAGCGAAGCTGATCTGCGCGAGTTTTGCACGGCGTTGCATCCGGCTCGAACCGCCGAGTTCATGGAAAGGCTGAGTCCCGACGAGGCGTGGCAAGTCTTGAAGTTCGCCGAACCGCGTGTCCGCGAACAGATCTTCACTTTCTTTCCGCACGAAGAGCAGATTCAGCTGCTCCAGACGCAAGATCGTGCGGAAATCGCCGTACTGATCGTCGAGTTGGCGTCTGACGATCGGGTTGACTTGTTAGAAGATTTATCGTCGGTCATCGTCGACGAGATCTTGCCGCTGTTGCCGGCCGAGGTTCGCCGCGAGATCCTGCGACTGCGAGCCTATCCCGAGGGCTCGGCGGGCGCGGTGATGACCACCGAAGCCGCCAAGCTGAGCGAATCGCTGACGGTTCGCGAGGCGCTCGACGAGTTAAGCCGGCAAGCGGAACACCTGGAGACGATCTACTACCTGTACATTGTCGACGAAACGGATCATCTGCGCGGATTGGTTTCGGCGCGCGACCTGATCTCCGCCATTGGCAAGCCACAGACGACTCTCGCTGAGCTGATGGAGACGGATCTGTTGTCGGCCGACGTGTTGGAGGATCAAGAGGACGTCGCACGAAAGGTTGCTCACTACGATTTGCTGGCGATTCCGGTTGTCGATCACGAGCACCGCATGCTCGGAATCATCACGCACGACGATATCATCGACGTGGTGCGCGAGGAGGCGACCGAAGACGCCCATCGGATTGCCGCGGTCGAACCGTTGGAAGCCAGCTACCTCAAAACCCCGATATTGACGCTGACTTGGAAGCGTGGCATTTGGTTGACGATCCTGTTTGGTGCGGCGTTCCTGACGGCCTTCGCGTTGCGTCGCTACGAGGAAGGGCTTTCGACGTGGGTCTGGTTGGCATGGTTTCTGCCGTTGATCATTTCGACAGGCGGAAACACCGGCAATCAGGCTGCCACACTGGTCATCACCGCTTTGTCGATGGGCGATGTGTCGCTCCGCGATTGGGGGCGTGTGGTTGTTCGTGAACTCGCGATGGGTATGCTACTGGGAGGAGGCCTCGCGCTGCTTGGCTATCTCGCCGCGTGGCTGTCGGGGTTAGCGCCCGATGCGACCGCGGCACTCGTCATTCCAATCACTTTACTGCTGATCGTTGTCGCCGGCACGTTGCTGGGCGCGATCCTGCCGATGCTGTTCGCGCGACTCGGGCTCGACCCAGCGATGATGAGCAATCCGTTCGTCGCTGGCATCATCGATATTCTAGGAATTGTCGTCTACATGAACGTCGCGATGGCCGTACTTTCGTAGCGACGTCACTCACACCGCGATGATTGCCAACGACGCAACTTCGTCAATCCTCGACGACTTGGGGCATACCAGTGGCTCCGCCCCGGCGAAATCAGCCGTGACGCTTGCGAATCGTTCTGATGGGGTGAATAATCGATGCTGTTCGACTACCCGTTTGTATTGGAACTCCAAATGTCAGCAATTCGATTTGTCATGCTTGGCGGTTTTCTGGGTGCCGGAAAAACCACGACGATCGCCCGACTCGCCCACGCCTATCAGCAGCAAGGGCTCCGCGTCGGCATCGTGACCAACGACCAGGCAACCGATTTGGTCGACACACACACGCTTCGATCGCAAGGTTTCGCGGTTGGCGAAGTGGCTGGGTCATGCTTTTGCTGCAACTTCAACGAATTGACGGACGTCGCCGCCAAACTGACATCCGAGCAGCGACCCGACGTAATTCTTGCCGAGCCCGTTGGCAGCTGTACGGATCTCGTCGCGACGGTCGTCCAGCCTTTGAAGAGGCTCCACGCGGATCGTTTTCATGTGGCACCGTACGGAGTGCTTCTCAAGCCAAGTCATGGTCGAAAGATTTTGAGAGGCGAAGCAAACGCGGGCTTCTCGCCGAAGGCGGCTTACATCTTTCAGAAGCAGTTGGAAGAAGCCGACTTCATCGTGATCAATCGAGTCGATCAGCTTTCGGTCGCCGAAGTGGATGAACTTCAGCAGCTGATCGAGCAACATCACCCCGGTGTTCCAACGTTGCGGATGTCCGCCAAGACGGGAACGGGCTTCGCGGGGCTCCTGGAATTGCTCGACCAACAAGGCGATTTCGGACGCAGAATCCTCGACATCGACTACGATATCTACGCGGAAGGCGAGGCGGAACTCGGCTGGCTTAACAGTAGCCTGCGCATCACCTCGGACCTGCCGTTCTCACTTGACGAGCTGTTGGTTCGAATCATCGACCGTCTTCGAGATCGTCTCCGATCGCTGCCCGCCGAAGCGGCTCACTTGAAGGCGATCGGTCTCTGGGAAGGATCTCACGCGGTTGCCAACCTGATCAGCAACGAGTTGCCCGCTGAACTCTCACTCGCGTCTGAACGCATGACGGCCAGCGCGGACTTAGTGGTCAATGCGCGTGTCTCGCTTGATCCCGAGACGTTGGAAGCCGAGGTGCGTCAGAGCGTCGAAGCCGTGTGCGGCGAGCTTGGCGCTCGATGCACTTGGCATCAGACTCAAAGCTTCCGCCCCGGTCGTCCCATCCCGACACATCGGTTCGCTTCTGCCGCGCGCAAGTGAGATGGACTTTCTCAACCCCGCGTGTCGCACGATCTGCGTGTGAGGCTCCGGCCGAGGAGCGGTTTGCGGTTCGATGAAATCGTGCAACCCTTCCAATCCACCTTCACGGGCCGGCCTGTCCTTTGCTTATGAGTTCATCGTGAACATCCGCGAGTGCTTGCATCCCTTGTTGATCGAACAAGCTGACGACGATGGCCACAAGGCCGGATACGACGAAGGCCGGCGGCAATTCAGACAACGCTGCAAAGCCGTCTCCGACCAACGGTAGCTGCGGTGCGACAAACTTGAAGAACGGCACGCTGGCGAATCCAGACAGCATTGCCGCCAAGGCACCGCGCGCGGTCAGACGCGACCAGAACAGCGACAAGATCATCGTCGGACAGAACGTCGCGGAGATGCCCGACCAACCAAAAATCGCGAACCAAAAGACCGTTCGCCCTGGAACCAACGCCGCGACCGAAAAGGCGATCAGCAGTGCGACAGTCGCCAACAGGAAGGTTACGGTCCGGCTCCGTCCGAGCAGCCGCTGGTCGGACATATCAGGATGCAGCACCTTCTGGTAATAGTCACGCACGAAGGCACTGGATGCCAGTACAAGCAGTGAATCGACGGTCGACATAATCGCCGCCAATACGATCGCGATGTAGAGGCCAACCGCCCAGTCAGGCACCGCGTCCGCAACCAGCATCGGCAGGACTTGCTGCCCGCCCTGACCAAGTTCTTCCGCCATCGATTGCCCGGGACTCATCAACATCGCCCGCCCTACCATGCCGACCAGCACCGCGCCGGTGGTGGCCAATAGCGTCCAAACGATCGCGACGATCGCGCCCGGGCGAATTTCGTCGGTCGATCGCAGCGAAAGAAACCGTACGAAAATCTGCGGCGAACCCATGAATCCGAGTCCGATGGCCAGGAAGCTCAGAATCGTAAACAGCGACGTCCAACTGCGACCATCGGGACCCCAGAGAGACAGCAGCAGCGGGTCTTGTTGCCACAGTCCGCTGATCGTTGGCTCCCAGCCTCCCGCTGCTGCCAATCCAAAGAACGGTAACGCCACCAAGCCGACCACCATGAGGCTGCCCTGAAAGACATCCGACCAGACAACGGCCACGAAGCCTCCGCTGACGATATAGACCAGCACCACGGCGAAGCCGACGATCGCGCCGACATAATAGTTCCAGCCCAGAAATCCCTCGAACGCCGTGCCGATGGCGTCGATCTGAGCGCTGACATAGATCGTCACGAACACGACTAACGTAAACGCCGCGACCAGCCGAATCCGATGGCTCGTGTCGCGCAAGCGGGATTCCAGGTAATCGGGGATCGTGATCGAATCGTAGCGGTCAGTCAGGCGTTTGAAGCGTCCGCACAGAAAGATCCACGCGGCGGCGACGCCGAGAACTTCCCCGAGGACGACCCACAGAGCTTGCGCGCCGACGGCCGCGCCCATCCCCGTCAATCCGATCAGCAGCCAAGCCGACTCGCCGGTCGCGCGCGACGAAAACGCCGCCGCCCAAAAGCCGAACCGCTTGCCGCCCACATAGTAGTCGCGCAGATCCTTCATCCGCCGCGAAGCAGCCGCGCCGATTAGCAGCAAGATCAACAGGTAGAGGACGATTCCGATGAGCTTCATGATTTTTCCTAAAGTAGGACGGGGCTCCTGGCCCGTCCTTTGCGATGACGGACGGGCCTGGAGACCCGTCCTACGACAAACCACCACGGAGAATCTGAATGACGCCTTACGCCATTGGCGGCCTGCAACTGACAACGTCGGGCATGCGCGACAACTTGCCGTATTTACAGGCCAAGTTGGATTACTTCATGTACCTGTTTCCCTGGGTGCAGATGGTGGTGTTCAGCGAACTCGCGGCTTACGGCCCGAACCCCGCCAAGGCCGAACCGCTGCCCGGTCCCGCGGAACGCAAATTTCAGGAAATGGCCGCAAAACACAAGATTTGGCTGGTCAACGGCTCGCTCGTCGAAATGCTCAACGGCAAAAAGTACAACACGCTGTCGGTGATCGATCCGACAGGCAAAGTCATCGGACGCTATCGCAAGATGTTTCCGTTCCTGCCTTACGAAGAAGGCATTGAGTGCGGCAGTTCGTGTTTCGTTTTCGATGTCCCGGACGTTGGGCGATTCGGCGTTTCCATCTGTTACGACATGTGGTTTCCCGAAACGTCGCGCACGCTGGCCAGCATGGGCGCGGAAGTGATCCTCCATCCAACTCTGACCACGACGATTGACCGCGATGTCGAGCTATCGATCGTCCGCGCCACGGCGGCGACAAACCAGTGCTTCATGGTCGATATCAACGGCGCTGGCGACGGCGGCAACGGGAAGTCCATCATTTGCGGACCGGCGGGCGATGTGTTGCATCAGTTTGGTGCGTCCGAAGAACTTGTCCCGCTGGAGATCGACCTTGAGCGAGTCCGCCGGTATCGCGAAGTCGGGCTCCGCGGATTGGGTCAGCCCTTGAAGAGCTTTCGCGATTCCGAGGTGCAGTTTCCGGTGTACGCACCGGGCGGCAAGACCGGCGACTATTTGCAATCGTTGGGAACTCTGGAGAAGCAAACGCGTGGATCGCGAGCTGGTTTGGGTGATGAGGAGATTGCTTCGTAGGACGTGACAAGTAGGACGGGTCTCCCGGCCCGTCCTAGCATGCGAGGACGGG
>JAQBZB010000243.1 GCA_027622275.1 Planctomycetota bacterium | reverse complement strand
CCTCGCCAACGAGTTCCACCTTCAGCACTTTGGTCCGGGAGTAGAACTCGACCTTGTTCGAACTGAGCGCAGACTTCAGCAACGACCACACCCATTTGGCCGGATGAAACGACGCGGCCGCGATCGAGAAGCCGGCGTTGTGAGTGACCGTCATCCCGGTGCGGCGTGTGACTTCGTCGGGCGCGACGCTGGTCCAGTCAGTCAGGCCGGTGTCGAGCGCCGTGCGGACAGACTCGGCCAGCATTTCCTGCTGATCGGCATCGCGGGCCTGAACCCAGCCCTGGCGTGCGTAGTCGCAATCGAATCCCTCGCTGCGGATCGTCTGCTCGACCAGGTCGCCGTTGTGATAGGCGGCTCGGCTGTACGCGACCGCAAACTGCCGGGCCAGTTGCTGGCGGTCTGACTCCGTGAGATCCGGCCGGACTTGCGGCAGGTATTTGAAGACCGTGTTCTGGACCATGTGACAGTAACGGCCCATCACGACGAGTCCTTCGTTGCGGCCCGATGACCCGCTGGCCGCCTCGCCCATGTCGAGCACAGCCATCTTCATGTCCGAGGCTGTCTGAAAATCCGGATTCCGGGAGGGCGAGGCTCCTGCCGAGCCGCGAACGGACGAAAAACTCGGCTCGGCGAGAGCCTCGCCCTCCCTGTTATCGGACAGCCTCGCAGGATCGGCGGCGGCGCGGCGAGACCAGTGATACGCCAACGCGCCCCCGGTGAATCCGGCACCGATGACGACCACATGAACGCGCTGCGGCAGCGCTGCGTCGGGGTTGGATGCCCAAGGATGATTCTCCAGCGGATTGCCGTCGGCGAGCCAGATCGGCGTCGTCGACACGCTGGGGGCGAAGGTCGTCGTGCCGAGTGCATCGGGGATCTCGAACCACATCTGCCACAGCGACCAGCGAAAGAATTTGAATAACCGCCCGACCGGCGAGACGCCAGGATACATCGTGTTGATCCACGTCGCCGCCGCACGGAAGTCATGCCTGCGCAGGCCCAACAGCAATCCCAGGAACACGCGCAGGCGCAATCCGACGGACGCAACTGCCGGCTTACTCACTTGGTTAGGGAACGGATCGCTCGACATGGAGGTCAACTTCCCCGGATTGGATCGGGTTGTCGCCACGGCGGCGGACAAATCGCATCCAGCCTGATCAGGTGCTCGGGTGGAACTACGATGTCCGCCGCGGGGATCGCGTCCTGGATCTGTTCCAGCGACTTGACGCCGACGTTTGCCGTGTCGATGAAGTTGATACCCATCTCGACCTCAACAGAAGCGAACGAAGCCAACGAAGAGTTCTACTTCGTTTCCTTTGTTACCTTGGTGTTCCAATCTGACTTTTCCTGTTCCCAGGCTGGCAGTCGTTCGGCGTAGTCGCGAGCTTGGGCGACGAAGTCGATACCCACGGATTGCTTCCAGGCATCGAGCAACCGGGTGAAGAGTGGCCCCAGTTCGCCATTGCCAATCGGCACGGTGACGTAGCAGCCGCGGAGACGATTCAACATTCGCTCACGATTCATTTCGTACGGATCCCTTCGGTTAGACAATCACGAATCACATCGGCGGCTTCCAGGGCCGCAGCCAGTTCGATACAGAGTGGCGGAGTGAATTTGAGGTAGCCTCGGCCAGTCGTAAACATCAGCACGCCACGGCGCACGGCCTCTTCAGCAACTGCATCGGCCAGTTGCACGTCGGGAGTATTGGTGCCGGGCTGACGAAGATGGATCGACAGAAACAGGCCGACGCCCTGCACCGCGCGTACGTGGTCCGGGAATTCGCTCTCCAGCGAGCGAAGTCGTTCCAAGACGGTGGCTCCGGTACGGGCTGAAGCTTCGATGAGTTCTTCGTCCTCAAGGACGTGCAGATTGGCCAGCGAGGCGGCCGCGCAGACGGGGTTGCCGCCGTGCGTACTCGACATCTCACCGGGCAACGGCAGATCCAGGATTTCGGCGCGGCCGATCACCGCCGAAACAGGAAGACTCGACGACAGACCCTTGCCCAGCACGATCAGGTCCGGACAAAAGGGGACAGGTCCAATTTTCCGGAACGGCCCGCTGGGTGCTTCGCACAAATTGGACCTGTCCCCTTTTATCCGCGGCGTGACGCCGAGATGTTCGCCGCCAAAGAATGTTCCGGTCCGTCCGCAACCGCATTGGATCTCATCGAAGGCCAGCAGACAGTCCTGCTGCTTCGCCCAAGCGGAAGCCGCCGCCGCGAAATCGGACGGGATGGGAACCGTGGTCCAGCCGGGCACAGGTTCAAGAATCAGCCCGGCGATTCGATCGAGGTCGATCCCTCGCGCGACGAGCGTTTCCAAGCCAGCATGAAAACAGTTCTCGCCACACTGCTCGTAATGCGTACGCCCCCACGGACAGGCCAGGCAGTTTGGAGCCGGGATCTGAAAATGGTCGACACGCTCGCGGGCGATCCAGTCGGTGGGCTGCGGCGTACCACTGGCGAGCTGTGCGGCCAGGGTGCGGCCGTGGTAGTTGCCCGCGAGGCTCAAGATGCCGACTTTCTCCGGGTGAATCCGCTGGCCATGCCGCCGCATCAGCATCAGGGAGCATTCCGTGGCCTCGGTCCCCGACGAGTAGAGGATCGCCTTTGAATCCGGGATCGGCGATAGGGCGACCAGCTTTTCCAGCAGCCTCAGTCGAGGCTCCGAGGGAAACGCGTACGTGGCCAGAAGTCGCTGTTCGGTCGCTTCGCGGATCGCTTGCACGATACGCGGATGAGCATGCCCGGCATTGGCGAGCACGATGCCGCTGGTCAAGTCGATCCACTGATTGCCGAACGCATCGCGGACCAGAAACCCTTCTGCCTCATGCCACAGAATCGGCGGCATGCCAGCCATCGACTGCGGTTCGACCTGTCGCAACCGTTCGATCCGCGAGATTGATTCCGGCGCGGGGATCGGCGTCACGATCCGTCGCCAGCGTGTGCGGACGGTCGTCGTTGCAATCGGTTCGAGCGAGGTCATTCCCAGACTCATTCACAATCCTTTCGCCAGCCAGCCGCCGTCGATATACAGATCTTGTCCGGTCATGTACCGCGAAGCGTCGGACGCGAGAAAGATGACCGCGCCGGCCAAGTCCTCTGGCTCGCCCCAGCGGCCCAGCAGCGTGCGGCGGGCGCGGGCCTCGCGGCGTTCGGGGTCCGAGTAGCTGAGATTCGCCATGTCGGTATGAAAGTAGCCGGGCCCCAGATTGTTCACGCGGATGCCGAACGGTCCCAGGTCAAACGCCATCGACTTGGTGAGTTGCTTGAGCGCACCCTTAGCCGCGCCATACGCCGGATTGTTGGGGAACCCCAATTCCGCGCCGATGCTCGTGACGTTGATGATCGAACCGCCACCTTGTTCCTTCATCCGCGGTGCCAGCCTTCGCGCGAGTTGAAACGGTGCTTCCAGGTTGATCTGAAAGGTTTTTTGCCAGGCGTCGTCAGGATAGTCGAGCAGCTCGTGTGGGAACGTGACTCCCGCGTTGTTGACGAGCACGTCGATGCGCGGCTGTTCGCGAAGCACGAACTCCGCGAGTTCCGCGACCTGCGCAGGGTCGGAAAGGTCGCACGCGAATTCGATGGCAGGCAATCCCTCGGCCGCGAACTGCCGAGTGGTTTCGGCGAGCCGCTCTTGATTCGATCCGTTCAACACGACCGTCGCTCCGGCTCGCAACAACGCTTCGGCGATGGCACGCCCCAGCCCGCGCGTCGCGCCGGTGACCAAGGCGACTTTTCCCTGTAGCGAGAAGAGATTTTCGAGGTATGGCATGAATCGTTTCTTCCTGAATTTGCGTGCGGCGTCCTGACCGCCGCGAACCGGAGTTATTTCACTGCATCGCGCTGCAGCACCGACTCGTCGCGCCACCGCGGGATGTGTTGCTCCAATTCCTGAGTCTCTCGTGCCAGCCCCGAGCAATTCGAGGCAAGGACTTCGAACACCTTGTTGGCGACGATTCGATGCCCAAGGTCATTGGCATGCACCGTGTCGTGATGGACCAGCCAGTTGGCGTTGCCATACGCCGAGAGGAGGTCGACGAACAGGCAGTCCTTGTCCGCCGCCACTTTGGATGTGCTCTCGCTGAATCGATGAAACAGCTCCAAGGTGGCCTTGTTCCAGTGTGGACCGAATTGGTCAAACCCGGTCATGTAGTAGGGACCCAGCAACACAATGAGCGGCTGGATGCTGGCACGAACTCGATCAATCAGCGCTCGCATTTCGCCTGCGAATAGATCGATCGGTGTGCCGCCCCGTGCATCATTCAATCCGTACGAAACCACCAGGAGATCGGGCTTGTGACGGAGTACATGCAGTTCGAGCCGTTCGAGTGCGGCCGGTTTGCCGCTGTGCTCGTAAGCGGTGCTCCGCGTCGAAATGACATTCGCTCCGATGCCGACATTCACCAGTTGCACCGGGACTCGCTGGAACTCGTTGATTACGCGAGCCAATTGGTGAGCCCAAGCACGCTCCCGGTAACTGGCCCACCCGCCGGCCGTGGTACTCTCGCCCAGCGTGACCAGCGTGTGAAACTCCTTGTCCCACCAGTCGCGCTTTTTGGACGGATCGGGGACCTTGGGGACATCTTGCGCTTGTAAGTCCCGCGGCTCGAACAATGCCGTGGCCACGGAACCTGCGGCCGCCGTCGATGCGATGAGTTCACGGCGTGAGATTTTCTTCATTGCGATCTTCCTTTGTTCTTTCCAAGCAAGCATTTCGCTTTCACGAGCGTTTCACTTTCTGGCGGACCCACTCCGGATCGTCTTCCGGCTTGACGAAGAGTCCGCCCACGAGTGCTTTGGCTTGTTGCAGTCTCATTCGACATCCTTCAGTCAGCACGGTGGTCATTCGGCCCACCAGGCATAGAAGCTGGCCTCTCGCAGTGTAAAACGAAGGCTGACCAATTGTCCTTGCAGAGACTCGGGGAGAGCCTGGCTCCAACGAAACTCGCCCCGCGGCTGATTGTCCCTCACCGGCTGCGAGATTGCGACCACCTTGCCCGCTTGGTCGAGGACCTCTGCCCGGAGTTCGCCGTGCTCTTTGGTCTCGACATTGGCCAGGAGCTTGCTGCCTGGCCACTTGAACGGTTTGGTGGTAATCGTTCCGTGTGTTTCGCCTGCATCGAGCGACACGAAGCCATCACGGCGCAGTACGGCTAGGCAAACGGCACCTACGCCAAGGTCCGGTTGCGCGGGCGGGGCACGGTATTTGATGCCTGTGTAATAGAACCACAGTTCATCGCCGCGGACCACCGGAGCACTCGGCGGAAGGAGTTGCGTCAAGTCGTACGCGCCCTTTCCGACCGGCGATGGTCCGATGAACGGTTTCCGATCCCCCAGCCGCTGCCAAGTCTTCAGGTCGCGGCTGCACATCAACTGAATCAGGTGGAAGCCGTCCTGGTTCCCTGCCGGAATCTTGCCTGTCGCGTGAAACACTGCGGGCAGTCCCACGTACAGGCTCTCATAGCGGAAGATCCCCACGTTGTAGATGTCGGCGTTGTAGTCGTTCGGATTGTTGTAGACGGGCTGGTGCAACATGGCGTCCGACAGCCGTGTCCGAATGTTCTCCGTTGCCAACTCCTGATCTCTTTTGTCAGCGTGAATGGTCACGTTGGAATTTGTCCAGATTTTGAAATCCTTGCTGGTCCAAACTCCATGTACCCGGCCGTAAGGTCCATTCGATTTCAACGTAGCGATGAACGTACCGTTGGCGCGATCATAGCTGAGGTTCGATTCATCTCCAGAAGGGATTTCCGGGACGTCCAGCCGCCGCCAGTGGATACCGTCGGGGCTGGCCGCGGGCCGACGGCCCAGCGCGCCCAAGAGCCCCTTGAAACGTCGGTTCGGGTCCGGATCCTCGGCGTGGTAGAGGGCGTTCTCCATCGAGTTCGTTTCGAACTCCAGAAAGTTGTTTTCCCGAGAACCCTGATACTCCCGTTGACGCTGGATCGGCTTGGTCCAGTGAACCCCATCCGTACTCTCGGCATAAGTGACCCCGCCAAAGTTTGGGTCGGGCTCGGAGCCATTCCGGACAGAAGTGATCATCCACAACTTGTAGAGTTTTGCCTGCTCGTCCCAGGCCGGGGCACAGCGAGTCTGCAGACTTGACTCCCAAGGTTGATCCGGCTCGATAACGGCACCGCGTTTTTTCGGCCGATGCATCGTCCGCTGGAGGAAGTCGATCTTCGCGATTCCATGTTCATCCAAAAACAGTTGCCGCTCACCGACCGGTACTTCAAACGTATCTTCGGCCGAAGTCCCAGCGGGGGCAACGAGGACGAGCAGTGCCAAGTATGGAAGGGTCATGTTGGTTGTTCCTGTTTGCTTCAATTGCCGCCGCAGTCTGTGTTAGGTTTCGTTTAACCCGTACCCGCAGGCGAGGCCGTGTGTGGTGCCGTTCCTTAGTCGTAAGACTGCAGGTAGTGGTTGTGGCGGATACGCGGTTCGAACGCGTACAGCTTTGCCTTCTTCAAATGAAATCGCAGTTTGATCGGCCGCGCTTGCAGCAGGTGACAGTCCGGGTTGTCGTTCCATTTCAACACATGCCGGACGCTGTCGGTGGTGATCGGCATGCAGTCGGCGGCGCCGAAGCCTTCGATGACCTGGCCCTCTGCATCGAGAACTTCAACCGTGAGCGAACCGCCAATGGCGTTGGCGTTCACGACCAGCGTGTCGCCAAGGAACACCAGCGGCTTCGTCGTCAGCGTCCCCGCTTCGGCTCCGGCGTTCACGGAAACAAAGCCGTCCAGCCGCAAAGTCGCCAGGCCGATGCCGCTCTCCCGCGTGTCTTTGTGATAGGTGTGCCAGTGCCGTCCGGTGATGCCGGTGTAATAGAAGCGGATTTCGTCGCCGACGACTAATGGAGGATGATGCGGGTAGATCTGGCCCCAATCCCAGTCTTTCCGAAATTCGCCGTAAGGGAGAAACGTCGCCTGCTGGGCGGCCTGCGTCCAGTCGCGTTCGCCGCGCAGTTTGGCCGCGGAGATGGCTCCGTCTTTCAGCACGCGCTGCCAGGTGACTCCATCGCGGCTGAAGGTCAGTTGGTTGTCGACGCGATCCATCCACGGCTGGTCGTCGGGAATCGGCTTGATCGTCTCGCCGTGATAGGTGTTGAGCACGCCGATGTAGACACCGTGATACGGCATCGCGCCCATCGTGTAGAGTTCCGTCGAGAAAGGCGCATCCAGCTCGCTCTTCTTGACGACCGTGACCTTGGGCGACCAGTGGAAAAAGTCTTCGCTTTCAATGCGGCTGATGATCCGCACATTGGGCGGGCCGAACCGAAGATAAGCCACGAAGCGATTCAGCCGAGCGTCCCAGTACGGTGCGATCTGCGTGTCGCTGTACGGGATCAGCGGGTTTTTCGGCTCGGGCTTCCAGTGAACGCCATCCGCCGAGTAGGCAACGCAACTCTGCAGCGAACTCGATTTGCCGTCGGGCTTCGCCAGATACATCATCTTGAAACGACGGTCGGGGTTCTTTTCCGCCGAGTCGATCATCACGCCGGCCCCACCGACCCACGGTTCTTTCGGCTCAAACAGCGCCCAGTTGTTGCCAGCCTGGGAATCCGTGATCGGTTTGTCCCAAGTGATTCCATCCGGCGATGTGACGTAGCCCAACGACCCGACGGCGTCTTTGTCGTCGTGCCAGATTTGGTACCAGATCTTGTACAGCCCATCGCGCTCATCGCGGACGACCGCGCCATAGCCAAACGGCGACGACAGCCTTTCTTCCCACGGCTGGTCGCGGCGGACCAGCGGATTCTTCGGGTGCTTCACCGGCTGGTTGAGGACTTTTGCTGCTCCGGTCAGCGATTCGATCACATAGTTGTCGATGAAGAGTTGCTTGCCGTGCAGCACCAGCGACTTGCCGACGATCTCGTCGTCCAAATCTTTGAACATGCCCGGCGGGGCCGCGCGGTTTTGGGACAGAGCCTGCGAATTCAGGGACAGCGTTGCCAGCGCGAGTGCGAAAGCGATGCGAATAGCTCTGTGCATGGAAAGTCTCCTGGTGACGAACAGGTTGTTTTCATCGGGGCATCACAGGCTGGAAGCCTATGCCACGAAGTTTCGGCTGTTCTCTCGGGTCAGTTCTGGCTGGGCGCGGAATCTCCCGCCGGGTCCGATCGATACTCGGCTTCCACGGCCACTAGGGGCCGCTCTTGATCGCTCATTGTCATCGCATGCAGCCGGGCGCGAGTCATGTGGAACTTGAGCCGAATCTCCTGGCCCAGGAGCTTGCCCAGGTCGGCGTTGTCCGACCAGCGGACGGGATGGTCGAGAGCGTCTCCCTGGATCTCACGAGACTCGGCGACCGTGAAGCCCGGGATCGGCTGCCAATCGCGGGTCAGCACTTCCACACGGATAGAGCCTTTCCCCCACGTCGCGGCGTTCAGGTACAGCCGGGGATGCGAGACGACCAGCGGTTTCGTGAGAACGCGGCAGGGTCCCGCAGCGGGCGTGCCGGTTTCCAGCGAGGCGAACCGGTCTCGCTTCAGGGTCGCCAGCGCTACGCCCCCGGAGTAATGCGCCGACGCGCTTTCATCGACGTCGTGTGGAAAATTCAGGGCCGCGTAATAGATATAGACCGTATCGTTGACCACGATGGGTCGGGGCTGCGAGCAAGCCATCGCCATAAAGTCGTAATACCCCAGCGGACCAGACGGAATGAACGGCGTCCCCCGGCAGACCCGCGTGAAGTGGATGCCGTCGCGGCTCGTCGCCAGATGAATGTCGATCGGCTGGGGGCGACGCTGGTAGTAGATGCTCACATATCCGACGTACGTCGCGCCGAACTTGTGGCAACCGAACTGGTAGAGTTCCGTGTCGGCGGGATCATCCGCGTCCATGGCGAGGATGAACCGATGGTTCGTCCATTCCCGCAGGTCGTCGCTCTCGGCATAGGCGTACGAGCGGTTGTAGCGGTCAATGGGCGGCCGATTCTGATCGCTGTCGTTGGCGATCATGCGCTCGCTGAACTCGGGAATGATCCGCCGGTAAATCACCCACTTCCGCTTCGCGTCGTCGAACATCAAATGCATCAGGCAGTCGTCGCCGTTTCCCGCGACATCGTGCGGCGATTGCCAGAACGGCGATGCCGCGCAGGACCAGTGAACGCCATCCGGCGAGGTGGCGACGTGCGCTCCGCGGCGGTGATCCTGGACGATCGCCAGAGCCACGTATTTTTCCGACGGATCGCGCGGCTGCGGATGCTTGTTGACGCCCCAGAAGAAAGCCTTCTTTCCCTGCGGCACCATCGGCTTCGTCGGAATGACGAATTTCTCAGGACCGTAGGCGAGCCGGGTCGGAGCCTTCGGGATCATGTCGCTGGCGAAGACGACGTTGTGGTCGCGGCGTCCTCCCACGTCGCACACTCCCAGATCGGGCTTCTCCCAATAAACGCCGTCTGTCGACGTGTAATAGAGCATCCACGCGGCATTGCCGCCGACGAACCCGGCCTTCGCATCGCTTCCGGCCCGAGCCCACATTTTGAATAGCTTTTCGTCGGCGTCGTACATCGTGCTGTACGGCTGCAGATACGTCCCCTCGCACCAGCGCTCCGGCCGGATCACGGGATTCAGCAAGTGCTTCTTGGCCGGGTGCAGCTTCCGCGACACGCCTGGGGTCGCTTCTAGCAGTTGGTTGTCGAGGAACAACTCCGTCGTGAAGGGTGCCTCGCCCGCCGGCGCGATCCGATTGGCGGCTGCAGCGGTGTCGTCGGCCGAAGCGGTCTGCAAAGTCAACAGCGCCGCTCCCGCGGTTCCAGCGGCCTGAATGAACTGGCGACGATTCGATTTCATCGAGTGGTTCCTATGTTAGCAGACGACTTCCGACTGAGCCTGCCGCAGCGGCGGCGGGTCGATGATGTAGCGATGGCCGCGGTAGTACATCCGATAGACGACGCCGTCCTGGAATACGGTCGGATAACCGCTGGCGTTCCCTTCCCACGGCTTCTCGAACGTGATTGCGATTTCGCGCGGCGTGGGATGATGCAGCTTCAATTCGGCTCGCCCATCGAGCCGCTCGATCAACGCTTGGTCGACGAACAACTCCCGCCGCGCCCCGACGTCAATCGGGTGGACACGGCTCTGTTCCGCGGCGCACAGCAGGCCCGACATCGAGAGACCGACCAGCGACAGTCCGCCGGCTCGCAATATCTCTCGACGATTCAATCTGCCACGCGGCGCTACGCCACGACCGAGAATGCTCAGCATGTCCATGTGCTCCTCGTGCTGTAAGTCCATTGAGTTTAGCCAACTTCTGGCTACACTCAATCGCAAGATACGAAGAGGCACAGCGCGATCTGGCGGCCCTAAGCGAAAAACCCCGAACTGCCCGGCGAACGAGTGCCAGGAGGGAGCGACGTGATTGACCTCGCACGATCGCAGTCGGCCTCGTCGACCGTTCACGCAGTGGCGACCGATCCAGGCACCGTGTGGACGAAAGACACCGCCTTGGCGATCGAGGCTCCGCCGGATGCGGACTTCGATCCGCTGCCCGAAGCCCAGTGGTCGCCTGACGCCCCGCGCACCGGCGTCTGTGGCGCGGTCGGCCCGCGAGTGATTGCTCTGCCGAGCGGCGGCTATCGGATGTACTACTCACAGATTTTTCCGCGTCCCGGGTTTCCCGCTGGTGCCAACGACTACGGCAACTCGACGACACGCATCGTGAGTGCCTGCTCGGCGGATGGCGATGCGTGGACTCCGGAGCCCGGCGTGCGACTATCACCGCAGGCGGGAGGTGCCGGCGAGTTCCGCGTTGTCTCTTCCGAAGTTGTCCCCGTTGGTGATGGCCGACGACTGCGGATGTACTACGAGTGCTGCGCCGGACCGCAGTCGGGCACGAATTCGATCCGCAGTGCAGTCTCGTCGGATGGCGGACTCGAATGGACGCCAGAGCCGGGTGCGAGATGGGAAGCCGCGGGCCGCAATTTCTCGGCACCTCGTATCGTCTTTCTGGGCGACGGACGGTGCCGGCTGCATTGCGTCGAACGCGGACGTGGAATCATCAGTGCGGTGTCGAACGACGACGGCTTGGTGTTCCAACCGGAGCCGGGTGTGCGGATTGCTCAAGACAGAGCCTACGATTCGCACGCGGCGTTCGCGCCCGAAATTCTTCACGTGACTGATGCTGGTTACGTGATGTATTACGCCGGATACAGTCAGTCGAATCGAGCTTACATCCTGCGAGCCGTCTCCGACGATGGCCTGACATGGTACAAAGACTCCGAGCCGGTCCTCTCACCCAGCCCCGGCGGTTGGGACGCCGCGAAGTGCTCAGAGATGTGCGTGATTCGTTTGCCGCGGCGAGAGGGGACAGCTCTTCGATATCGCATGTTCTACGAAGCGTGCGATGGGACCGCGAAAGACGAACGCGGCGTGTGGCGCATCGCCAGCGCGACTAGTACGCATCAAACGCAAAGTTGAGGTCGGCCTGTCAGATTCCATGCAACGCAAAACGACATTACAGATCACCGTTGCCTTCCGCCTGGTTGCCGCTTTTTTTGCTGGCAGTATTTAATTCTTGTGGGCGAAAAGCGAGGCAACTCGCTGTTCGTGCAAGGCGAGGAGTTTACCGGCCATGAAAGTGATACCGCTGAGTGAAGCCAAGGCGCAATTGAGCCACTACGGTCGTACGTGCCACGACGAACCGGTCATCGTGACAGTCAACGGCGTGCCGTCGTTTCAATTAGTTCCGCTGTCCGAAGAAGACGACCTGATCGACAGCCTGCTGGAACACAATCCCAAGTTCCGCCGAATGTTAAAGAGCCGGCTTAAAGAAAAGTCGGTCTCGGTCAAAGAAGCCCGCAAACGGATTTAATGCCGTGGAAAACAAAACACTTTGGATGGTGCGAGCCGGTAGAAACGCGGCGTACGCAGATGACTTTGTGGAACAAAACTTCGTTGGGATTGGGTTTATGGAAGCTGCTGAGATTTCTACGCCCATCGACAAAGGAATTCTTGAACAACGTATTGCCGATTCCAATCCGACGTTCAGCGCAGGAAAGGTTGGCAATGTCGCATCTCAAGTCAAGCGTTTTTATGAAGAACTGTCGGTCGGTGATGCCGTGATGACGTACGATCCGTCGCAGCGTCTCTATTTCATTGGAGAGATCAAATCGAATGTTGAGCAACGTGACCATACTCTCGCACGCGCAAGAGCGGTTGCTTGGACGAAGCAGGTGAGCCGTGATTCGCTGACACAGGCGACGCGCAACACTCTTGGATCAATTCTGTCATTGTTTTTGGTTCGTGACAGTAATGCCGACGAGGTTTGGGCCAATGCAGTTCCGGCCGGTCAGGAAACAGAGGTCGTCGAAATAACACCGCCAGCGCAAATTGCGGGACAGCTTGACCAATCGGTCGACGACATCATATCGCAGGCTCATGAGCTGATCGACGATCAACTCGCGGCCTTAGATTGGGAACAACTCCAGGAACTTGTCGCGGAGATTCTGAGGGCGATGGGATTCCGGGCGGAAACATCGGATAGGGGGCCCGATCGAGGCGTCGATGTCATCGCGTCACCTGATGGCTTGGGACTGAGAGAACCGCGAGTGTTTGTCGAGGTCAAACATCGAAAAGGAACGCGTGTTTCCGCCGACCAGATCCGCGCGTTCATTGGTGGCCGACAAGCTGGCGATAAGTGCTTGTACGTCAGTACTGGCGGATACACGAAGGAATCAAGGTACGAAGCGGAAAGATCAAGCATTCCGCTGACGCTTATCGACCTGCCCAAACTTCGCTCACTCGTACTGGAACACTACGAGTCGTTCTCGCCTGAAGGTCTTTCTTTGATTCCACTGAAACGGATTTATTGGCCGATCGTTTAGCCGGGCACGAAACTGTTGCTTCTTAGAAACTATCCGAATTCGTAACCGCACAATGGCAAAGAAGAAGCGGAAGAAAACAGAACTCAAAACAAACGACGACCGTTACAGCGACGTGTTGGCCTCGATGGTCGATCTGTTGGAGTCGGCTCGTCGAGCGTCGGCTCGCGCGGTGAATTGCGTCATGACCGCGACGTATTGGGAAATCGGGCGGCGGATCGTGGAGTTAGAACAAGGCGGCGGCGATCGCGCTGGGTATGGCGAAGAATTGATACCGCAGCTCTCCCACGACCTCACGCGACGTTTCGGGCGTGGGTTTGGAGTCGTAAATCTGTCCTATATGCGACGTTTCTACGTGTGCTGGCCCGCTGAGCAGATTTTTCAGACAGTGTCTGAAAAATCCTCGTATCCAAAATCTCAGACACTGTCGGAAATATTGGCGACAGTGTCGCCAATATCTGACAGCCCGATTTCGCCAACAGTGTTGGCAAAATCACAAACTCCTTCTGATACCGACTTTACGGTGCTTGAGACAGCCGCTTGCTTCCCATTGCCGTGGTCGCACTACGTCAAACTGTTATCCGTTGACGACGAAAACGCTCGCCGTTTTTACGAGGAAGAAGCCTTGCGCGGCGGATGGTCGGTGAGGCAGTTGAATCGGCAGAGCAATAGCTTGTTCTACGAGCGGACGCTGCTGTCGACGAACAAAGCGGCCATGCTGCGAAAGGGCTCGGAGCCGACTGCGGATGACTTCGTTACGCCCGAGGAAGAGATCAAAGATCCGTTGGTGCTGGAGTTCCTCGACTTGAAGGACGAGTACTCCGAGAACGAACTCGAAGACGCTTTGATTCATCACCTCGAACAATTCCTGCTGGAACTCGGAAGCGATTTCACGTTTGTTGGTCGCCAGCGCCGGCTGCGAATCGGCAACGAGTGGTATCGAGTGGATTTGTTGTTCTTTCACCGCAGGCTGCGGTGCCTGGTCGTGATCGACTTGAAGATCGGCAAGTTTAACCACGACGACGCGGGGCAGATGCACATGTATCTGAACTACGCCGCCGAGCATTGGACCAACCAAGGCGAGAATCCGCCCGTTGGTCTGATCCTATCCCGCATTTCTCATCACATCGGAAAATGTTGAGGGGCATCGCCGTCGAGCGGTGTTTTTTCTTAGTGGCGGCTGTTCGCTGACCGCCGCACCGGTGGGACGTGGGCCGCGTTGGTTCGTTGCGGCTCGTGGGGGCAGCGTGGCGCGACGTTTCAGGCTCCGTGGCGACCGGTTTCCGTCCGCCGGCGCGAACTGCGATCCGCCCATGCTCGCGGTCGCATCGTTGTTCTCCCGTTTGCTCCTTGTCTCAAGCCGTCACAGTCAGGTCACCGCCAGTCGTGGCGGACCGTCGCCGGGAAGGGGGAGGCCCGGCATGCTGGGGCTGGGCTGATGCAACTGGCTGAATTTGGGTGAATTGGGTTTGCGGGGAAAGTTGAAATCTGTTGCGCTC
>JAQBZB010000242.1 GCA_027622275.1 Planctomycetota bacterium | reverse complement strand
GCGAATTGTTTAATCAATATCTAGTTACCGCGCTACCCCAAGTTGCCTAAAGTGCGCGTTGGCCGTGTCCAAACAGCCTTCACGCCCGCCGTGATGCCAGCAACGATTTTGCTGCTCCTGGTTGCGCTGTATTGGTTCGTGGCCGTCGTCGGCGGGTTGGGGTTCGATTTCCTCGATCTTGATTTGGACTTCGACACGGACTTCGATGCCGACACGACGTTCGACACCGTGTTGAGTATCGGAGCCGTGACGCTCCGTTTTCTGAATATCGGACAACTCCCAATTAACATCTGGGCGAGCGTGTTCGCCATTGCGTTTTGGACAATCTCGATGCTGTGGCAGTCGCCCGAAGAACCAACCGCCGTCCTGTCGATCGTAACGATTATCCTGCGAAACGGTGCCGTGGCGTTGCTGCCGACGAAAGTGTTGACACAGCCGTTGCGTGGAAAGTTCGAACCGATCGAACCGGAAGCAGCAGAGAACTTGATTGACCGTGTCGGGATCGTCACGACAGCCGAAGTCACGCCGCGCGGCGGCCAAGCCCGCTTCACCTCGGAAGCGTCGCCATTGTTGCTGAACGTCCGCACCGCACAAACGGTCCTGGCCAAAGACGAACAGGTCCGAATTACTGACTACGATCCGACCGCGCACGTCTATATCGTTGAAAGACTTAGCCTGAAAGAACAGTGAGGAATACACAATGACACTGCAACTTGCGGATAGTTTGTTACTGGGCGAGATACCTTGGGGAACGATTGGAATTGCGGCGCTCTTCGGGGTTGGCTTCATCGCCGCCGCGTTGATCATCTTTTCGCAATTCTATCGCAAAATCGGGCCGGAGAAAGCTCTCGTTCGCTCCGGACAAGGCGGCTTGCGAGCGGTCACCGGCAGCGGCATCTTCGTCATTCCCGTATTGCATCGCGTCGACCAAATGGACTTGTCGGTCAAGCGGATTGAGATCGCGCGACGCGGCGAAGTGGGTCTGATTTGTAAAGACAATATCCGCGCGGATATCGAAGTCGCGTTCTTCGTTCGCGTGAACAACACCCGCGACGATATCTTGCAAGTGGCTCAATCGCTGGGATGCGAACGGGCCTCGACAGTCGCCGCGCTAATCGAGTTGTTCGATGCCAAATTCTCGGAAGCACTGAAGACCGTCGGCAAACAATTCGATTTAGTCGAGCTGTTCGTGGAACGGGACAAGTTCAAGCTGGAGATTTTGAACGTCATCGGGACGGACTTGAACGGCTATGTTCTCGACGACTGTGCCATCGACTATCTGGAGCAGACGCCGGTCGACAAGCTTGATCCTCGCAACATCATGGACGCGGAAGGCATTAAGAAGATCACCGAGCTGACAGCTCGCGAACACATTATCTCCAACGACATCAACCGCGAGAAAGAAAAGACGATCAGGAAACAGGACGTGGAAGCGCGGGAAGCGATCCTGGAACTCGATAAGCAACAAGCCGAGGCGGAAGAGCGGCAACGACGCGAAATCGCCGAGATCTCCGCACGCGAGCGAGCGCAAGCTGAAAAGGTCCGTGAAGAGGAACGCTTGAAATCGGAATCAGCTCGCATTCACACGGAAGAAGAGATTCGTGTTGCGGAGGAGAATCGCGATCGCCAGATCATCGTCGCCCAGCGGAGCAAAGAGCGCACCGACGCCGTCGAGATCGAACGTGTCGAGCGGGATCGGATGCTCGAACGAACCGAGCGTGAGCGCGTCGTCGGCGTCGCCGAGGTCGAGAAAGAAAAGGCGATCGAGGTCGAGCGCCGTAACATTCAAGAAGTGATTCGCGAGCGGGTTGTCGTCGAACGAGCGGTGGTCGAAGAGCAAGAGCGGATCAAAGACACCGAAGCGTTTGCCGGTGCCGATCGTAAAAAGAAGGTTACGATCACAGCCGCCGAAGAGGCCGCTCAACAGGCTTTGGTCAAGGAAGTCAAAGCGGCCGAAGCCGCGAAGTCCGCATCGGTTTTGCTGGCCGAGAAGACCGTCATCGAAGCGGAAGCGACACGTGCCGCGTCTGAAAAGGAAATGCAAGCGACCAAGATGTTAGCGGAGGCGAGAACCGCTGACGAAGCCGCAGTTGGATTGGCCGACGCACAAGTCATGATCGCCAAGGCCGAAGCCATCGAAAAGCATGGCACGGCCGAAGCCAATGTGACTCAGAAGAAGATGGTTGCCGAAGCCAAGGGCCAGGAAGCGAAGGCGATTGCCATCGAGAAGGAAGGAACCGCCGAAGCCACGGTCCTCCACTTGCGCTATTCGAGCGAAGCGAAGGGTATCCAGGAAAAGGCCGAAGCGATGAAGTTGTTCGACAGTGTCGGCAAGGAACACGAAGAGTTCAAGCTGCGATTGAACAAAGACAAGGACATCGAGATCGCGGCGATTCAAGCTCAGATCCCGATTGCCGAAGCTCAATCGCACATCGTCGGCGAAGCGATGAAATCCGCCCGCATCGACATCGTCGGCGGCGAAAGCGAGTTCTTTGAACGCATCATTCAGTCGGTGAAGGGAGGCAAGATCATTGATCGGTTCGTTGACAACAGCCAAGTCTTGACCGACGTGAAGAATACCTTCTTCAACGGCAATCCCGAATACTTCCGCGATCGGCTGCAGTCGTTGGTCAGCGAGTTGAACCTGAGTACGGACGATATCAAGGATCTGTCGATCGCGGCTTTGATCGGCAAGATGATCGGACTGGCCGGCAGTGACGGGATTCGTAACGAATTGGGTCGATTGCTCGGGCTCGCCTCGCAAGCCGGTTTGATCGACGAACGAGTTAAGACGTTGAAGCTGGAGAGTGCTGGTGTCGCGTCGAAGGGCGAGAAAGATGCGGAGGATTAGATGCGTGGATGTTCCCGCGCATAGCACGCGTTTCGGCCCAACGGGCCAGTCGTTTGCCTAGCCCAGCCCATCGGGCTGGGTACCGTGTAATGTGACCAACGCAGGGCCAACGGCCCGACCGTTTGTATCAATACGGAACGAAATGGCAAACCACATTGCGAAGACAAATTGCCGGGCCGTTGGCCCTTAAGAGTCACTTTGGATACGCTACCCAGCCCGATGGGCTGGGCTAGGCAAATGTCCGGGGCTTTGCCCCTAAACTCAAAGCCTCATTCACAATACTCCTTTGATGCACATACCGCCCCATCCTTTCTACCGCTAACACCGCCGCATCATGTCCGAGACAACTCCTGATCAAACTCCGAACGCCGAGCCGCAGGTCGAGCTGGAAGGCGGCACCTACGAGATCATTCGTAACCGATTGGTCTCGCACGGGAAGGAGATGCGTTCGCGGCTCGCCCAGCTCAATGAAGCTCGACGGAACGTCTTCGGAGCGATCGAGACCGAGTTGATCGAGACGGCTCGGATCACGACGGAGCATAACTGCGTTCCCCGCGACATGATCGTCGTCGGCAACAAGCTGTTGTTCGGTTACAACGTCCACTTCGGTTTGAAAACCGAGACGAATCTTCGCGACGTTTTTGCGGTCTACGAGTTCTCCGAGGGCGGTTTTCATCAGCAACCGCTGGCGATGATCGAAAACGAGACGTTTCAACGTGATTTTGGCGAAGTCTATCGCTACTACAAACAAGCGGTCTTCGCCAAGTTCATGCGTCGTGGACCGCATCTGTATATGGTGTTTCGCGTCGGCAAGTCGCCCAGTGACATCAAGAGCTTCAAGTGGGCGGTCGCTGGCGACGAGCTGCACTATCTGGACAATCGCAGCGATCACGAAGTCCGCTATCCGCCACAGCACGAGTTCGAATGGATTCGCACCACACGTGACATGCATCACTTCGGGATGCATCCGCACATTTCGATCGAGGATCGCGTCTTTGTCGAGACCGTCGGTGGTGATCTAACGATCAAGATCGAGAACAATACAGATTCCGGACAAGGCATCTATGCCGAACCGGTCGACAACACGGACCAAACACTCGACGACGCCGAAGTGCTGTACGCCATCATCGGCAACATCGTCTTGCTGAAGATCCGTCCGTACCAGGAGAAGGACTATCGCTACATCGCTTATAACGAAAAGACAAACCGGGCGGAGCGGATCGATGCGATCGCCGACGCTTGTGTTTTGCTGCCGGATGACCAAGGGCTGATTTTTTCGAACGGCTATTACCTGCAAACCGGCGAGTCGAAGACGTTTGGGAATGATCTGAAGCAGATGATGTTCGAGCGGCGTATCGCCGCGCCGAACGGGGAAGATTCTCTCTATACGTTCTATAACCGCGACTCCGGTACTTACATCTTGCTCCCTTATCACCTGATCGAGCAGCGCGTCGATACACCGGTGATTTGCAACGGCTTCACAATCTTTGATACGGGCGAGATGATTTGCTTTCAAACGCAAGAGGAAGCCCAAAAGCATCACGCCATTCAGATTTGGCGGACTCCGTACGTCGACGAAGATCATCTGCCGCCCACCCAAACCAACTCTTATCTGGCGAAGCTCGGAAACCGTGATATCGTCCGGGGCATGGCTGAATGCCACGAAGTTCTGAAACTGATCGAGCGCGAGGACGTTTACGCCAGCCTGTACATCGACATCGTCAAGGAAACGACGGGGGTGCTGGACAGCTACTTCTGGTTGGCCAGCGACGAGACGTTTCAATTGAAGGAACCGTTGACCGCAATCAAGACGACGGCGGCCTCGGCAATCGAGGAGTTCGAGAAGGTTGTTCGCGCCAAGCGGAATACGGCGGAGCAGACGAAACAGGTCAGCACGCAAGCCAGAGAAGTGCTGGGGGCGGTTCATCATCGACGCTTCGTGCATATCAACGAGTTCGTCGAGTCGCTGGCGTCGTTGCGTCGCGTCCGAGGCGAGATCATCTCGCTGCGAGATCTACGCTACGTCGACGCGGCAGTCGTCGATCAGCTGGAAACAGAAGTTAGTGAACACACCGAGCGCTTGTCGCATCGCTGCGTCGAGTTCCTGCTCAAGCCGGATTCGCTGCAACCCTATGCCGATCACGTGGCAGCGGAAACCGCGAAGATCGACGGATTGACCAAAGCTAGCGAAGCGAAAGAACTACAACAGCAGATCGCGGCCAGCGCCGGCGAGCTGGAGATGCTGATCGAGATCGTCAGCAACCTGAAGATCGACGACGCCACGCACCGAACCACGATCGTCGACAACATCTCGACCATCTTCGGCGTTGTCAACCAGGCCCGCGCGTCGCTGAAACGAAAGCTGAAGGAACTCTCGTCGGTCGAGGGAGTCGCGGAATTCAACTCGCAGTTGAAGCTGCTGAATCAAGGCGTCGTCAACTATCTCGACATTTGCGATACGCCTCAGAAATGCGAAGAGTATCTGACGAAGGTCATGATCCAGTTGGAAGAGCTGGAAGGCCGCTTCGCCGAGTTTGACGAATTCATTCTGCAGCTGACCGAGAAACGCGAAGAAATCTACAACGCCTTCGAGAATCGACGACTGGGGCTCGTCGAGGCCCGCAATCAACGCGCCAACACGTTAATGAGCGCGGCCGAACGCATCCTGAAAGGGATCAAGCACCGCGTCGATAGCCTGGAATCCGTCAGCGACATCAACGGATACTTTGCCGCCGACTTGATGATCGAGAAGATTCGCGACATCGTCGGCCAGCTGGACGAGCTGGAAGACAGCGTCAAAGTCGGCGACATCCACAGCCAACTGAAGACGATCCGCGAAGATGCTGTTCGCCAGTTGAAAGATCGCGACGAGCTGTATGTCGATGGCAAAAACATCATTCAGTTCGGCAGCCACAAGTTTGCGGTCAACGTTCAGCAGCTCGATCTGACAACCGTGTTCCGAGATGACCAGTTGATGCTGCACTTGACCGGCACGAGTTTCTTTGAGCCGATCGAGAGTCCCGAACTCAACGAACTATCCCACGTCTGGCGGCAGGAGGTCGTTTCCGAGAACCGCGACGTCTATCGCGCCGAGTATCTCGCTCAGCGCATCTTTCGCGCTGCGATCGAACCGCGAACGCATAACGATGAAGAACCCGCGATGTCGATCGAGTGGCTCGCGCGCGCAGAGGAAGGGGAACTGTTCGACTATGTTCGTCGATTCATGGGGCCGCGTTACGCGGAAGCCTACTCGAAAGGCGTTCACGATCACGACGCCGCGCGGATCGCGCAAGCTCTGGCAAGGATGCAAGCCAACATCGGCCTGCTGCGTTTCCACACGCAATCTCGCGCCATGGCGAGAGTGTTTTGGAATCACTTCGTGGATCGCAAGCAGAAGACGCTGATGGCGGCCAAGCTACAAGGCTGTGGCGTCATCGGTGCGTTGTTTCCAAATACGGCGCAACAGGAGCATTACGTCCGCGGCTTGGCGACGATGCTACAGACGTTTGCCGCCGAAACGCAGCTGTTTGCGGCCACACTCGTCGACGAAGCCGCCGAATATCTATTCCACGAACTGGCTCATGGCGGTGAATTCGTGATCGGCCGCATCGCCAGCGAGTTGCACGACGCGTTTCATTCGCATTTATCCGCGCATGGTTATGCCGAAAAGTTTGCGGAGACACTTCAGAAGCTGAAACACGATCCAGCCGGCTGTCTGGTTCTCGCCCGCGATTGGATCCAGGCGTTTTCGGCAAATCAATCCGATGGCGGCTCGGACGAGCAACTCGACTACATCGATGAAGTCGCCGCGCTGCTGGTCGCGGGAAAGCTCAACCGGCAGCGGATCGTCGACGGGCACGTGACGCACGAACTGACCGACATGTCCGGGTCGCATTCGGTGATTGCGAACCGCCGCTACCATTTGCACTTCAACCGCTTTACTCGGAAGCTCAATCAATACGACCGCGAAGTGGTGCCTCGCTTTCGACGTTACGTCGAGCTAAAGCGAGAGATCGTTGACGCCGCCCGCGACGAGATGCGGCTGGACGAATTCCGCCCCCGCGTGCTGACGTCCTTTGTGCGGAACAAGCTGATCGATTCCGTCTATCTACCGCTGATTGGCGACAACCTGGCAAAGCAAATCGGCGTCGTCGGCGAACAGAAACGGACGGACTTGATGGGGCTGTTGCTGTTGGTGTCTCCGCCAGGTTACGGCAAGACGACTCTGATGGAGTATCTTGCCAATCGGCTGGGTGTCATTTTCATGAAGATCAATGGGCCGGCGATCGGTCATCAGGTCACGTCGCTCGATCCGACTGAGGCCACCAATGCCGCGGCCCGCGAGGAAGTCGAGAAGCTGAACTTGGCGCTCGAGATGGGCGACAACGTGATGATCTATTTGGACGACATTCAGCATTGCAACCCGGAGCTTCTGCAAAAATTCATTTCGCTGTGCGACGCGCAACGCAAGATCGAAGGCGTCTACAAAGGCCGCACGCGAACCTACGATCTGCGCGGTCGTACCGTCACCGTCGTTATGGCGGGCAATCCCTACACCGAAAGCGGCGAGAAGTTTCAGATTCCCGACATGCTCGCGAATCGGGCCGACGTCTATAACCTCGGCGAGATCATTGGCGATAGCGCGGATGTTTTTGAGATGAGTTACCTCGAGAATTCACTGACCTCCAATCCGATTCTCAACAAACTGGCCAGCCGCTCGCAGGCCGACGTGTACGAGGTCATGCGGCTGGCGCAATACGACAAGCACGAAGACGTCAATCTCGAAGGTAACTACTCGTTGGAAGAGTTGAACGAGATGGTTGCGGTTATGAAGAAGCTGATGCGCGTCCGCGATATCGTGCTGGCGGTAAATCGCGAATACATCCGTTCGGCCGCGCAAGCCGACGACTATCGCACGGAGCCTCCGTTCAGGCTGCAAGGGTCGTACCGCAATATGAACCGGATCGCCGAGAAGGTCGTTCCGATCATGAACGACGAGGAACTCCGGACGCTGATCCTGGCGAGCTACCAGAACGATGCCCAAACGCTGACGTCGGATCAAGAAGCGAACATGCTCAAGTTCAAGGAACTCATGGGGATCTCAACTCCAGAGGAAGCAAGTCGCTGGGACGACATTAAGCGGACGTTTGCCCAGAACGTCAAGCTACGCGGCGTCGACGCGGGGAGCGAAGTCGCTCAGGTGCTGGTCCAACTTGGCTCGCTCAACGACGGATTACATTCGATCCGGCGTGCGCTGGTCGATGGCATCGGTGAGCTGACAGCACCGGATGGCGATGCGATCGAAGCTCACGAGTACGTCGCGCGCGTCGTCGAAGAATTACAATCGCTCAACAACGGCATGAATTCGATTGGCACGGTATTGAGCAGCAGCGTCGATCGGCTCGCGCAAGCACCGAGCGAATCGTCGCAGCTGTCGGCGGAAGCACTCGAAGCGCTGCTGAAGCAACTGCAACAAAGCAGCCGGACAAACGAGATGTCCGACGAGACGCGCCGCCTCATCGTGCAATATCGTCTCCCGAAGGAAGTGGTTGGCGTGCTGCAGCAACAGTTCGAACTGATGAAGGCGTGGATGCTGCCGATCTTGAACGCCGCCAATCTGCAGAGTTCGGACATCCAGCGGTTGCAGCAATCGCTAAACGCGACGTTGAACTCGTACGCCACCCTGGTCGAGCACCTCGAAGACCTGCCGCCAAAGCCGTCGTCTGGATAGTCGTTGTTCGCTCCGCGGACAAAATTTCCTTTCGCGGAGCGAAAGGCGACTATTACTAACGCGCAATGCTGGGCACGGCGTGCAACAACAGAACAATCAGTGCTACGCGTCGCCACACGCGCCCTGTGTTCCCGCCAAATCTCCATGGCGCGAACCAATCCGGCGAAACCTCTTCATTGCAGCCAGCTTAACTTGGGCGAAGGTATCACAGCCGAGGTGATGCGGGTTTCAAGGCCACCGGCTATTGCTGAGCCCAAAAGTCCAGCACACGAGGAGCATCCAAGACCGGTTTGAGAATCTCGACGAATGCCTGATGTTCCGCGTGCGGCAGGTAGGCTGCTCGCCCTTCTTCCGAATCGAAAGTCACCATGAAGCAGTGCGTGAACCCGGCCGAGTGGCGTTCCGGGCTGTTGTTCGTGCCCCATTCAAAGCGTTTGATGGTATCGATCTTTGACGGCAGTGCCGCAAAGGCCGCTTCGACTTTCTTGATGTCTTCCGCCGCGGTATCGCTTTTGAAGCGGAAGAAGACGGCGTGCTTCAGCTCCCTTTCAAGCGGCTCTTCGGCAGGCGTCCCCCAGTAGTCGATCACAAAGACCTTATCGTTGTGCGGACGCAGCACGTCGCCGAACGCCTTGTGCGCCTCGTGCGGAAGATAAGCCGCTCTACCGGCTTCATTCTTGAACGTCAGCAGAAAGCAGTGAGTGAACCCGTCATTGAGCCCTTCCGGGCTGTTGTTCACGCCCCATTGAAAGTCGCTGATCTCTTCGATCTTCGACGGCAGCTCGCGAAACGCGTCGACAACGCCCTGAATGTCCTCTTCGCCGGCGTCTTCCTTGAACGAAAAGAAGACCGCGTGACGAAGCACTTTGCCTTCCGGAGCCGCGGCGAACACTGGCTCTTCCTCGGCGGGTGATGGCTCGCTGTCGGTGGATGCCGCTTCGGTTGTGCTGCTCGCCGTCGACGGAGCTGGTGACAGCGGCTTGCTACACGCGGCACACAGGCCGATGACAAGCGGACAAAGGATCAGAAACTTCAACTCGCCAGCCGGACGACCGGTGGAGTGATTCGAATACAGGGGGTTCATGAGTTGTGCTCCGGGTAGCGGTTCAGGCTCGGCGGATTTCGTCATGGCGGGCCGACGTGATTCTGCTAGATCAGCAATCAAGTTATCTTAGCAGAATATCGTGGGCAACCTGAGTGAGCCGAGATGCCGGAAGTCTTGAGACTTCCGTTACATTTCACCAATCGCCGCGCTACGCCTCGTCCTCGGTCACTTCCAACAATCGCTGCCGGAGGTCGTCACACACGCGGATGAACTCGCCGTCGGTCGGGGCGGAAGGGGAGGCGAGCTGACGTAAGCGTTTCGTCGTCGGGCTTGCGGTGAGTAAGACGCAGCGCTCTGAATCGTGCCAGTGCGATACGTTGCGACCTGCCGCTTTCGAGGCGTAGAGGGCTTCGTCGGCTCGCTTCACCAGCGCGGCACCGTCTTCTGCTGTGAGAGCTTGAGCCACACCACAGCTGACGGTGATACTTAGTGATTTGCCTTCGTAGCGGAATGCAGTGACGGCAACCGCTGTTCGAATGCGTTCAGCGGCTCGACGCGCTTCGGAGGCTTCGACACCGCCCAGCACGACCGCGAACTCTTCACCACCCAATCGCGCCACGAGATCGGATTCGCGCGTCGCGGCTTGCAAGACGCGGGCAACTTCAACAAGAACCGCATCGCCCGCTGCGTGGCCAAACCGATCGTTGAACATCTTAAAGTGATCGATGTCGAGGATCACGACATTGACGGGCGCTTCGTTTCGGCGCCACTCGGACATGCGGCGAGATAGCTCGTCGTCAAACGCGCGGCGATTCGGCAGCTTGGTCAGCGTGTCGGTGCGTGCCTCGCACATGTAAGCCGTGATCTCTTCGGCTTGATCTTGCAGGGTGGCTTCCGCGTTATTTAGCCGTTGCTGAAGCCGTTCGTTGGCCTCGACGATCTGGGCCATCAGTTTCGAGGCTTGGCCATCGTTCGCTTGGACGTCGTCTGGATTCAGCTGTGTCGAGATCTGATCCACGAACTCGCGATACTGCGACACATCGCTGGCAAAGCCGTTCGTCCACTGAAACAGCCCGGCCAGCAGATGCTGCAATTGATCGCGGTCCAGCGACCGCACATCGCACAGCATCGCCATCCGCCGACCCAACCAGAGACCAAGAGTCAGTCCCAGACACAGCAGAAGCGACCCCAGCAAAGCGCCGAACAGAAAGCTCGGCGTCTCGGTAATCACTGGCAAGTGCATGTCTTCCGCCCCTTAACTCGAGAGTTCTCCACCCTTGAAAGACTACTACACAAATCGATTGCGGGTCGTAACGAATCGGCGAATTTGCACGGTGGTACGGGCGTGCAATTCGTCGGATGGAGTTCCAGTCCGTCTGCGAACGGGACGGACCAGACGTCCAGCCTACGTTGGCGGTTGTCACAGGCCACGTTAGGATGAACCTGACGTAAGCTAGGACAGCGGCTTTCGCCGCTCTTTGTGTGACCTTGATCCGATCCGCACGAAGATAACGCAGTTTCCGCGACCCGAGCAGTTCAGTAGCCCCCTACTCGCAATCATTCATGTCTCTGACGGCAAGCATATTATCTGTCGTAGCAAAACTCATGGCGGGGTCGAGTGTGCGCTGGGTGGATTGTCAACCAGAGACGTGCCAGCGCGTCTACTTCGCGAATCACACGAGCCATCTCGATGCACTCGTCTTGTGGTCGTCGCTGCCTCGCAACATCCGGTCGCTGACACGCGCCGTGGCCGCGAAAGATTACTGGGACAAATCGGCCTTCCGTCGATACATTGCCGGTTCGGTGAACGCGCTGCTGATCGACCGCGAGAACATCAAAGTTCATCGCAGCCCGGTCGAATTGATGATTCAGGCGATGGGCGACACGCATTCGCTGATTGTGTTTCCGGAGGGGGGCCGCAACGCAACGGACGAAATGGGCGAGTTCAAGAGCGGACTCTATTATCTAGGCAAGAAGCGACCGGACCTGGAATTGGTGCCGGTTTACATCGATAATCTGAATCGTGTTCTGCCGCGTGGCGAGTTCCTGCCGGTTCCGCTGTTGAGCTGTATTACGATCGGGCCGCCGATGTGGTTAGAGTCGGGCGAGTCGAAGCAGGAGTTTCTGAAGCGAGCGCGTGAAGCGGTCAAGCGGCTGAAGGATATTTAGAGAAAGCGTCGGTATCTGATCATGATGATCGAGAATCTTCATTTTGAGCCGCTGTTGGCCTTCCTCCAAAGCGCCGACTGGCTGAACACACCGACGTATTGGCTCGTGTTTGTCGTGATCGTCGTTTTGATCGCCGCTTCCGTCATTGGACAGACTTTGAATCGCCAGCCCGAGAACGTGGTAAGCCCGGCGCTGCTGCGGACGTTCAACCAGCGCGTTCGCGCCTGGTGGATGATGTTTGCGATCCTGGCTGCCGGATTGTTGCTGGGCTACACATGTACGATCGTGCTGTTCGGTTTCGTCTCGTTCTGGGCGTTACGCGAATTCATCACGATGACCCCCACTCGGCGCGGCGATCACCGGACGCTGTTTTGGGTGTTCTTCGTCTTCACTCCGATGCAATACCTGCTCGTGGGAGTCGGCAGCAGTCTGGTCGAGCCTCAAAGTGCATCGGCGATTTGGTGGGCGGATAAGTTGATGCTGCGCGGAGTTGATCTGTACGGCTTGTACAGCATCATGATTCCCGTCTACGCGTCGCTGTATATTCCTGCACGCATCGCGTTGTCGGGCGATGCGCGGCGATTCTTGGAACGTTCGGCCAAGATCCAATTCAGCCTGCTGATCTGCGTCTATTCGCTCAGCTACGCGCCGGCTCTCGCGCATCTTGATCTGCTCACCTCGAAGCCCGCGGTCAGCAACACGTCGCTGTCGACGGGCGATGTCTTGCCCCGGGAAATTGGGGATGAGGAGCCGTCCGATGCGGAATTGCAACCGTCCGCCGCGCGCCGTCCCTGGACCGAAGGAGGCCGCGGGGGCCTGCTCTTTTACTTCATCCTCATTGTGCAGCTCGGCGATATCTTCCAGTACGCCTGGGGCAAGTTACTTGGTCAACGCGTGATCGCGCCACAGATCAACGCCAGCCGGACCTGGGAAGGTTTCGTCGGTGGTGCGCTGACGACGGCGATCGTCGGAGCGCTGCTCTGGTGGGTCACTCCCTTTCGCATTTGGGAGGCGGCCTGCATGTCTTTCGTCACCGCCGTCATGGGTTCGGCGGGCGGCATGACGATGTCCGCGATCAAGCGCGATCGAGGCGTTACGGACACGGGCACGCTGGTTCAAGGACACGCCGGCGTCCTGGACCGGATCGACTCGATCTGCTTCGCCGCTCCGGTATTCTACCACCTGACGCGGTATTTCTTTTCGGACGTCGCGTAAAGTGTCGTAGCTTGCCAAACATGAGCTCTCGCCAGACAGCCGGGCCAGGGGCCGGATCGAACTCAAACGGTCGACGTGGTCGCGATTCGCTTGCGGGCGTGTTAAAATCGCCGTCACGATTCGCAATGTCATTTTGAAATGCCCTCCGCCCCGCTACGTCCCGTCACGAGGAGTCTGTTATGTTTCGTCCAATGCTATTCGCCCTGACGCTCTCGTTCGCCGCATCGATCACGTTCGCGGAAGATGTGAAACAAATCCGCATCGGCATCATCGGCCTCGACACTTCGCACTGCATCGCGTTTACAAAGCTCTTGAACGCCGACAAGCCTGCCCCCGAGCTTGCCAATTGCCCAGTGGTCGCCGTCTATCCGAAAGGCAGCCCGGACATCGAATCGAGCGTCAGTCGCGTGCCAGACTACACGAAGCAGATCCAGGAACTGGGCGTCGATGTCGTTGATTCGATCGAAGAACTGTTGACACGTGTCGATGCGGTCCTCTTGGAAACCAACGATGGCCGGCCGCATTTGGAACAAGTACGTCCGGTTCTCAAGGCGGGCAAGCCGGTCTTTATCGACAAGCCGATCGCTGGTTCGCTGCAAGACGCCGTCACGATCTTCCGTGAAGCCGAGCAAGCCGGCGTGCCACTCTTCTCATCGTCGTCGCTCCGCTTCGGGAAGAACTCGCAAGCCGCCCGCGGCGGTTCGCTGGGCACGATCACTCGTTGCGAGACGCAGAGCCCGGCGAGTATCGAGAAGACGCACCCCGACCTCTTCTGGTACGGCATTCACGGCGTCGAATCACTCTTCACAGTGATGGGCACCGGTTGCCAGTCGGTGCAGCGGACGTCGGCAGACGGCCAGATCGTGGTGACGGGAAAATGGGAACGCGACCGAGTCGGTATCTTCCGCGAAGGGAAGGGCTACAGCGGCCAAGCGGTCGGCGAAAAGGGAGAAGGTGATGTTGGATCGTACGACGGTTATCAACCGCTGGTGGTCGAGATCATCCAGTTCTTCCGCACCGGCAAGCCGCCGGTCAGTGCCGAGGAAACGCTCGAGATTTACGCCTTCATGGAAGCCGCCGATGAAAGCAAGCGACAGGGCGGCGCGGAGGTTACGCTGGAGAGCGTGATGAAGAAAGCTGGTGGTCAGTAACCGCAAGCACGCAGCGATATGAACAAGTTGCTTACCGCCAAACCCAGTGCCATAATCAAACGTGTTCGACCGACATCGCAGGCAGCTTACCTACCTTAACCGTTCCTTGCGACAGGGTGTCGTAGGTAATCTTGTTGTGTGCCCCTAGCCTGCATTTCTCATCACATCGGAAAATGTGGAGGGGCATCGGCGTAGCGCGG
>JAQBZB010000241.1 GCA_027622275.1 Planctomycetota bacterium | reverse complement strand
CGAATTGTTTAATCAATATCTAGTTACCGCGCTACCCCAAGTTGCCTAAAGTGCGCGTTGGCCGTGGTATCAGCGGTGAGTTGGAGGTGTTACTCCGTCAAGCGAGCGAGGGCGAGGAAGATGCGCGCGGCAAGCTGTTCGCCCATTATCGTGATCGCTTGCGCCGAATGGTGTTGTTACGAATGGACCGGCGGCTGCAAGGTCGGCTCGATCCGTCCGATGTTATGCAAGAGACGTACATCACCTACGCAAAGCGATTGGCCGAGTATGCCGCAGAACGGCCAATGCCATTCTTTCTGTGGCTGCGTTTGATTACGGGGCAAAAGCTAACGGATTTGCATCGCCAGCACTTAGGTGCCAAGATGCGGACGGCGGCCCAGGAAGTGTCGTTACATCGCAGTCTTCCCGCCGCGACTTCGGTTTCGCTCGCCGCCCAATTACTCGGCAAACTCCCCAGTCCCAGTCAAGCTGCGAGTTGGGAAGAGACGCGTCGCCAGGTGGAGGAGTCGCTCAACAGCATGGAGCCGATTGATCGCGAAGTGCTGGCGCTGCGACACTTCGAAGGATTGAGCAATTCCGAAACAGCGCAAGTGCTGGGCTTGAAGAAGTCCGCCGCCAGCAATCGCTACATCCGCGCCCTCAAACGTCTCAAAGACATCCTCGCAACCGTTCCAGGCTTCGCCGACACGATCTCTAAATAGACTCTTGCCATGGCCACAGACACCACCGACAGCAGTCGCAATCCCCTGGAGGAACTCGCCGAAGAGTTCATGGATCGCGGTCGGCGCGGCGAGCAACCGACTGTGGACGAATACGTCGAGCGATTCCCGCAGCTGGCCGATCAGATTCGCGATTTGTTTCCAACTTTGGCGGTGATGGAGCGGCTCGGCACGGAGCCGCTGGACGAGACCGCGCGAAACGAAGCAGACGCTGCCTTCGTTGTGGAAAAGCTCGGCGACTACCGCATCATCCGCGAAGTCGGGCGAGGCGGTATGGGCGTGGTGTATGAAGCCGAACAGGAATCGCTCGGCCGGCGAGTCGCGCTAAAGGTGATGTTGCCGCGGGCGCGGATTGATCCTCGGCACTTGGTCCGCTTCGAACGCGAGTCCCGTGCCGCCGCGCGACTGCACCACACGAACATCGTGCCGGTTTATGGCGTTGGACATCAAGATGGTTTGCGATATTTTGTGATGCAGTTTATCGACGGGCACGGACTGGACGAAGTGCTTGTCGATCTGCGGCGATTGCGAGACGGCGAGGTCAGCGACTTGGAAGACGCTGCACCGCTGAGCCACACCGCGCAGCAACTGCTCTCGCGTTCTCCGGCTCGCGACAGCAGCACTTCGACGCGATTGGTTTCGGCTGGAAACTCATCAAGCGATGCTGGACGAGTTGGCAGTGGCTCAGGCGTATCGTCGCATTCGAATTCCGGCGTGCATTATTTCCGCACCGTGGCAGGACTTGGAATTCAAGCGGCCGAGCCGTTGGACTATGCCAACTCGCAAGGCGTTCTGCACCGCGATGTAAAACCGTCGAATCTGTTGCTCGATGCCAGCGGCACGTTATGGGTGACGGATTTCGGTTTGGCCAAGGAAGCCGACGCCGACGACTTGACGCTCACCGGCGATCTAGTCGGCACTTTGCGATTTATGGCACCGGAGCGGTTTCGAAACGCATGTACTGTACGGAGCGATATCTATGGGTTGGGCTTGACGCTGTACGAGTTGCTGACCATGCAGCCCGCATTCCAAGACGCCGATCGAGCGACACTGGTCGCTCGGGTCATGAATGAAAGTCCGCCCCGCCCGCGAAAACTGGTCCGAGAAATCCCACGCGATCTCGAAACGATTGTGCTGAAGGCCATCTCGCGCGAGCCGTCCCGGCGATACGCTTCCGCAGGCGAACTCTCGGCCGATCTACGACGGTTTCTCGAAGACCGGCCCATCCACGCGCGACGCATCACCCGTCCCGAACGACTGTGGCGCTGGTGCCGAAGGAATCCGGCAATCGCGGCGTTGACGCTGGCAACCGTCGCGTTGGTCGCGATCGCGGGAATCGTGGGAGCGATCGGATATTGCCACACACTAGACGCGTTAAACGTCGCGAACAAGGCACAGCAGGCGGAGGCCCACTCGCTGGCGGAAGCCAATCGCCGTGCGGCGGAAGCCGAAACATCCGCTGCTCTCGCCGAAGCCGCCCTCGCCGAAGCGGCCTCCGCCGTCGAGGATTACTTCACCACGGTCAGCGAAAGTCGGTTGCTCGATGAACCGGGGCTGCAACCATTGAGACGCGAGCTGCTGTCATCTGCTCTGGCATATTACGAGCGGCTGATCGAGCTGAACGACGGGAAACCGGAATTGCGTCTCGAACTGGCAACGGCTCACGTCCGCGCGGGCCAGGTCCACTCCCTCCTCGGTGACGTCGCGGAGGCAACCACGCAGCACATGGCTGGGCTCGAGTTGTTGTCGCGACTCCGCAACGAAGAGCCGGAGAATACGCGCTCGACGATTTGGCTTGTCCGTGCACATCGAGGTTTGGCCCGCCTACTGCGACAGGACGACCGTCGTTCCGAAGCGATCGAACATTTAAACAGGGCAGTAGCGATTCTCGAGGACGACGCCTCGCGTTCCGAGGAGGATGACGCAAGCATCGAATTGGCACTCACCGTTGCGCAACGTGGAGCCATCTACACCGAACAGAATGAGCTAACGCAAGGCGTTCGCGACTGTGCGGAAGCGGTCGAGATTCTGATGCGAGTTGCTAAGCCGTCGATTCGTCTCGACGCAGCGCTCGCGGAAGCATTCGCCCGGTTGGGCGATGCTCACGCCAATCCTGATCTGGGTTTGTTTAACAATTCCTTCGGCCCTTTTGAACAAGCGATCCAGTATCACCGAAAAGTGCTTGAAGCGCGGCCTCACGATCTTTTGCATCGCGACCAACTGGCCGAGTCGCTGACGAGTCTATCGCGTGCCAAGTTTGCGCATCGTGATGTGCCAGGGGCGATCCAATTGCTGGAGGAAGCCTTGGAGGTGTCGCGCCAACTGCATCATGAGAATCCCAATGTCGCAGTTTACCATCGCAATTTGATCGCAACCCATGAACGGCTGGCGATCGTCTATGGTCGAGTTGAAGAGCTGTTGAAAGCAGTGGATCAGTTTCGTAAGGCGATCTCGCTGCAACAGGATCTGGTGAAGTGGCATCCGGGCGTCAAGTCCAACCAGCGGCGATTGGGACAGCTGAACTTGAGTCTGTTGCTTCTAGAGCAGCAGGCAGGATTGAAGGACGAGGCGGAGGCGACCCTCGCCAGGGCCATCGAAAGCACAGAGCAATTGGTTTCAGATGGAGGAGAGGATGCCGAGCCGCTGGTTACTGCCCGGTTGCTTGGCGAACTTGGCGCGATACAGCGGATGAAGGGAGACCTGACTGCCGCGCGGCTTCGCTATCGAGAGGCAATCGAGGTAACAGAAGCACTGTTGCTGGACAGCAAGGATTCGCTCGAGCACCGTGTGATGTTTGCTCAACTGAACAGCGATTTGGGCGGCGTCGAGGGAATGGACGACAAGCTGTCCGCGGCTGTTGACGCGTTCTCGAAGGCGATTCAAGAATTCGAGGCGATCTTGAGAACGGATTCGCAGCATCGCAAGGGCAGGCACGGGCTCTATCTTGCGCAGTATGGACGAGGTATGGCGCACTACTACTTGGAAGATTACGAGCGGTCGGCCGCGGACTGGGATCGCGCCGCCCTGCTCGCGCCGGCGGAGTACACTTCGTTCACCGCGCACTGGCAGGGTTTTGTGCGAGCCCGCTCGGGCGACCATCGCGGTGCCGCGCTGGCAGCCGAGAAACTGCAGGCCGGCGGCGCTGTTGGTTTTTACTACAAGGCACCCGATGCGGCGGCGATCTACAAATACCAAGCCGCTCAGATTCTCTCGCTGGCGGCTGACGCCGTGCGTCGCGATGAGTCCCTCGCTTCGGAAGATCGTGAACAAGCGGCGACGAGCTACGCCGAACGCGCGATGCAGTTGCTGACGACCGCCGCGGACGAAGGCCTTTTCAGTGATCCAGCCCGGCGTCGATCTCTGGATGAATACTCGGCTCTCTCTTCACTCCGCGAGCGCGCCGACTTTCAGCAACTCCTCAGCGAACTGCCCCCTCCCAGCGCCGATGCCATCGCCCCGCCTCCACCCCCCAGGCTCTATTGGCCTCCTTCTCACGTCGCCCGCGCGCCGAAATAGCCGCGACTCACGTGGGCCGAAAAAGGGGAAACAAAACCCCCTTGCCCCTCAATTAGAGGGCATCTTTTCGGCAGATTTGTTTACAAAATCGGTGGACGATGGGAGTCCGCGTGCGGACTTCAAATAGTAACGTTCGCAACTCCAGCCGATCGCAGCATCATGAATCGACAAAACGCTCCGTCGCCAAGCCGCCCACGCCGAACCAATCGATCCTCCTTCCTCTCGAAATCTCACAAGCGCCGACGACGCTTCTTTCGGCCGCTGGTCGAGCAACTCGAATCGCGATTGTTGTTGGCCACGCTGGGCCCTGACGATATAGTCATCAGCGGCTTCAACGGGAAGATTGGGGCTCTGAATGTTGCGACTGAAGTGTTGACTATTTTTGCTGACGTTCCGAAGGCCCGAAGTCTGGACTTCACATCGACCAATGATCGACTCTTTGTCGTCACCGATAAAGAGATCGTGGCCTTGGACCGAGACGGTAATGTCGTCCTCACGAAGAATATTGAGGCTCATGTGGGGCCTTTTAGCGGCGATATGACCATCGTGGGCGATACGATCTACATCGCGACTGATAATTCCTCCAATCCAATTCAACGCTTTGACCTAAACGGTGATTACTTAGGGCCGTTCGGCCCGAACACGGCGTCTATTCGTGATATTGAAGGGTTGCCGGACGGCACGTTCGTCGCCGGCACGCATCATCTAGACGCTGACGGAAATGTGATCGGCACGATCGGTGAACTCGATGTCGGTGCCCTTGCTTTTGACGAGGCCAACAACGACCTGCTCGTCTTTCCGCAAAATAGCGCGGACATCTTCCGGCTGGATTACCCCTCGTTCGAAGTGCTGGACCAGGGCGTAGGTCTCGTGCAATTCGATGCGTTCAACGATGCAGAAATCGGAAGCATCTTCGCACTTAGTAGCACGACATTTGCCCTGGAAATATTCGTGGGCCTCGTCGCGCTGAAGGACATCAGCTTGAACGCCATCGGCGGCGGGTTCTTTTTGGCGACACAGAATAAAGCCCCTAAAGCGGAGGTCGTTGCCGCTAAGTCGGCGACGTTATTGAACGACGTTGACAACGACGGCAAGGTCGATCCGGGCGATATGATTCAATACCAGGTCGATGTTTCGAGTTCCGGCGATCTTCCGGCCAGCATGGTTACTTTCAAGGATACGCTGGATAGCAACACGACGCTGATCGCCGATTCGATCACGATCGACGGCACGCCGACAACCAGCTTCACACCGGGCATCGTCGATGTTGACTTGGGGACCATTCCGACTTCCGAGACCAGAGTCATTCGGTTCAATGCCACGATCAATAACGACGCAATCGCGACGATCACGAATCAAGGAACGGTGACCGCGCTGAACCTCGACGATGATGTCTTAACAGACGATCCGGCTCAACCCGGCACCAGCGATCCAACCGAAACACCGCTGGACGTGATTGTCGTTTCACCGCCGGCCGATTCGACGGCGGACGCCGTGGTTGTTGCCGGCAACGGGGATAACGTCGTGATCTCCATCAATGGAACCGTTTCCCAAACCATTCCCTTCGCGGACATTGCTACCGGCACGATCGTGGTCCTCGGCACCGGCGACGACGACACGCTGACCATCGATTTCAGCGGCGGCAACCCCGTTCCAACCGGCGGCATCGACTTTCGCAACGCAGAGAACTCCGGCACGAACAACATCGAATTGGTTGGAGTCACGGGGGATCTGGTGTCCGACTCGCTGACCGGCGACAGGAGCGGCGAGATCAACATCGGCGGCTCGATCATCCGGTTCACCGGAGTCAACACGATCCAGGACGATTTCCTGGGCGACAGGGAATTCAACTTTGGTGATGGCAACGACGTCGCCAATATCGAGTGCCCGGTAACAGCTAACGGCACTGGGGCAGAAGGAGAGGGAGAATCGAACTGTACGCTGAGCGCGGCGGACTTGTCGCGTGCCTTCCCGGGCGGAGATGCCGGCCAGTTCATGGTGCACTTGGACGGCGGCGGTGGAAGCAACGGCTTGACGATCGACGCTCACGGCGCAGCAGTGAAAGAGTCACGGAATGGGTTTCAACTGCCCGGTTCTTTCAATCTCACGTCCAAGAACTTCGTCGTCAACATCGTCAATGATGGGCGTAAGCTTACTACTTCACTCATCTGCACTCCGCCCGATCCCGAAAATGCCTTCTCGCCCACCTGTTTGTTGAACGTAGTTGACGGCCCAGCGCATGTCATCATCGACTTGGATAGTCACCTTCCTAGTCCTGGTCCTCACGACCGAATCATCTCGGTGTTTGATGCGGAGGGACGCCTGACCGGCTTTGCGACGGACTCCAACAACGCCGGCGATGATCCAGGCCAAACGACTGATCCTTATCTGGGTCCTTTTACGCTGTATGACGGCCAGCATCAGATCTTTGTGACGGACGCGGAGAATCCGCCGGCGGTATTAGACGATCCGGCAACACGCTGGGCTCTGAATCCGAACGTCAAGACCGTAGTTGATGATCCAATCGATCTGGCCAATCCGGCTTTCTTTGGTCCTGACTCCGTTGTGGACTGGTTCGGTAATGGTGATTCGTCAGCCAACTTCCACTTCACACCCCCAGCCCCGTTGTTCACTCCCGCGACATTGGACGATGTGGCCCAGAACCTGGCGGTCAACGTCGGAGATCTGATTCAGGTTGATGAGCGTCAAGGCGATGCCGGACACGGGGGCGGTTCGACGATCCATTTCGGCGGAGGCAACGTCGGCGGAGTGCCGCGCGGATACCTGTCTGGAGATCAAGGATCGATCATAAGTGAACCGTTCAGCCTGCGAGGCTACTCAGCCGCGGATCTCCCGTTCTTGGTCTTCAACTACTACGCCGACATTTCGCCAGCCGATATCACCAACGTTTCGATCATCAGCCGGTTGGGGTCGCAGCTCGTGGCGACCAGCGACACGAGCGGCAATGTACCTGACTCGGTTTGGCCGCTTGACGTCGGCGGTGGATGGCAGCAGGCGAAGATCCCGCTCGGCGATCACGCTGGGATGGACAACTTGCGAGTTCGCATCGACTTCTTCAGTGATAGTCTGCTGGATCCGATTCCCGAACTGCGCACCGTTCCCGGCAACGAGTTGACTGATGGCGATACGTTCACGATCAATGGCCAGAAGTTCGAGTTTGACTTAGGGAGCACAGTTAGAGTGCCGACCGGAGCGGCGATCAACGAGGGAGAAAAACTCGGCATCACCAGCGGGTCGGGCACCACAAAGGAGATCTCGCTCAGCAGTGACAACACGGCGACGGCCGCAGAAGTAGCGACCCGTTTGGCCGAGGCGATCAACCAGGCGTTTGTCAACGACTCGTCGATCCAGGCGCATCCGGTCGGCAATCGCGTCAACGTGCCAGAAGCGCAGCAGATCTCGACGGACCCAGAGTCCAAGGTTACCGTCGAGGAGTCGCCCGGCGTAGCTGACGGCAACTTCCGTGTTCCAGTTGACTTCAGCTTCTCAAGTGACGACGTTGCTGCCGTTGTTGCGGAGAGAGTGCCTAGGGCATTCTCCCCCCCGGCACTCGTCGTCGCCGACGGGCCTAGCTGGTTCGACGGCGACACGTTCGTACTCGATGACGGCACGAATCCGCCAGTTGTGTTCGAAGTCGACACAGGCTTCCTCCTAAAAGTCTCCAGCGACGGCGGCAAGACAGCACCAGACGAAAACCATCCCAACCCGCAAGGGATCCGCGATGGCGAAACAATCACGTTCTCGGATGGGATAGGTGCCATTACGTTTGAGTACGACAAAGACGGCCAGGTCGCTGAGGGGAACCACCCCGTCCCAATCAGTGACGACAGCACTTCCGATGAGATTCGAGACGCGTTGGCAGTCGCGATACGTGAGGCAATCACCATGGACCAAGTGGCGCAACATTTCTTCCAATTAATCATCAATCTCCCCGGCGGGCTCATGCAACTGTTCCCGCGAGACGAACTCACTGGAGTGGTCAAATTCGGCCCCTTCAGCCACATGTCCAGTGTGCCCAGCTTTCCGGTTCTGCTGGGAGTGCCTGAGGCGGGTGGCGATCTGACCCGCGGTGGGATCAAGGATGGCAGACAGATCGAACTGCGTAAGGGTCCAACGGGTGTTGTCTTCGAGTTCGATAACGATGGCGTGATCTTTGGCGGAGACGTTTTGATTCCGTTCAGTCTGGAGAGCACGCAACTGGAGATCGCCGAGGCGGTCGTGAACGCCTTGCGCGGCCTGGATGATGAAACCGCGGACGCGCTGGGGCTCGACAAGGCCAACACTCGCGTGGTCGATGCCGGGAAGTGGATCGTCCTCGACGGCACCCCCGGTGCCGACGTCCGTCTCACTCCCGGCAACAACCTGACCCCATACATCTCCACTCCTGGCATCGGTTCGGCGTTTTCATTTGAGATTCCCGAGACACCGACGCTGGTTGTTCCGGAGCCTTTCAAGGTCACCGTGCTCGACACCAATATCCCGGATGGTGCTCTCATGACGGTCAAGTTCACAGGCTCGACGGCTGTCCTTGAGTTCGACAACGATGGAGTGTTTACCGATGCGGACTCTGACGGCCAGCCTGACAACATCCTGATCACGTTCTCAGCGTCGGATTCTGCGGAAGAGATCGAGGGCAAGATCGCGGATGCAATCGAAGCCGCGACACCGCCGCCGCTGGTCATACCAGTCCCCGATACCCTCGAGTCACGAGATTCTTTTTTTGAGGTCGTAAACGACAACGGAATTCTCTACGTTTTCGAATGGGACGATGTTTCTATAGCCAGCCGCCCTCAGATCGCTGTTACTGCAATCAACGCCACTATCCCCGGTGCGAACGCCACGTTCGCCCGCCCCGGTTTTAACGGCACGGTGGACCCCGCTTGCCAAAACACGCAGAACTATCCGGCGGGTTCGACTTGCATTCTGGTTCCCTTTGTCAGGGGCGGTGCCACGACCGTATTTTATGACGGACGAATCGTCGCTGGCCCTTCTATTCCGGCGACACCACCAATCCGAGATGGTCAGACGGTCAGAGTCGTCCGCGGCGTCAAGACGGCGACATTGGAATACGACAACAATAACAGTGTGTCTGTGGGTAACATTCCGATCGGGTTTAATCGCGACAACCTGCGGACGGAGCTCGCCAATAAGACTTGGATTCAACTCGATGACCAGTTTCCGGGCGAGGGAATCACACTCGACGAGAACGGCATCATCCACTTTGGCCTGGGTTTCACTGTAGATAGCTCAGGCACACCGGCGCTGTCCCAGTCCGGACAAGGTGATGCAGTCAAGGACGGTGACAAAATCGTATTCACCGTAGACGGTGTTCCGACGGCATTTGAATTCAACTCCGACGGCGCGCTTATCGACCTAGATGCCATCGAGATCCAAGTTAATACTGGGGACACCCAGAGCGACATCGCTGAAGCAGTCCGGAATGCAATCGAGCAGCAGGGACTACCTACTGATCCGACTCTCGGCGTGACTGTACAGAGTTTTGGTGGTCCACCGGTGGTTCAGTCGCCTCGCTTTAGCATTCCCATCTCGCCGGCGGATTCAAGCGCTGCTGTGGCTGAGGATATCCTTGATGCGATCAACACAACGACTGCCGCGTCAGGAATCAAGCTCGACATTGGCGCGGCAATCGACCCGAACGAACCCAATCGCGTCGAACTCAATCCGACCGGCGGCGGCTTGCCAGGCCTCATCAACTTCACTGGGGACTTCGGACTTGGCGTCGAGTCCCTTTTCCTGGTGCCGCGGCCGCTTCCAACGCATCAAAACTTCATCCGATTCGACGGCCTTTCCATCGACGATCCGGGGCCGTTTGGCCTGGTGGATGGTCTGCCTCCGCGGTCCTCGGCCGGCGATGTCGTCCCCCACGAAGGATTCTATATTGACGACCTTGTCATTGGTTTTGCTGAACGAGGCAAGATAATCAAGACGGACGAAGTGAATACGAATTTCGTCGGACAAGGAACCAGCGTTGAACCATTCAGTTTGGATATCAGCATTACAACGCTTCCGCCCCCAATTGGCACCAACGATCCGACGATTCCTGGCGTGATCTTTTCCGTCCCGCCAGGCTGGCTGATTCCCAATGGTGCGGAATTCTCGATCGGCGATGGGACGAACATGGCCATCTTTGAATTCGATGACAAGTCCGCGGCGAATGGTGTTACAGAGGGTCATTTCCCAATTGATCTTGCCCCTTCGGCTCCCGCTCATGAAGTAGCCGCCTCGTTGCTGGAGGCAATCAACGGCGCGGCAGTACAAGACGTGCTGCCCAATCTTACAGCCGTTCCCACAGACGGACCTAACTCGAGCGGTACGCCGGACACGATTTTTCTCTTCCTTGGCAACACAGGCCTAGAGCCTGACGGCCAACTCGTTGTCGACTCCCAACTTCCGATTTTTAACCCTATACACGTCACTCCCATGCGCCCGACACTGTCGTTTAACACGATTGGAGGCCCGGTGGCGAGCGCTGATCTGAACCAGCAGGGCGAGCTAACGGTCGATACGGAAAACGATCGAGCGATTGTACGGCAGGGAGCGAATCAAGTGCTGATTCTCCCCAACGTAATACAAAACAACGGAATCACCCTGCAGCTCGGCGGAAGCCCTGAAAACGACAGCTTCAAGATTAACAACGTGCCGCCGAACTTCCGGCTAAAAGCTAACGGTCGTGCGGGCCATGACCGAGTGACTTTCCTCAACGCCAACCAAAACGTAGATCTTCGAAGCGTCGTGAATCAGGGAGGTGGAGAAGGGGAAGGGGAGGATCTCCTCGACCTCCATCTACAGCGGATCGAGATCATCGACATCCCCGGCTCGGGCGACAACAGCATCACGCTGGGTGTCGAAGATGTCCTTCGCATCTCCGATACGGGGACCTTGGAAGTGATCGCCAACGCGGGGGACAGCGTTAACATTGGCCCAGGCTGGCAGCTAATAGAAACGGTCGTCGAAGATGGCTCGTTCGTCCGCATCTTCGAACAAGACGCAGCCACCGTCCGCAGCATCGGCCCCGCTGATTGGAGCAACCCCTCGAATCCGCTGGACGTCAACGGCAACGGCTCGGTCGAGCCCGTCGATGTGCTGATCATCTTCAACGAATTGAACAATCGGCGGTATAGCGCAGCGGGCGGCCGACTTAAATCGGCAGCCGACCAGGCCACGTTCCCCAACTTTCTCTTCGATTCTTCTCCCGACGGATTTGTCGTCCCGCTGGACGCGTTGGTGATCATTAACGAGCTGAACAAGCCAACCGGATCCGCGGAAGGGGAAGACCTACGGCCGTTTCCCGCAGCATCGATGCAATCAACCAATCCGTTCGCCCATCTCATGCGCGTCGAGACTGGGCGAGGTGTTCGTGCTTCCAATGAAACATCATCGAGGACAGGCCAGCACGTTCAAGACGGCCAAGCGACCATGGCAAACTCTTCCACGACGCCAGAACGCGCCATTCCACGAGCCGTTACCTACCAGGAACTTCAAGAGGCGATCGACGAGATACTGGCAGACTTTGATGCCCTGCTGTTTTGATCCACGAGTTGTAGATTTTTGAAGCAAGAATTGCGGAATTCAGTAGGCACGTTGCTCTGGAATGCCCCGGTTTTCTGTACCAGTATCGCTGTTGTTTGTTGCAGGAATTCTTGTCCCCAATCGGCCGCGGTGCGACAGTGAGGGTGTTGAACAAACCTAATGCGCCTTAGTGGAAAGTATTTTGGACAGAAAACCACGAAGAGTATACGAAATCTTGGTCCGTGAGAATTCGCGGATGCTGACGGTGTATCTGCGGAGTCTCCTGCGGGATGAGGCAGCGATTGATGACCTGATTCAGGAAACCATGATCGTTGCGTGGCGGCGGCTCGATGAATGCGATCTGAATCGGCCGTTTGGGCCGTGGCTGCGGGGCATGGCATCGCGACTGGTGATGGCGCATTACCGCAAGCAGAAGTCTGTTCCGGTGTTACTGCACGAAACAGTGCTGCAAGTCGTCGGCTCGGCAGTTGAAAACCGAGTCAGCGTCCCCGATTTGCACGCCACGATTCTGCACCTGCTCGGCATGGACCACCACCGACTGACATTCCCCCGCAACGGTCTCGACGAACGGCTGACGGGCGTTTACGAGCCACGGATTGTCAAAGAGATTGTGGCGTGAAGCATTTCTTTCGCAGAGCAGTCTGTTGACGTGTTACGCGAGCGGTGGTTATACCGCGAGCGGATGGCGTTGACGCTTTTGTACGACGGCCTTGGAAGGCCGTCGTGAAGCGATCGACGGCCTTGGAAGGCCATCGTACAGGTTTTGTGAAAGTGCCATTTTCAACCGCGAGCGGTGGTTAATAATTTACAGGTAGGCCGGAACAAGCCTTTGCGCAGTTCCGGCAGCAGTGTGACGTTTGGTTCATGCCGGAACTGCGAAGACTTGTTCCGGCCTACTATTCGCATCGCTCCAAGGGTGATCCGGCTGCTTTGACACGGATCGATGGTGCGTTGAACATTGCTGCTTCATGGAAAGCCACGATGCGGTCACGATTACTTAATCTCCGTGTCTTGTTGACGGACCACCAACATCCGCTCCCCATCCGGCTCGCCGGGATGGAAGCCAAAGATTAACAAGTTAGTGCGACACCCTAGCACAACCAAGACCCCATCCGACTTGTGCGGATGGTGAATGAGATTCGTTGGCATTGAGAATCTTTCTCACCATCCAGACAAGCTGGATGGGGCCGTTAAAACGAGAGATGAAACGACGGGTTAACTCATCAATCTCCGCTTCCATCCGGGCAAGCCGGAGGGGGAGCTGTTAGGGCGTTCGCTTCAGAAGGGAACCTGAACCAGCGCAGTTGTCTCCCCAGCCGACTCCTCGATTGCCTCGGTGGGTGGAGCGGGTTAACGAACCGCTCACCGATTTTATGAAAATCTTGGCGGCGATGCTTGAGACTAGTGGTCTGCCCGGATAAAGTGAAACCGGTGGCGGACGGCAGCGGCAAGCCACTCGTGACGGGTTGCCAAACCGGCGTGGATTGGACGGTGACTTCGCGGACGAAAATGAGCAGACGCATGGAGCCTTTGTCGGAATATCAAGAGTTGCACGTGATCTCGGATCTGCATATCGGTGGCGTAGCCCCCTTTCAGATCTTTGACCAGGGCGACCTGCTCGCGCAAACGATCGATCACCTGCGCGATCAGTCGCCGAACAAGCAAGTTGCCTTGTTGATCAACGGAGACATGGTCGACTTTCTGGCCGAGGACAAGGCCAAGTATTTCGATCCGATCGGAGCGGTGGGCAAGTTGGATCGGATCTTCCGCGATCCCGCGTTCGCGCCCGTCTGGGACGCGCTGCAGCGGTTCGTGCAAAAGAACAAACGCACGCTCATCATTAACCTCGGCAATCACGATCTGGAACTCGCCCTGCCTTGGGTCCGTGAGCATCTGCTGGATCAACTCTCCGGCGGAAATGATCGGGCGCGGGGTCGCATCATCTTGTCGCTGGACGGCGCGGGGTGCTTGTGCCGCGTGGGGCGGGCAAAAGTCCTGTGCGTGCATGGCAACGAAGTCGATACCTGGAATGTCACCGATTATGAGATGCTGCGACGGCAGGGGCGTGAGCTAAACCAGGGGCGCGACGTCAAGGAGTGGACGCCGAACGCCGGTGCCAAGCTCGTAATTGATGTGATGAACGACATTAAACGCGAGTATCCCTTCGTCGATCTGCTCAAGCCGGAAGTGGAAGCGGTTGTGCCGGTTCTGTATGCGCTCAAGCCGTCGCTGGTGTCGAAGATTGGTGCCGTGATGTCGGTGGGAACGCGATTGGCCTGGGACGCCGTGCGGCGAATGTCGGGATTTTTGGGCGAAGAGGAAACCGCTCCCGACGCCGAAGCGGCGGAGGTCGATCCTCGGCAGGCGATGGAGAGTCTCTTGCGAGAAACGTTTGTCACGAGCCCGCAACAGTACAGCGACGCGGACGCGTTGCTCCGCGCCGCCGAAGAAAGACTCGAGGGCGGGTCGACGACGAGCGTCAACGTGCGTGGCGGCGAGGATCAGTATCTGGGGTTGCCCACCACGGCCAACGCGCACTTTAGGCAACTTGGGGTAGCGCGGTAACTAGATATTGATTAAACAATT
>JAQBZB010000240.1 GCA_027622275.1 Planctomycetota bacterium | reverse complement strand
CGAGGCAATTCCACAACGAAACAGAGACAAACTACCCGTAAACCTTAGGACTCAACAGATCGCACCCTCGCTCCGTGCCCAATCTGATCGACGATCACATAACGACCGAAGCGTTTGCCTTCGCCAGTCTGCGCGGGCTCGACAGCCTCGCTTTCAGGTATATGAATCCCGGAGAACGTCGAACCAGCCGATGGAAACTCAACCGTATCGGTGACCCCTGAACCTTCGGACGCCGCATCGAGATGCTTGGAGAACAACCGCCTCAGCGCGTCTGCACACGTTGGAAAACGCCCGAGAAAGTCATCCGTCCGCGGTTGCTCGCCAAGCTCCTCACGCAGACAGAATTCTTGAAAGGCTACTTCCGCGACAACCGCTGGATCCAACGCCAGCGCGGGAAGCTGCTTGATGATCGTCTCGACACGCACACACTTCCCGGCTTTCCAAGATTCGCGGCGCTTCGCACGGATCTTGTCCCAAAGCTCTCGAGGCGTGGTGTTCGACGAGGTCGTCATCCTACAGTTCTCTAATCGAGGCTCCAGAGTTCCGAATTCTTTAATACTTCGGAAGCCGCAACCGCATTCGTTCTATCTGATGGCATTGTGATCGAGCTAATGCACCCTCGACCATGTCGCCCAGTATCGCGTCGGTGCTGGCGAAATGCAAGAGAAGTGCCCGGCCAGCACCTGGCCGTTTCCGCCAAAGACATGCGGCAACTCAAGATTGCAACTCAAGATTGCAGGGCCGTTGCTCGCGTTTTCACCCCGCGCTACACTGAGAGCCATGTATATTTTCGAGAATCCAGTCTTGCAACGAGAATTACTGGTGAACCTGCGGATGCCGCGGGGTTTTGTGCTGTTGTTTTTGTATCAAGCCTTGCTGGCGACGGTTGTTTATTTTGCGTGGCCGCAAGATTCGCGGCTCGATTTGACTGAAAACCCAACCGACGCCCGCAAGCTGGTCGATATGTTCTTTCTCGGTCAGTACATCCTGGCATCGATGATGGCCCCCAGCTTCGCGGCCGGCACGATCACGGGCGAGAAGGAACGCAAAACGTATGAGATGCTGCTCGCCAGTCCGTTGCGCCCGGCTGCAATCGTCATCGGCAAGATGGTGGCCTCGTTGACGCACCTCGCGGTACTGGTCTTCGCGTCGCTACCGATCGTGATGTTGTGCTTGCCACTGGGAGGCGTATCGCCGTATGAAGTGCTGGCGGCGTATTTGGGTCTGATCGTCTCGGTGATTACGTTCGGCGCAATCAGTGTGGCGTGCAGCAGCTTCTTTAAGCGGACGTCTGCTTCGCTGGTCGTGTCTTATCTGCTGATCCTGCCGTTGGCACTGGTCGGCGTGCTGACGTGGTACATGCTGTCAGACTTGGGTTCGCTACGGCTGTTGCTGACCGTGACCGTGTTGCCCATTGTCGGCCTCGCAATTTGCATCGCGTTGCTGGCGAATACTTCCTCGCGGTTGCTGCATCCGCCCGATGTCGGCAGCGAAGGGAACGAAGTGGTCGATCTCGAAGTCGAGGCACAAGAGGCGGTCGGGCTCGTGATTCAGCGGGATCAGTTTCCAGACCGGCTGTTCGCTCCCGGCAAGCGGGAAGACTTGCTCGAGGACGGCGCGAATCCGGTCTACGACAAGGAGATCCGCAGCGAGATCTTCAGCCAGGGCACGTTGATGCTGCGGTTGGTGATCCAAGTCAGCATGGTACTCGCGATTCCCCTGATGGCCGTTTGTCTTTACATCTGGTCCCAATACGCGGCTTGGTACATCAGCTATGTCGTGCTGTTCAACGTCCTGGTCGGCCCGGTGTTTTCAGCGGGCAGCGTCACCAGCGAGCGCGAACGCGAGACGTTGGATCTCTTGCTCACGACCACGATTACGCCCTGGCAAATCCTGTCGGGCAAGCTGATGGCCGGTCTGCGCGTCTCGACCGTGCTGACCATGTTCCTGCTCTGGCCGGTGCTGTTAGCGTGCTTGATGGTGTCGTCCTATTGGACGAACCTGCACTGTGTCGTCGGCTACCTTTCGATCGTGCTGCTGACTTGTCTTACGACGGCGACCGTAGCACTTTTCTGCTCGGTGCTGTTCCAGAAAACCGCGACGAGCTTGATCTGCTCGTACTTGGTCATCATCGTTCTGTTCTGCGTGCCGTTGGCAGTGAATTTCTTTGCGGTCGCGTTCCGCCCTTCGCATCCGGCCACCGAGTACGTCGCGTGGACAGGCATCACGAGTCCGTTCGCGGCTTCGTTCGCAATTCCGCTCGACATGGATTTGGTCCCGAGCGACGAAGCGGACGCGGAGAGAGGCAATTGGCTGCTGTATGGAGCTTATGTTGCATTCACCGTCGCACTGAACCTGCTTCTGCTGTCGATTATGGTCGGGCTGTTCAACGCCCGCTGGCGCGTCGCAACGTGACGAAGGGTTTGGCAATCAGGCATCGAGTATGGGCAAGACCTACTTGCCGATCGAACCAAGCATATCGTCCAATATGCTGGACTCGTCCTTCATAAAGATCAGCCGATCACCTTCGCGAATCGCATAGTCGTATGTCGGAGGCACCGTCCTCTGCTTGCGATCATAGGGAATATCGATCTTGTAGTAGCCGCCCCCATCGGGTCTCGGACGCCACAGTTCGATCTTCACACGGCCGAAGTGCTTTAGTGCGTTTGACTGCACTAGCACGCCTTGGATAAAGGTGCCTTCGTCGGTCAAAGGTCTCTTGAACTTTTGCGACTCGTTATTCGTGCCGCGCAACTCGACGACAAACGAGGGGACGTCCGGCGGCGGCGCAAGTTCAAGAGACTTTGGCTCGCTATCCGAGGTTTTGAACTCTTGGGCAGCCTGATCGTCGCTGACCGCAAAGATATCGCCAATCGGAGGAGTCAAGGTGGTGCAACCGGTGGTTGCAAAGCAAGCACTGAGAATGAACAGGAAGTGGCACCGATGCATTTCTGTTGCTCCATTCATGGTAAGAATGAACGCCAGACCCAGACGCCTCCCTAGTCTGCGCAATCGTTAATGCCGGCTTCATCGGCAGATTCGCTGACGGGGTTGAGAGGAACTGAAAAGAATCAGGGAGAAGACGCTACGTGCTAGCGACCGTCCGATTCCGACCAGCGGCTTTGCCTTGCCGCAGATTGGCATCCGCCTCGGCAAACAAACTCTCGGCGTCTTCGCTCCGCTGCCGTACGGCGAAACCAGCCGTGGCCGTAACGACGACTGAACCAGCTTGCCGCAGTGATGCCTCGATGCTCGCGCGGATCCGATCCACGACCGATCCGGCACGCTCGACGGAGATATTCGATAACAGGACTCCGAACTCGTCGCCGCCAATGCGAGCCACAAAGTCTCCCGCTCGGACACTCGTCGTGAGAACATTGCCCACCTGTTGCAACACCTGGTCCGCGACCGCATAGCCGTGGGTCGTATTCACCTCCTTGAAGTGATCCAAGTCGATCAGCATCAGGCACTGCGACTCGTCACTTTCGTTGTCGCGCTCAGTTCGACGAGCCCATTCAGCATCCCAAGCTCGACGGTTCGCGACGCCGGTCAGTGCGTCCAGCTCGGCAATCTCGGTCAGCATCTGTTGCGTCTGCTGACTTGCGGCCCGCTCACGGCGGAGTTGAACAATCTCGTACAGCAAGTCACAAGCGAGCCGTAACTCACGCTCGGACGGCTGTTCGGAAAACACAACATCAGCCGCCAATTCGGCACCGATCGCAATGATTCCAAAGATGCCGCTCTGGCCCCTCCAGGACGGGCTGTCGTCGAGTTGGCTCTGGCTGTCCGTGATGACGATGTCAGCCGCCAAGCCACTCGACGTCAGATCTGCACCGGCAATCACTTTGCAGTTCACTCCGGAGAGCAGTCCCCGCCAACGACGCTTCTTCGTCGATGACTCGCTCAATAACGCGATGATCGCCGGTTCGTTCATGTCGCCGACCGCCGATGGAGCGGCTTGTGACACCGTTGCCCGCTGATACAATCACGGAGAAGCGAGCCGGTCACTCCTCTCCCCAGATATGAGTCGTTGCACATGACGCGTAGCCTTGTCTCCATTGAAGATCTCGACAACGACGAGATTGAGGCGATCTTCGAGCTGGCCGATCGCTTCCTTGACGAAATGGCCACGCCCGGCAAACCACATCGCGTCCGAGGCCGCCGCACTCTCGCTCGAGACTTTATTCTATCGACTTTGTTCTACGAACCCAGCACGCGGACTCGTCTTTCATTCGAATCGGCGATGCTGCGGCTTGGCGGCCAGGTCATCTCGTCCGCCGAAGTGACTTCGTCGTCGGCGGCAAAGGGCGAGACGATCGCCGATACGGTGCGGGTCGTCGAGAACTATGCGGACATCGTGGTCATTCGACATTCCGACGAAGGCGCGGCTCAGGTCGCGGCCGACTACACGGATCTCCCGGTCATCAATGCAGGCGATGGCGGGCACGAACATCCCACGCAAACACTGTGCGATCTCTACACGCTTCGCGCCGCGCATCGTCAGAAGGAGAAAGACGAGGACCTGTCGTTCAAAGACGTCACCATCGAGTTACGAGGCGACCTAAAACACGGTCGCACGGTTCATTCGTTGGTTTATGCCTTGGCTCGATTCGGCGCGAGGATTATCCCTTCACACGCGCCCGGATGCGACTTGCCCGATCACGTGAAACAACGCTTGGCGCGCGACTATGGTTGCCTCCTGCTGCGCAAGCAAGAGATCGAAGACCTCCATGACGATGACTTTCCGGAATTCGTGTACGTCACGCCGGAGGGCCCTCATCAGCGGACGTTGTGGACGGGAGAAGAGGCCGACGTCTGGTTCAAGCTCAGCTTGGAGCAGCGTCGAAAGCTTCGCGAGATGAAAAGCGTCGACTTTTTCTATGCGACGAGGTATCAGAAGGAACGTCATGAAGGTGGTGTCGGCGACGAGTATCCGGCCATCGATGCGGCGCTCTTGAAAGACAAACGCTACCGTCAAACCAAGGTGATGCACCCGTTGCCGCGCGTGGACGAACTGAGTTATGACTTGGACGAAGATCCCCGCGGCGTTTATTTCAAGCAAGCGGCGTACGGCGTTCCGGTGCGGATGGCCTTGATTGCAAGCCTGCTCGAACTCTTCCCCTCGCTGTTGTCGCAAAGCCGCAAGCCGCGTTATTCACTTTATTCGAACGCTCAAGGCTTGCGTTGCACCAATGGAAAGTGCGTCACGCGGCAAGCGAACGAAGCTCGCTACGTGATCCCCAAGTTCTGGATCGTCGACCAGCAGCCGCTGACCGTCCGTTGCGTTTACTGCGACTTTGAATACGAGCCACGTATCGTCAGCCGGAGTTCGACGAAGAAGTACACGGCGGCCATCGACGAATGGCGGGAAGTCTACGACCGCTCGCCGCGAGATCTCGTCCTTTACCTCAATGAGCAAGAGGCGATCGACGCGGGGCACCAGTTACGACGTGGCAGGAAGCGGCCATCGGGCAAGCAACTTCCGACCAAAACGCTTGCCGGCAAATGATTGATGGGGGGCAAGCCAGACGCATCAATGCGCGGAAGTCGCAAGCTTTCGGAGCACTTCAATCCCGCGTTGGATCACGCGATCATCGGCCGCGTACGAGATGCGGAAGTGCGTGTCCTGCTGACTGAAGATGTTACCGGGAATGATCAGCAAGTTGTGCTCGATCGCTTGGGCAGCAAACTCCGAACCCTTGCCCCATGGCACTTTTGGAAAAACGTAAAAGGCTCCTCCGGGGCGAGCGACTTCGTACAGATCGGACAAGCCGTCCACCAGCATGTCGCGTTTCTTACGATATTCCGCGACGTGTTCGCTGATGTCCACATCCATCGCGACCGCCCCCGCCCACTGGGCCGGCTGCGGAGCGCAAACGAACGTGTACTGTTGCAGCTTGATCATCGTCTCGATCACTTCCGCCGGACCATGCACGAACCCCAGCCGCCAGCCCGTCATCGCGTGGCTCTTGGACATGCCGTCGATCACGATCGTCTGGTCGTTGAACCTGGCGGGCGAGACGAATGGGTCGTCGTAAGTGAACGAACGATAGATTTCGTCGGAGACAAGAGCGACATTTCGCTCGGCAGCCAGCTCGGCGAGACCTCGCAATTCGGATTCCGTGGCCGTGACACCTGTTGGATTGGCCGGACTGTTGACCAAGATCGCTTTCGTCTTCGGCGTGATCGCCGCGGCAACGCGATTGAGATCGATGCGGAAGTCGGGATAGGTATCGATCAGTACGGGCACACCTCCGGCCAACCGCACTAACGACGTGTACATGACGAAGTACGGATCGAAGATGATCACCTCGTCGCCCGGGTTGATCACCGACAGCATCGTGAGAACCAACCCGCCGCTTGTGCCGGAACTGACAAACACCTTGCGGTTGGCGTGGCCGTATTCGTCGTCGATTCGCTGCTGCAACTTTTCTCGCAGGACCGGCATCCCCTGTGTCAGCGCGTAGCCATTCTTGCCCGATCGGATCGCCTCGATGCACGCCTCCTTGATCGGCTCCGGCACATCGAAGTCGGGTTGGCCGATCGAGAGGTTGATTGGGTCCTTGAGTTGGGACGCTAGGTCAAACACCTTGCGAATGCCGCTGCTGTCGAAGGCTTTGGTGCGGTCGGCGATCCAAGGGTGCATGGGAACTCACAGTCTCTGATAGGGGATTGAACAGGACACAACGGGACATGCAGGTAACGTCGCAGCGACCCTAATCGCCTTCCGGCGTCCCGGCAACGGGCTTGCGGATTTGTAACTGTTTTGCATCCCAACCAAGGAGTTGCCCGACTTGTTCCGCGTACTCCCAAGCTGCTGGATTGGCGCTATAGAGCGCCACGCGACTGCGTTCCGCCGCCATCGCGACCGCTTGAGGCAAATCGAGGAACCGGGTCACATTGAGAAAGAACGGCCCGTCTCGATGCGACGTCGGCAACTCGTGCAGATCCAACCGCGTGATCTCTGGTTCGAAGAGCGAGGCGTAGAGCGTGACGCCCGCCATCTGGCGCTGGCTTTGCAACCACAGCGGCACGTCCGCAAAGCCTTCGGTTCCCCGCAGGGTTTGGGCCGCGCGACGCACATCCCAGACGCGCATCCCGTCCAAGGATTGGCCGAGCAAATAGAAACGCCGCTGGTGTTGCGTTTGCTTCCGCTCGCTTTGATCCCAGGCTGTCGGCCCGATGCCGCGGGGAGCGACATACGCCATCGTCCAGGCGGATGACTTGAGCATTTGTTGCGTCTGCGTGAATGCCTCGCTAGCCGCTTCGGGAAGGGTTTCGCCATCGAGTTGCTTCTCGAACGCGACGCGCGTCTCGGCCAGGAACTCGCTCCAGCCCTTGTCGTCGAGCACATTCAACACGACCAAATCCCGCTTTGCCAATTCAGCTCGCTCGACGATGTACAATCGCAGTTCGATCGCCTCCTGACTCGTGAAGTCAATGGCGCGAAAGCGAATTCCTTCGTTGACGACATTGAATACTTCGCGCGAATCGCCGAATTGATTTTCCTGGGGCCAACCGGCGAAAGACTTCTCTTGCAGTAAAGCTCGCCAACTCTCCCGTTGCTTTGCCCATTCGTCTTCCGTGGCGGGAAGCACTGGCTTCGCCTGAGCCACGAAGGTTTCGTCGATCTTCGTATTGATCTCGTCGCTGGGATTCTCGGCGAACACTTTGAGCTGTTCCGGCTCGAAGAGTTTTACGGCCGTCTTCTCGATCAGCGAGTCGTCCCCCTTCAAATGTTGGTTGAACCAACGAAAAGCATGCACACGCAACTCTTGCGTATCCTTGTGGCCGCCCGCGGTGATATTAAGTGCCACTTTCTCAGCCGCGCCTTGCAGCGTGTAGATCCGCCGGACTCTTTCAAACGTCCGCACGACGCCGTCCAACGGGAAGATGCCGTCCGAGTCGGTGTTGCTGATCAGCAGGGGCCGAGGCGAAATCAAGGCCGCAACCTTGGCATAGTCCCACTGGTGCGTGTTGACCATATACATGCAGTCGCAATGGCCTTCGACGCAGCCGTCGACGACATGGTTCTGCAAGTCGGTGATGCCGGCCACCGGCACGGCACACTTAATCCGCTCGTCAATCGCCGCAATCCACCAACTGTACGCGCCGCCGCCGCTGCGCCCCGTCACACCGAATCGCGAAGCATCGACTTCGGGCCGCGTTTCCAGATAGTCGAGTGCCCGCACACAGTTCCACGCCTCGACGCCCGCCGGTGTATAGCCTCGATTCAACCACCACCAGCGGTTGTGATTGTAAGTCCCATGATGCACGCCCTCGATCTCGCCGAGTTGCAGCGTGTCGATCGTCAGGCAGACATAGCCATGGCGGGCAAACCAGCCGCCATGATGCTGGTAGTGAGTCTTGTTGCCGTAACTGATGCCGTCTTTCGCGACTCGGCCATGACCGCAGACATACAAGATTGCGGGCAGCTTGCCGTCAATGTTTTTTGGCACATACAGATTGCCGGTGACGTACAAGCCAGGACGCGACTGGAAGTGGACGTTCTCGACCGTGAACTCATCGTGTTCAACCTTGCCCGTAACAACTGGCTTCAAATCGGTCTTCTCTGGCAGCGGATCGAGACCCAACATCTCCAGAAGCTCGCTGCGGTAACGCTGTTTGTTCTGCTGCCAATCCTCGGCAGACTCGATCTCCGCCAGGCACGCATCCCGCAGCCGATCCGTCCCGACACAAAAATACTCGGCGATCATGGCGTCGCCGCGAGAGGTATCAAGCGCGGGCTTCTCTTCACCAAACGCAGGAACGAGACACAGCAGACTCAAGCCACACGACAGCACAAAGCGATTCATTACATGACTCCCTTACAGCGGGAAAGGACCAGTTAAGGTCTGCTTATGGTCGCTGACATCCGCCGCCAATGCAACAATTCCGTCTCAATTCGCGGTTGGCAAGGCCACATCCCCCGTAGCGAGTTTGCCGGGATTCTGATACGAATCCAACTGGACTCAAACACACGCCGAATCCGCTAGTTTCGAAGGCAGTGCCATGCCGCGACGGAGCGCGAGGGCTACCCTAAGCAACAATCTGCGTTCGAGCATCGTCGACGCGGGCGCTTACAGCTTCATGGTCGGGCTGGGCGAGACGTATCTGACGGCGTTCGCGCTGGCGTTGAGCGTGAGCGAGATCGCAACGGGCTTGCTCGCCGCGTTCCCGATGTTGATCGGTGCCACGTTACAGCTCGCAGCCCCTTGGTGCGTCCGGCGGCTCGGGTCGCATCGAGTTTGGATTGTCGGCTGTGCGGTCGCCCAAGCCGTCTGCCTGTTGCTGCTCCCGGTCGCAGCAATTGCGGGAGGCTGGCAACTGGCCGTGCTCTACGCGGCGTCGTCACTCTACTGGGCCAGCGGCTTGGCGACCGGGCCGGCCTGGAACACGTGGGCCGAGGAAATCATTCCGCCGGTGATTCGAACGCGTTTCTTTGCCTGGCGATCGCGCGTCTCGCAATCCTGCCTGCTGGTTGGATTTGCAGCCGGCGGTTTGTTGTTGGCTTATGCCAAGCAGCAGGCATTCGTCGTCACCGCCTTCATGGTCATCTTTGTCCTCGCAGGCGTCTTTCGGCTGGTGAGCGCCGCCGCGCTGTATCGCCAGAGCGAACCGTCGGCCGGACGAGCCGCGCGAGGACACAAGAGTTTGCGGCAAGTCACACTCGGCTTGCGAGGGCACGCGGGTGGCCGGTTGTTGATGTATTTGTTCGCTGTGCAAATCGCGGTCCAACTGGCCGGACCTTACTTCGCGCCGTTTATGCTCTCTCTCCAAAAGATGACTTACACCGAGTACATGTTCCTGATCTCACTGGGATTCGTCGGCAAAGTGATCGCGCTGCCAGCCTGGGGACGGCTGGCGAAGCACGCGGGAGTTCGCGTTTTAATGTGGATCGGTGGGATCGGCATCGTGCCGCTGTCCGGCGGCTGGTTGGCGTTGCAATGGGTCGAGCACGACATACTTTACCTGTCGTTCTTGCAAGTCTTTGGCGGCGTCACGTGGGCGGCGTACGAACTGGCCTTCTTCCTCCTGTTCTTCGAGACGATTCCGCGACACGAGCGGACCAGTCTGTTGACCATCTACAATTTTTCCAATGCGCTGGCGCTGGTCTTGGGTGCCGTGCTGGGAGCCGGCTGGCTGGCGCTGGTCGGAGAAAGCCGCGACTCGTATCTGCAACTATTTGGGCTCTCGTCCGCGGCCCGCTTGCTGGCGCTTGTCTTCCTGCTGCGAGTCCCGCAAATGGAGATCCGAGCCGTCGCACTGACGTTGCGGACATTGGCCCTCCGGCCATCGGATGGCGGCAGCTTCGATCGGCCTGTGTTGTCGACGATTGAAGAGGATGATGCAACAGACAGCTCGTGAATTGCGGCGCAACTGAGCCGACGGCGCTAGCCCAATGCCACTCAGTTCGCGAAACAATCGGACGTAGTGGTGGCATTGGGCTAGCGCCGTGCCGCTGACAAATATCTGACGCTACGCTGAATAGATTCACAACCTGGGAGCGAAAGGCGACGAACGTTGCCGCGAAACAATTCGTGACCTACGCTTGCGTAACTACATTTCTTTGGCGTTCTGCGGGGCAGGCAGGACGGACTCAGGAGACGATTTCGTGCAATGTTCACTGTCCACGCGTTCCAGCGGTCAACGCATCCGTAAGGCGTTGTGTGTTCAAGTCGGCGAAGATGCCGGGAACGAATTGGTCGATCTGATCGACGCTTTGATCGACCGCGTTGAACACCTGGAACGCGGCAAGGTCGACGTCATCCCGATTGTGCCGAGCGGCAAGTCGCTGAAGGTTCATCGCTCGGCCGGCTCAGATGCCCATTTGAGCGAGCGCGTCAATCGTCCGCTTGACGATCCCGAATAACGTCGGATGCGACGACTCGAATGCTTCGGCGGACTCGGTTAACCGCTCCGTTAGCGATTGATGTTCGATCTCGGCTGGCTGCTTCGAGAGAGTCGCTTGCAGCTCGCTCACTGTTTCTTCGAGCAACGCGCGGGTTGCATCGTCCAGTTCCGTGAGTGCGGCCAGTTCAGCCTCCAACTCGGTGACCATGGCGCGTAGCTTCTCGATTCGTTCAGGCATCCTGTTCCTCGTCGATGTCATTCACCCGCGGAGACGGTTTCCAAAGCCAGGCCATTTGTCGGGGCCGGGAACTTGCCGGCCATCATGTCGGCCAGAATCGGCTTGATCGCGCTGGCCGGAAGGGCGTAACTGGAGACTCGGCTCACACGAGCAATGTTGATTCCGACGGCGTTGCCATCGAGATCGACTAGTGGCCCACCACAATCCTTCGGACGCAGTACTGTATCGTGTTCCAGCACGTACGGAAAGCCGGTTCGCCGTTGACTCAGCGGTCCGCCGAGACTTTCCATCAACTCGACTTGCTCCAGGTTGCCGATGCGAGTTGCGTCGCCCAGGATCGCCGGAATCGAAAGCGATCGGCCACGGCGCTTGATGACCAGCGAGACGCGTTCGCCCGGAAGCAGGTTGCGAATCGTGGCGCTGACGGTTTGCGGTCCGTCCATCGCTTGGCCGTTCACTTTGGCGATGACATCGCCGATTTGCAAACCCGCGTTGGCGGCGGCGCTGCCGTCGATGACTCGGTTAATGCGTGGGAGTTCCCCGAACTGCTCCAGCCCCACGCCGAGCATCGCTTGCGGCTTTGGCAAGGGACGAGCCGGCGAGCTGACGATCCCGATGGCGGTAGGTTCTTCGGTCAGGCTGGTCGTGGCCAGCCAACTGCCGGCATTCAGCTGACTGGAATCTCCCCAATGAATCGCGGGGAGTCGCGAAGCATTTACCTTCAGCAGCGCGAGATCGTAGTCAGGATGGAGTGCCACGAGCTTCGCGGCTACTTGCCGTCCGTCGCTCAACTGGCAGGTGACGTTCTCCGGCAGCTCGCTGGCTTTGGTAACGACGTAGCCATCGGCGTGGATGATGGTTCCGAGCGCGACCTGCGAGCCGTCGGAACGAACACTGACAGTGCATTCGTTCGCGTGGCTGACCGCTTCGCGGAACGCCGCCCTGATCGAGCGGTGACTCCGTTCATTCTCGCCCGGCAACAAACGGATGCCGGCCGGCCAATTACTCGCGGCGGGTTCGGTTGCCTGTACATTGCCGGCTAGTAAACAACAAATCGCGACGGCGTACAAAGAAGTTCTTCGTCGTAGCATCGTTGAAGTTCCTCGTCGAAAGACCGCTAGTTGTTCCGCGCGCCGATGACCAACTGAAGTTCGAGCGTCCGTTCGTCTCGTTGGATGACGACGGTCACTCGATTTCCAGGCTCTTCATCGCTCACATAGCTCTGCAGCGTCGTAAAGTCCGCGACGCGTCGCCCGGAAAACCGCAGCACGAGGTCACCGGGTTTGAGTCCAGCGTCCGCCGCGGGTGTGCCAGGGAAGACACGGTGGATTGTCGCATCGTTGGATTCAGGTCCGCCTTGTACACCGATGAACGGATCGCGGCCGGGAGTGTGTCCCCACGAATCACTTCGCGCCAAGCGGTCCCATTCGGTGCGGAAAGTGTTCACGGGCACATGCAAATTCACGGTCAAGGGATTGCCGATCCGGCTGTTGACTCCGATCACTTTGCCATCCATGCCGAACAACGGACCACCCGAGTCTCCACCGATTAACGTGCAATCAGTGGTGATCGTCGAGTTGTCGTTGAGCGAAAGCACACGTCCCAGTCGCACGACCGGAGGACGATCGGCTTGAAATCCGCCAGGGTGTCCAGCGGCCAAACACCATTGGCCCGGTGCCACGTTGTTCGAGTCACCCATCGTCGCATATTGCCACTCGCGTGCGGGTTGTGTCTGGTTGATCTTGATGAGTCCCGCGTCGAGTGTGCGGTAAACGCCCAGCGTGGTACCAGAGACTACAGTCCCGTCTTGAAGCACCAACCTAGCTGTTCTACCCGGCTCGCCCGTAACGTGCGCGGCGGTCAGTACGAAGCCTTCGGCGCTGATGATCACACCACTGCCTTGGGCCAGGCCAACTTGCACCGCAACCGTGGTTGGCAATACTTGTTGGATCAAGTTTTGGACGTGTGTCTGGATTGCCTTCAGATCGGCCAGGCTTTGTGGGGCGTCGCCTTGGAGTAACGAAGCGAGCGGCGTGGCTGTTTCACGAGTAGCTTGAGATCGGGCTTCTTCGGCCTGACTCGGCAGCGCGGATGTTATGCACGCGATAACGATCACCGTAGCGCTGAGCACGACTGCGTTGGATCGTACGTGGCCGTTCGCTCCGCGAACGAGCGTCCTTTCGCGGAGCGAAAGGCCACGTACGAGAACAACCCGCAACAGTCGATATGAATGACTTCGATTAAACATCTTTTGAGTCTCTCCCCGAAGACTACAGTGCCGGGAATGCGGCGGATTTGCAAGGGGCACTTGAATGATACCGTATAGGTAAAGACATTTCCCGCACTTTGTGTATCGATTCCCCGGAATTACCAATCATAATGGTTGTGCCAAATGAAGAAGCTCATTCTCGGTTGCGGGTACTTGGGACGTCGTGTCGCACTGGCTTGGCTTGATGCCGGCCAGGAAGTCCTTGCGCTGACACGATCTTCGCAGCGGGCGGCGGAGCTTGCGGCGAATCGGATTCGGCCGATTGTCGGAGATGTGACGAGTTCGTTCGAGCTGCGCGATTGTGACGAAATCGATACCGTGCTGTTCGCCGTTGGATTTGATCGGACAGCTAGGAAGGCGATTCGAGACGTCCATGTCGAAGGACTGCGGCGCACGCTCGATCAGCTGCCGGTGCTGCCGCGGCGATTCATCTATATCAGCTCCACCGGCGTCTTCGCACAGAACGACGGGCAGTCGGTCAACGAACAGTCTCCCTGCGAGCCCGTGCGCGAAGGCGGCAAGGCGTGTCTTGCCGCCGAGGACTTGTTACAACAGCACTCGATTGGCCAGCGTACTGTCATCCTGCGACTTGCGGGGATTTACGGACCTGATCGATTGCCCAAGCTACAGGATGTCATTGCGGGAAGACCCATTGCCGCGTCTGCAAATGGCTACTTGAATCTGATCCACGTTGATGATGCAGTTCAGATCGTTCTGGCGGCCGAGGACCAGTTGGAGCCGCCGGAGTTGCTGCTGGTTTCCGACGGCCATCCGGTGTTGCGCGGCGACTTTTATCGCGAGTTGGCGAGCATGACGAATTCGCCGGAGCCGCGATTCGAAGATCCTTTGGCGGGCTCATCGTCCGCGGGTCGGGGCTCGACTGACAAGCGGATCGACAGCACGCTGCTGCGCGAACGGCTGCGCTTTACGTATCGCTACCCGAGCTATGTCGAGGGGCTCGCCGGTATCCTCGCGACCGGATTGGATTGATCGATCGCCGTGATCATAGCGCGGATTATTCATCAGCCGCCACGCGCTAGCGTGCGGTTCTCGTGAACTTCGAGAGAACC